>CADBTF010000171.1 GCA_902797485.1 uncultured Ruminococcus sp. | reverse complement strand
CTCCTTTTATAATAGTGTACCATTTTTTGTACTTGTTTTCAATTACAACAAGTTTACAATTTGTTTGCTCGTGTTAAAGCCCTGGAACATAAATAAGCCCTGACACGCAATTCAGCGGTCAGGGCTTGTTGATGGATATATCAGACCAGCACCTTTGAAAGGAACAGCTTGGTCCTGTCGTTCTTGGGGTTGGCAAAGAATTCCTGCGGGGGAGCTTCTTCTAAGATCTGACCGTCGTCCATGAACATCACTCTTGAAGCCACCTCCTTGGCGAAGCCCATTTCGTGGGTGACTACCACCATTGTCATGCCCGCATCGGCAAGCTGCTTCATAAGTCCTAACACCTCACCCACCATTTCCGGGTCAAGGGCGGAGGTGGGCTCGTCAAAAAGCATGACCTCCGGGTTCATGGCAAGCGCTCTTGCTATGGCGATACGCTGCTTCTGGCCGCCGGAGAGCTGGCTGGGGTAAGCGTCGCATTTGTCATAGAGGCCCACCTTTTCAAGCAGCTCGTCAGCCTTGTCGTTAGCCTCCTGCTCTGAGAGCACGCCAAGCTTTACGGGAGCCAGGGTGATGTTTTTGCGAATGGTGAGGTGGGGGAACAGGTTGAAATGCTGGAAGACCATTCCCATAGACTGGCGCATATAGTTCACGCCCTTTTCGTTGAGCTTTAAAAGGTCGATCTCGTCCAGTGCGATAGAGCCGGAGGTGGGGCGCTCCAATAGGTTCAGGCACCTGAGAAAGGTGCTCTTTCCGGAGCCGGAGGGCCCGATGATAACTACCTTTTCACCCTTTTTGATAGTGGTGCTGATGCCCTTTAATATGTGCAGCTCACCGAAGGATTTGTGCAGATCCCTGACTACTATCAGCTCGTCGGACTCCATGCTGTGGGTCGTGTGCTTTGAGAGCTTATCAGCGTTTTTCATTCTTAGCCAGCCTCCTTTCAAGCTTTCCTACCAAAGCTGTGAGTATTATTACCATTACCAGATAAATGGCAGCTACAGCCAGCAGCGGCATAAATGCCTGGTAGGTGTTGGCTCTGATTATATCTCCGCCCTTGGTCAGGTCCTCCATGCCGATGTATCCGGCAACAGAGGTCTCCTTCAGCAGCACTATGACCTCATTTGCCAGAGCCGGCAGCACGTTCTTGAAGGCCTGCGGGAGAATGATATAGATCATGGTGCGGGAGTAGGAAAGGCCGAGGCTTGCGCCGGCCTCAAACTGGCCGTTGTCTATCGACATGATACCGGAGCGGACTATCTCTGCCACATAAGCGCCGGAGTTGATGCCGAAGGAGAGTATGGCAACGACGATCTTATACTTTGAATTGAGGGTGGCAAAAATAACAAAATACATTATCATCAGCTGGACTACCATAGGTGTTCCCCGAATGACTGTCAGGTATATCCGGCAGATGAAATTGCCGATCTTGAGCTTGCCGGTCTTGTCGTGGGTGGAGCGTATCATGGCAACGATAAACCCGAGCACTATGCCTATCAGGGCGGCTGCAAAGGTTATTATCAGTGTATTGCCAAGGCCCCGGAGCAGGTACATATACCGGTCGTCGGTGACAAAGGTCTCTTTCAGCTTGTCAATAAAATCACTCATAGCTTTTCTCCTTGATGTGTTTTTTCCGGGACTGATACAGGCTTATCCCGATATAAACTGCCAGCACTCCCGCCGCACAGAGCGTGATGATAAACCCTGCCGACAGGTATTTGTTTTTATACTCAAAGCTGATGCGGCTTTCGCCGGCATCGCAGCGCACAGCCATAAGTCCGTTGTAGACTCTTTCGATCTCTGCCGGTGAGCCGTTCACCTCAGCGCTCCAGCCCTCGGAAAACGGTACCGAAAAGAACACCAGCTGCGGTTTGTCAAGGGTGATCTCTGCCCGGAAACTGCTGCCCTGCATCTCAAAGCTGCGGCAGCTGAGGCTGCGCCTTGTTTCGCAGATCTCATGGTAGCGCTCTGCGGCAGTGGAAATGAGGGAGGTATCATAGGGGGTGAGTATATCCGAATATTTCTCTGCCTGCTCCTTATCGAGTACGATCGCTTCAAGATATGCAAATTCCTTCAGCAGGCCGGGCTGCCCTTCAAGAGCCTCCATAGTGGTGTATTTGTCAAAGGCAAGGCCCATAGGAATGAATTCTGTGTTTTCATAGAAATTTATATTGTTCTCCTGTGTGACTATCCTGTAGCTCCTGGCAGAGGGAAGAAGCTCAGCAGGCGGCTTGGCATTGCCGTCCTCGTCAAAGTATGCCTGGTCGGCATAATACTTAACAGACAGCAGCTCCATCAGCGGGTATTCATCAGGCTCGTAATCGGATTTTACGCTCCGTTCCATATCCAGCGCAGTGTAAAAGCTCATGATCGAGGGCTCAACGGTGGAATTGAAATAGCGCACACAGGGATACCCCCAGATAACGGGCATATTCATCAGGTTAGCCTCGCAGGAGACCCGGAAGAAAGGATCATCGGGCTTTGAAAAGGTGTTCCCGCTTTCGTAGTAGTCGAACACATCGTTCATGATGTAATCCTCAGATGTTCCTCGGTCAAGATAGGAGTAGATGACCACCACCGAAAGCCCCGCAGTGCAGAACACCGCCGACCTGATGACCAGCTGCCTGATAACAGCCGCCGCATCAGTCACCGAGGGCCTGTATAGCGTCAGCCACAGGAAGGCAAGGGCTGTCAGGGTAAATACTATCTGGGTATAGGAATAGCCATAGTCCTCAAAGCCGACATTTATCACGCCGGACTTTGAAAGCAGTATGACTGCTAAGCTTGCTCCGGCGGCAGTGACCGTCAGCACCAGCGTCGGGATAAAGCCCTTTTTCAGGCTTGCAGTGCCGTCACAGTGAGCTTCTGCGGCAAGCGCTGTCATAACACAGGCGATCAGCAGCGGCATAAAGAACCAGCGCCCGTAGAATTTCTCGTTGAAAAAGGAGAAGGCCTGGTTGAACATCGGTATCATCATAAACACACCGCAGACTGCAAGCAGCACCTTGAAAAACCTCTTGCCCTTAAAGCATCTGTAATAAGCGATGACTCCGCAGAGGGAGAAGAAATGGATATATGACGAATGGTAGTTGTTTTGCAGCTCGTTCGCCCGGTCAACGCCAAAATTCTTGATAAGAGTTATGTCGGGCAGCATAAGCATATTTTTCAGGATATACAGGTAGATGCTCTTGTGCCCGTAAACAAACAGACCGCTTCCTTTGATAAAGTCTGTCACACGGGGGTTGCTTGCCACCGCCATTAAAGAGGGCAGCAGCAGCACTGCTGCCAGAAGCACTCCCAGCACCGCCTCAAATGCCAGCAGACCGAAGCGCTTTGCCGAGAACTTAAAATGCCCGGTGATAAGTGCGATCACAAAATACACTATAAGAAACAGTGCCTGCCCGAAAAAGAAATAGTAGTTGATGAATGCCGCCAGTGCCACCGTCAGCGCAAAGAAGCCCCGCCGCCCATCACGGAACAGCCGCTCCATCGCCCACAGCATAAAGGGGATCATCAGCACTGCATCATGGAAATGGTTGAACAGCAGGTTAGCTGAATTATAGGACGAGAGCCCGAAGAGCACCGCAGCAATGAGTGCGGCGCTCCGGTCCTTTACAAACAGTCTTGCATAGATATATGCCCCCAGCGCAGCGATGCCGGATTTCAGCGCTATGAACACCGGCAGCAGTGTCACCGCCAGCTTTGCCGGAAACAGGCACATCAGCCAGAAAAAGGGCGAGCCCAGCAGATAGAACGAATAGCTCGCAGCCGTGTCCGAGCCCAGGTCGGCAAATACGTCCCAGGTGGAAAGCGTCCCCGAACGCACCTGGTCTATAAGGTGGGTATAAAACATCACCTGCTGCTTGTTGTAGTCGCCGTAATAGAAGAAGCGCCCGCCGTTGATTATCATTATCGGTATAAGGCAGAGCATACAGCCCGCAAAGGCGATAAGAAAGGCCTGTAAATATTTCTCCCGCTGCTTTCCCTCCATTGCTGGTGTCACCTGCCTTTAATCAAGAAAAATGGCGCACACAGCGGTGCGCCGATCTTGCTCTGTAGTTTATTACTTAGCTCTTGTGATTATTACCTGAACGCCGGTAGCATATGGGTCGGAGAAGAGAACGTTTTTCTTTCTGTCCTCAGTAACGGTCATGCCGGCAGCCACAACGTCAGCCTTCTTGGATTCCAGCTCAGGAATAAGGGAATCAAAGGCGATGTCCTCGATCTCAAGGGTCATGCCCAGCTTGTCAGCAACAGCCTGCATGATGTCAGGGTCGATACCTACTACCTTGCCGTCCTTTTTCAGCTCATAGGGAGGGAACTCAGCGTTGGTAGCCATTTTCAGGGTGCCGTTGTCACGCTTTACATCAGCAGGGGATTCATAGCTCTTTTCGTCCTTCTCGTCACCGATCCAGTGCTTGATGATGCTCTCGATAGTGCCGTCAGCTTTCAGCTCCTTGAGAGCCTCGTTTACCTTGCCCTGGAGCTCGGTGCTCTCTAAGTTGAAAGCCATAGCGTAGTCCTCGGAAACAAAGGGCTCGTCAAGTATTTTCAGGTCGTCATTCTTGGAAACGAATACCTTTGCAGGCTCGTTGTCGATGATAACGCAGTCGATCTTACCGTTTTTCAGAGCCTCAACAGCGTCTGCGCCCTTGTTGTACTTTTCAACAGTAGCGTCCTTTACGTCCTCGGCATAGATCATGCCGGTGGTACCCAGCTGCACGCCGATGGTCTTGCCGTTCAGGTCATCAATGCTGTTGACCGTATTGGCAGGCACACCGCAGGAGCTCAGCATAGCCACAGACATAGCGCCTGCGATCAGAAGTGATGCAAATTTTTTCATTTTTCATATTCCTTTCAGCAGATAAAATTTTACTTTTACATTATAGAACACTTTACGGTCAATTGCAAGGGGTTAAAGGCAAAAAACTTGAAAAACCTCATATTTTCGGACATTTAACGAATTAAGGCTCTTTGCGGCTGAATATTTTAATGAATATTTTCGGGAATATACAGCTGCCGTGTTTCAGCTTCTCCTGAAATGAAGAATTGAAAGTATCCCCACGGGCAGAGGATCGTGCATTGAACAGCATTGACATATTCCTGCAAAATATGTTATGATATATACAGTTATCATATACTTACATTTCGAGGTGAAGGCTAT
>CADBTF010000170.1 GCA_902797485.1 uncultured Ruminococcus sp. | reverse complement strand
GATTTATCTTAGCAACCGTATAAAATATAATGCCCCTAAGCGCATAAACGCTTCGGGGCAAAACTTCTATATGGGTATTCGTCTTATTTGCAGGAGTGTATTTATTCATAGCAATATTACCGCACCGGGATACTGTTATTCAGCAAGCTTTACAAGCTCACTGAGCTCCGGCTCATAGCCATCAGGCGCTTCGCTTATGCGCCATGTTTCTTCGATCTCGGCGGCTTCACCGGGCTGGTATTCTCTGTATTCTCCCAGCACCTCACACTCAAGGAAACTGTCATTGGTGAACACCTCAACGTTGCAGGAATAGTCGGGGTAACGCACGAACCGGTATTCGCTGATCTTCTTTATGAACACCTGATTTTTCAGCACGACTGCCTCCCAGCCGTCTTCATTGTTAAAGGCAGCCTTGAAGGGGGTTCTGATAAAGCTGTCCTGCCTGATGCGGGCGTATTCGTTCGTCATTTTAAAGCGTGGGTCGTTCACATCGGAGTATTCCCAAAGGCTGACTACTCTGTTCGGCAGGAAACCGCTCTTTCTTGTACACATGGGCAGTATGGCAACACTGCCGTCAGCCAGACAGGTAAGCGACCATGGCGCAAACAGAGCAGGCTTGTCGGAGACATTTTTGATGCCTGAAACTACCTTTACCTCCGCCTTATCCTCACTTAACTCAAACCCCAGCGAGAAAACCTTGCCAAATGGAGTTTGAGGCGCTGTAAAGGTGAAACGGCTGCCGTTCTGTTCAAAGGCTACCGGGTTTGAATCCGGCGAATAGGTTTCCGGCACCAGCTCAGGGGAGCTCCAAAGCCTGTGACCGCCATAGTTGTACCACATGCCGTACTCGCCGCAGTCCTCCTTGAAGCGGCGCTTTTCGTCAACGAACATTATGTTATCATGCCCCTCAAGGGCGCAATAGATCACCCTTGGCCCTACATCGACGGTAACTCCCAGAGTGAGCAGCCCGTTAGTGATGAACACGCATTTGCCGAAATTCAGATATTCCTTTATGCTGTAAGATATTGCCATAGAAAACAGTCCTTTCTATTTTTTCTGATAAAATTATACCACAGCCAAGGTCAGAAAACAAGCGTGATTTTGCTCTTGATTAATCATTTATTGTTCTTGCATAATTACAGATTCTGTGTTATAATCTAATCAGGAATGCTTTCCGATCACTTTAAACAGGAGCGCAGGTATATGATAAAGCATCTTGAGGGCAGCTTTGAAACTGTTGATTTTACTGACGGCAGATGTGTGCTGCTTTATGACAATAACGAAACCGAGGATTACCCCCTCCACTGGCACAATGCAGTAGAGATCATTCTGCCGTTGGTGAAGCCTTTTAAGGCTGTCTGCGAGGGTAATGAATATCTGCTGTCAGAGCGGGATATTCTTGTTATCCCTGCCGGCACACTTCACTCTTTGAGCGTGTCCGGCGGGCGGCGGCTTATCTTATTGGCAGATAACCGCTGCTTTGCTGATAACCCTGCTCTGTCTGAGCTGCTGCCGATGCTCACAGAGCCGGTCCATATCCTCCACAGTGAGGACAGAGAGCTATGTGAGCAGACGGGCGCCCTTATGTCTGAGATATATACTCTCTACAGCGGCTGGAAGGATATGGCGGAGGTATACATCTATTTAAAGCTTCTCACTCTGCTTGTCAGGATCTGGGAGTATAAGCTTTCGGATAACGGTGAGGTCTATCCCGAACGCTTTGGCTCTCTGCTGAAATACATCGAGCAAAACTACACCTCACCCATAACCCTTGACGAGCTTGCAGACATGGCAGGCTACAGCAAATACCACTTTTCAAGGCTTTTCAAGAAGTACTGCCATGCTTCTTTTATCGACTATCTCAACCGCCGGCGTGTGAAGGCCGCCGAGCTGATGCTCGTCAACGATGATATTTCGGTGACAGATGCTGCCCTGCAGTCCGGGTTTTCCAGCCTCACCACCTTTAACCGTGTTTTCCGGGAGGTAAAAGGCTGCACCCCCTCAGAGTTCAGGCGGCTCTATCGGATAGGAAATACAACTGACAGCTTATAAAAGAACCGATGTCTGCAAGCACAGGCATCGGTTCTTGTTTATTTCATTATGTCATTGAAGGCGTCAAAATTGGTGTTATCCCTCGGAATATGATAAATGGCAAATTCAATTGTCTCAAAGCAGCCAAAATATTCCTTGGTAATGTTGTGATAAACCTCTGCTACTACCTTCGGAGAATTCTTAAATGCTCCGCAGCCGAAGGCCCCAAGGATAAGCACCTGGCAGCCGGTACTTATCGCAGCGGAAATTATCTTCCTGGCCCTTGATTCATGCAGGGCGTAGAGCACCTCAGAGGTCACTCTGACCGGCTTGCTGCCCCCATTTGGATTCATTTCATTGCTGGGGCGCTGCCTGAGGTTCGGCGCAGCACAGGTTATTATATCCACCTTGTACCAGCTCTCCCTTGGAAGCGGTTCAGGAAAGCTTATATCACTTTTAAAAACCACCACATCGGGAGTTATGATAAGGTCATCGTTGTAGAGAGGGTCAGCAGCTATGCGGTGGGGAGTGTAGAACTTTTCCCACATCTCTTTCGTGTTCAGGCAGGGGTAAAGTGTAGAGCAGCGGCAGATGCTTTCTTCCTGAGCAGAGGCGCCGTTGACAACTCCGCCGCCGGGATTTGAGGCAGAAGCAAAATTCAAAACGCATACCTTCTTGCCCTCCCTTGCGTAGGCAGCAGCAGCCTCCAGTGAACGCTTCTCGCTGACGTAAACTCTTGTATCTGTTTTTCCAAAGCTAATATCTATTGTTTCATTCGCTGCCACAAACCGCTGCCCGGCTATGGAAGCTTCAACAGCCGCTGCAAGCTCCGGGTCTGTATTGAACCGTTTTTGTGTGTCACGGAATATCTCGGCATTCTTCTCCCTTTTATCAAACATAGTTATACCTCCTTATTTTATATTATACTATACTGCAAGATGATTGTCAATTCTATTTTATGGGATAACCTGCTTTGTGATGAATATAATGGAAATAATTTGTAAATTCAGCTCTTGCTTTTTTTGACAAAAAGTGTTATAATAAAAGCTGAGATTTAGTTTATATTTTTAAACTGTTATAAGGAGGCGGAGTTATGTATAATTTCCCAAAGGGGCTGTATTCTGATATTCGTATAGAGCATAATGCTTCTGCATCATACAGCGTTCAGAATGGAGATGTCAAGCAGGACAGTGAAGCTTCAGTCTGCGGCGCCATGATAAGAGTTTATGACGGCAAGCTGTGGTACACCAGTGTCACCAATGACCTTGATGATATCCAGTCAGAACTTGATTCTCTGGCGGCCATCGCAGAGCCTGACCCTGACATTGAAAACGACCCTATGGTAAAGCTTTTTGAGGTCCATAAGGACAAGGTGCTGAGATTTGAGGGAGAAAATGATAACCGTAAGCTCACCCGCAGCCAGCGTAAGCAGCTTGTGGAGCACTATATCTCAAATTGTGTTGACGACAGCATTGAAGAAATAAAGCAGTGGTATGCAAGCTATTATCAATCCCATACTGTCAAGGAATTCTATTCCAGCAAGGGCGCTGAGATCATTCAGGATTTTCAGCAGTGTGCAGTAGTGATGTGGTATGATATTGTTATAGACGGAGTGACTACCTCCGGCGGAAAGCAGTTCCAGTCCATGAACTTTTCGGATCTGCAG
>CADBTF010000169.1 GCA_902797485.1 uncultured Ruminococcus sp. | reverse complement strand
GCTTTGCCGGAAGAGCTCCACGAAAGAGCAGAACGAATATGGCAGCTTTGGCTGAGCAACCGGAATGAATTGGAGAAGGTTTACAGCAAACTGCCTCGCTCGGTCTTTCAGGCAGACTTGAATGACAGCAACATTCTGCTGGACGAAAACGGCAGGTTCGTCGGTGTCTGTGATTTTAACATAAGCGGCAGCGAGGTAGTTATAAAATACATTCTCAGCGAGAACAATCAGGCATCTTTAGAGCGGATTTTCAAGGTTCTGGAAACCGTCAGCGTCCACTACAGCTTTTCGGAATTTGAAATGCAGGCTGCACTATTAGTATACCGGGCTGTGACCCCGTTCTGGTGGTGCAGGAGCAAGCAGCTGGAGGAAGCTGTGAATGATATTTCTGCTGCTGAGCTTATACTTGCCGACGCTGAGCGGGTGCTTACAGAAAACATAGATTTTAGAAGCCACATGGCCAAACAGACGGAGGAATAGCAATGAACGATAAGGTTAGACAGAGCTTGATCTCAATAAAGGAGGACTGCGCTAAGCTGGATTCTCTGGGATACAAGGCGGGCAGCGGAAAGACAAAGCTTGAGCCTTTTTTCAAGCTTGCGCTGCTGAGGCTTTTTGTATATCTCGGCACCCGTAACAAAAATCTCAGTGCTGAGGAATCTGTTTTTATCGGGGAGTTTTTAGGCCGGAGCTATTCCCGTGCCGACCTGCTGAAGCTGGTAAGGTCTGACAAGCTGAAGCTTGAAGATGTGATAGATACGGTGGTAATGCTCTGTGCGCCCTTTGCGGAGGCGGAGTGTGACGGCGTTTTAGAGAACGGATCCGGGCGGCTGATAGCCGCCACGAACGACATCGGCCTTGATTTCATAGCCTGCGACGGCAACAGCACCAGCGAGGAATCAACCGTCCTCGGAAAGCTTATCTTCCGTATGAATAATTTCACCGGCAGCTATATCAGCGCCCGTGGCGGCGTCCCGGTCTCCGGCAGCTCCAAACAGCAGGCTGATGCTTCAACAGAGCAGAAGCCCAAGGCTCAGGAGCAGGAACCTGAGAAAACACTTGACGAGCTTTTGGAGGAGCTTAATTCGCTGGTGGGCCTGGAAAATGTCAAGAGCGAGGTCTATAGCCTTTCAAATCTGATAAGAGTCAGAAAAATGCGTGAGGAGCGTGGCTTTGAGCAGCCTAAGATCTCTCTGCATCTTGTGTTCACCGGCGGCCCCGGGACCGGCAAGACCACCGTTGCAAGGCTTATAGGCAAGATATATCATTGCCTCGGAGCTATCTCTAAGGGCAAGCTGGTGGAGGCCGACCGCTCTAAGCTGGTGAGCGGCTATGTGGGCCAGACGGCAATAAAAACGAGGGAGCTCTGTGAGAGCGCCCTCGGCGGTGTGCTGTTTATTGATGAAGCCTATTCCCTTACAAATAATCAGGGCCAGAATGATTTCGGCATGGAGGCTGTTGAGACCCTCCTGAAATTTATGGAGGATAACCGTGATGACCTTGTTGTTATCTGCGCCGGCTATACCGACCTTATGGAGGAGTTTTTAGCATCTAACCCCGGCCTGAAATCCCGTTTCAACCGCTTTATTGATTTCCCGGACTATACCCCCGACGAGCTGACGGAGATTTTCCGCCTGCGCTGCGAAAGCTACAAGCTCAAGGTCGAGGACGAGGCGCTGGAGTGCGCAAGGACCTTCTTTGAGGATAGATGCAAAAACAAGCCCGAAAGCTTCGCCAACGCCAGAGACGCCAGAAATTATTTCGAGCGTGTTATTACCCGTCAGGCAGACCGCCTTGCTCCCATGGAGGCCCCGACTGATGACCAGCTTATGACTATCACCGTTGAGGACGTGGTGGGTGTTATCCTTTGATCAGAGCAAAGATAACCTTTGCTTTATTCGTATTGGTGGGTGACTATGGCTTCGCCCCGTTCTTCGATCAGGGTGTCCTCCAAGGACGTGTTTATCATGTAAGCCGCAAAGGTCACTCCAAGTATTAAAACAGAGGCCAGTATCAGCAGGCCAAGGCGATATTTTGGCTTGCGCTTTGTCTTTGGTGATTCCTTGTTATCAGGCATAGTATCTTCTCCTATTTATTTACTGTTACTATTATACCCCATTATTCTACAGAATTCAAGAGGTGACAGGGAATATTTCAAAAAATCCCTATGTTCCGAGAGAGGTGAGTGTGTTGAGCAGACTTATGGATAAATGCGCTGTAATGCTGCTTTGCTTTCTGGCCTTTAGCTTCTCAGACGAGCTTGCCGCTCCGGTGGTGGGTATTCTTTGCACCGTCGCTGTGTCAGGGCTGGTTATGCTTTTCAGCGGCACAAAGCTCGCCGGTGCGGTCATACTCATTTTTTCTGCACTCTGCTTGCCATTCCCTATGCTTTTCTGTGCTTCTCCGATCATGCTCTTTGACGCTGCCGGAGAAAAGCGCCCATGGCTGGCGGCCCCGGCTCTCCTTGCTGTCCTGAATGCGGACAGCTTTTCCAAGGCACAGCTGACAGCTATCATTATTTCTCTGTTGATTGCAGGCATATATTCTGTCCGTATCTATCTTTTGCAGGATAGTGTAGACAAGCTGCTTTCGCTTCGCAATGAGGTTGAGGAGAAAAACCTGCTTCTGAAAGAAAAGAATCTCAGCCTTGCCGACGCTGCCGATAACGAAGCTCACCTCGCTACCCTGCGGGAGCGCAACCGTATCGCCAGAGAGATACACGATAACGTGGGCCATATGCTGACACGCTCTCTCCTGCAGGCCGGCGCACTTATGATAATCAACAAGGACGAGACTCTGAAACAGCCTCTCAGCGACCTGCGGGACACTCTTAACACCGCTATGACCAGCATCAGAGAAAGTGTCCACGATCTGCATGATGAATCCGTTGATCTTGATTCCGCCATTCGTGAGAGCATCAATTCTGTGGGCGGCCGCTTTCAGGTCAGCTTTGATAATGACAGCGAAGGCGAGATACCTGTGCGGATACGGCTTTGCCTGCTGGCAGTTATCAAAGAGGGGATCTCAAACGCTGTCAAACATTCAAAGGGTAGCCGTATAAGCATTAATATCAGGCAGCACCCCGCTTTTTACCAGCTGACCCTCGAAGATAACGGCAGCTGCACTGCCAAAGCTGAGAGCAGCGGAGGCATCGGCCTTCAAAATATGCGGGACCGAGCCGAGGCACTGGGCGGAAGGATCAGCTTCACACCCTCGCCTAACGGCTTTAAAATATTTATGACCCTTCCGTCAGGAGGAAAAACAGAATGAATATAATCGTTATTGATGATGACAAGCTTGTAGCTATTTCTTTAAAAACTATCCTTGAAAGCACCGAGGATATCAAGGTGGCAGCCATGGGCTCCAGCGGCGAGGAGGCAATAGAGCTCTATAAGGAGCATAAGCCGGACGTGGTGCTTATGGATATTCGTATGCAGGGAATGAGCGGCCTTGAAGCCGGTGAGAAGATCTTAAAACAGGACCGTGAGGCTAAGATACTCTATCTCACCACCTTCTCTGACGATGAATATATAGTCCGGGCCCTGACTATAGGTGCCAAGGGGTATATACTGAAACAGAATTTTGAGGGGATAGCCCCTGCCCTCAGAACGGTCCTTGGCGGGCAAAGCGTCTTTGGTGATAAGGTTATGGATAAGCTCCCCCAGCTTATGAAGCAGCGCACAGAGTTTGATTACTCCCGCTACGGCATCAGCGACAAGGAGCGGGAGATCATAGAGCTGGTAGCCAAGGGCTATTCCAACAAGGAGATCTCCGCAGAGCTATATCTGAGCGAAGGTACTGTCCGCAATTACCTGAGTGTCCTGCTGGAAAAGCTCTCCCTGCGTGACAGGACCCAGCTTGCCATTTTCTACTATTCCGAGATCAAGAGATAGCTCTGACTTAACCTCAACTGCTTGTAAAAGGATCAAAAAATGCGGCCCGCAGGTCTTGCCTGACGGAGCCGCTTTTCTGTTTTGTCGTTTTAGAAATTCACAATGCCGTTGTTGTAGTCGATATAGTTTCCGTTGTCGTCAACGTAAACATTGAATTCAGCGTATTGCTTAAGCTGTTCATCTGTTACGGTCGTTCTGCCGTAAATAAGCTGCTGAAGATCCTGTGCGTTCTTGACCATGTTGCAAAGCAGTACCGATTTGCCGTCTATCCAGTGGCCTGAGAAGGTCATATCCTCCGGCACTCTGAATTCCTGGACCTCATAGCTCAGGTAGTCCAGCACATTCAGCACCAGTGAAGCAGCCTCTTCTTTGGTGATGTTTGTCGTGACATTCGGCAGAACAGTTTCCAGCATATTGTGAAGTGTCAGCAGGGAAGCGCTCTTAGCCTTTTTGATGATCTCGCTGATTACTATTCTCTGGCGCTGTGTCCTGTCAAAGTCAACGTTTCCGACGTGCCGAATTCTGGAGTAAGCAAGTGCCTGATTGCCGTTTAAGTGAACGGTCTCACCGTCAATGTCATAGCTCATTTCAATATAGTCTGTACCCCATGGGTTGCCTAAAATAGCGTTCTGCTCATCAAGTGGGTTCTGCATACCACGGGTGTTATCGCCGTCAGGGTCAGCACCCTCATAGCCGTTGGCTTCATCGGGAGTTACATAGATGTCAATGCCGCCCAATGCGTCAACGATAGAAATAAACTGGTTAAAGTCAACTACGACATATCTGTCTATGTCCACCCCAAAGTAAGACTCAATGGTGTCCTCAAGATACAGCGGGCCACCGGCATAGAAAGCACGGTTGAGCCGGTCTGAAAGATTGAGCTCCGGGATATAAAGCCAGAGGTCTCTCATAAATGAAGTCATGGTGATAGTTTTCTCGTTGTGGTTGAGAGAGATCATCATCATAACATCAGTGTTTCCACGCGCTTCATCAGCAGTGGAGCGCAGGTCCTGACCTACAAGCAGAATGTTGAATACCTCGCTGTCCTTCATCAGGTCTACCTCAATGTTTTCAAGCTGCTTCTTTATACGCTCCTCCTCTGTCATGGGATCAAAGGTGTTTGACTGAGTTGAGTCGTCCGCACTGACCACCGGCGCTTCTGAGGTGACGCTTGTGTCCCAGTCCTTTTTCATAAGGCCGTAGTAATGGCTGAACAGCAGATATATCCCCAGTGCAAGCATACAAAGCACAAGGAACACCACGCCTATTATAAACAAGGTAGTCTGCTTTTTGGTCCATTTAGCTTTTTTGGGAGGCTTGCGCACCGGTGCAGGCTTAGGCTTGGATGCTTTCGTGCTCTCGACGCTGTCATGATCAGGCTTCGGATTATAGATGCGTGCAGGAGCAGACTGCGAGGATTTAAATGAAATATTCTCCGACGAAGGAACAGGCCTTTCAATAATCGGTTCTTCATCGTTAGCGATCCGCTCAAGACGCTTTTTCTTTGCCGCCATAGCAGCAGAGAACGCACTGTCCAGCTCAGAGGACTCATCATCTTCCGGCAGCACCGGCTCCTGATAGCTCTGCTCTCCGGCTTCAGGCTCCTCGGTATTCTCCAAGCGCTTTTTTCTGGCCTTCATAGCTGCCGAAATTGCGCTGTCCAGCTCGGAGACCTCGTCGTCCTCAAAGAGCGGGGAATTATTAAGTTCATTGTTCAAATCTTTTTCTGACATATTAAACCTCATATATCAAGAATATATTACACTTATACCATAATATTATATACCATTACACTAAAAAATACAAGCCTCATATTGACGAAAAATAACAAGATTTCAAGAAATTTTTGGATTTATTGTTGTTAAAATATCAAAGGCAAAAAAACGCCGAAAAATATGAAAAAGCTCTTGCTTTATTCAAAGTTATCTGTTAAAATAAAATAGAGAAAGATCGTGAAAGGAGGGTGCATATGGATTTTAAGCTTATTGAGGGAGTTACAATGGGTGAGGCCGCACTTAAGAACGTCAGATCCGCTTATGTGCCCTTTGAGGGCGGACTTGATTCTATCCTTTCTGCCGAGTTTATACTGCCGTTCCTGCGTGATGGCGTCAAGCTTCTGCCGGAGCCGCACTTCTTTTTTATGGAACTGCCCTGCACTGAGGACGAAGAAAAAGAGCTCAGAAAACAAAAGAGCGACCCGCTTCACTATAAGGTCTATTACCTTGACGGCTGCACTGAGCCCGTGTCTCAAGCTATAATCAAGCGGTACGGCGCTTTGCTTGTCAATGACGGCCTGGTGAGGTTTGGCTTCGGCTCAAATAAGACCAATGAGGAAATATATGTGTCTTACTACCAGCAGGTGACGGTCTACTCCGAAAATACACGGTTTGAAGAGCTGTTTATAAAGCAGGGAGCCTGCAAGGGGAAAACACTTGTCACTCCATGGGATAATTTTTCTGAGGATAATGTCGGCATTTCCATGGCGGTCGAAATTGAAGGAGAGAGCTGTGAGGATATAGTCTCACGGCTGACTAAAGAAGGAATGTACCTCGCTGAAATGCGAGAAATATAGGAGGTAATACTATGAATATTTGGCATGACATTTCACCCAAGCATATCCATAAGGACCTGTTCACTGCGGTCATTGAGATACCAAAGGGCTCAAAGATCAAGTATGAGCTGGATAAGGAGACCGGCCTTCTGCGTATGGACAGGATTCTTTATACCTCGACCCACTATCCGGCAAACTACGGCTTTATCCCACGTACCTATGCCGATGACGGAGACCCGTTAGATGTGCTGGTGCTCTGTTCCGAGACCTTGGAGCCCCTGTCTCTCGTTCAGTGCCGCCCGATCGGTGTTATACTGATGCTGGACAACGGCGCCAATGACGAGAAGATCATCTGTATACCTGTCAATGACCCTAACTATAACGTCTATACCGATATTGCAAACCTGCCAAAGCACATCTTTGATGAGATGTCTCATTTCTTCACTGTTTACAAGCAGCTTGAGGATAAGGACACTGTCATCGACGACGTCCGTGATGCCGGCGCCGCCAAGGAGATCGTGCAAAAATGCATTGATAACTATGTGGAGAAATTCTGCCGCTGAATAGCTTCTTAACCCTGCCCGGCTCGGATATGAGCTGAGGCAGGGCTTTTTTTTGTGCCTCCGGGTGGCAAATGAGCCCTTTTTTTAAGAACAGACAGTTCTCTTTGGGCAATATGCTAAAGAAAAATAACATAAATTGCCATAAAGTTTGATGTATGATGTGCTATCAGAGCTCATTTTGTAACCTTTTGAGAATTTACAAAAAATTTAGATTTATTGTTGCTCGGCTGAATTTGTAATAATTAATAAATTAAACCAAAAGATTTTTGGCGAGATATGTAAAATTTTGGAAGCGAAATCGGCAACGAGTACAAAAAAACTTCCAGCACTGAAAACACTTTGTAAAATTGTGTTTATTTTGAGAAAAAGAGTTGACCTATACAATATATTGTGGTATAATAAATTCAGAAAAAGGAGTATGAACTTTTGAGGTGAAACCAAGTTCTTAATTGGATAGGTATGGATAACCAAATCTCCTGTATTCATATAAGGTTCATAAATTACAATTAGGTTAAATTTGCTCGGCAAAATATTACAAAAATCACCTCCCGCATTCGAGCTTCTTTGACCTGATTTTGGCTTCTTTTTCTTTTTAAAACAAATTTTATTAAAAAAGCCAGTTGCATTTTCCAAAATTATATAGTATAATAAAAACTGCGGTGGTGATTGGTGCGAATTTGTGGTGATTCGACCCTAAATTCACTCTGATTTGCGGGATCGCTGACCGTCAGTCCTTATTCTGCTTGTTTGGAGGTGAATGCTTTGGCTGATTCTGCTGATTCTGTATCTGCTTTTATAGGTACGTTTTATCAGAGCATGGACGTAAAGGGAAGAATGACCTTTCCTGCTAAGCTGCGTGAATGCTTCGGCGAAAGGTTCATCATAACAAGAGGTACAGGCGAGTGCCTATCAGTTTATACTAAAGAAGCGTTCGCTGTGCTTGTGGACAAAATAAGAAGACTGCCTATGTCACCCGCTAAAGAGACTTATCAGCGTGCCCTCGTTTCCAATGCTACAGAGGTGGAGCCGGATAAGCAGGGGAGAATACTTATCCCCGGCAATCTGCGCAATCTGGCTAAGCTTGATAAGGAAGTAGTCGTGACAGGAGTTATTGACCGCTGCGAGATCTGGGATCAGCAGAAGTGGGATAGCTTCAATGATAACATTGATATGGGTGAGCTTCTTGTTTCATTGGAGGGACAGGACATTTAATGGAATTCAAGCATTATTCCGTTATGCTTAATGAGAGCCTTGATGCGCTTGCAATAAAGCCTGACGGTGTATATGTTGACGGCACTGCCGGAGGAGCAGGCCATTCTAAAGAGATCGCTAAACGCCTTGAGGCCGGAAAGGGAAGGCTTATCGCTCTTGACCGAGACCCGGAGGCAGTAAAGACAGCCGCAGAAAGGCTGTCCGGTCTGCCGGCTGAGGTGGTCCACGCCAACTATTCTGATATAAGGCTTGTCCTTGACGGGCTTGGCGTTGAAGCAGTTGACGGCATACTGCTTGACCTTGGAGTTTCCAGCTATCAGCTGGATAACGGAGAACGAGGCTTTTCATACCACACCGACGCACCGCTTGATATGCGAATGAGCAGTGCGGGTATGTCAGCCCGTGAGGTCGTAAACGAATACTCCTATGAGCAGCTTGCCAAGGTCATCTTTGAGTACGGTGAGGAAAAGTTTGCAAGAAGCATCGCTTCAAATATAGTCAAGACAAGAGAACAGGCATCTATCGAGACTACCTTGCAGCTTGCAGAGGTGATTAAGGCAGCTGTGCCGCAAAAGGTCAGGCGAGAAAAGAACCCCTGCAAAAAGACCTTTCAGGCTATCAGGATAGAAGTCAACAATGAGCTTGGGCATCTGGACAAGGCGCTTGATGAGTGCTTTGAGTGCTTAGCCCCTGGAGGCCGGCTTGCAGTCATAACCTTCCATTCTTTGGAGGACAGGTTAGTCAAGCAGAGGTTCCAGAGCTTTGCAAAGGGCTGTATCTGCCCGCCGGAGTTCCCGGTGTGCGTCTGCGGGAGGACGCCGAGGGGAACTGTCATCACCCGCAAGCCTGTGGAACCGTCTGAGAAGGAGCTTGAGGAAAACAACCGGAGCCGAAGTGCAAAGCTGAGAGTAATAGAAAAGATAAAATGAATTTGAATGTGCCGGCTGATAAGTAACAGCCGTTTACCGGAAGGTGATATATATGAGTGAAATGAATGCTCACAATCTTGCTGTGGATTACAGCGAATATGATAATGAAGAAACAGAAAACCGAAAGGCAGTCAGCGACCCTAAGCCTGTACATAAGACTGCAAGCATAATCAGGTATTTTATTGTGTCTGCTGCGGCGCTGGGGCTGCTCTGTTATATGATCTTCGGCAGAGTGGAGCTATCGAGCCTTTACACCGAGCAAAGCGAGCTGGAAAGCCGCCTGACAAGGCTCCAAAGTGAAAACGTGGCTATGGAAACAGAGCTTGCGCAGAAGAACGGCTTAACTCAGGCTGAAAGCTACGCTGAAAACGTGCTGGGCTTGAAGAAGCTGGAAAAATACCAGATAGAATATGTTGAGGTCCCGAAGCCGAATGTTGCCGAGGCAGCAGCTCCGGAGGAAGACAATGTTTTTGTGAAGATCAAAAAGTGGTTTAACGGGATACTGGAATATATTGGCGCACAGTAAAATAGAATTAATACAGGGCGGGCGGCGGCTTGCCTTGGAGGAAAGCTATTGGGCTGAGCCTTTAGCTTTCTTGTTCTGTCTTTATGCAGTTAAGAGGGCTGTTTAGCGATTATGATTTTTCAGAAGATAAAAAATGCTTTCAAAAAATATCCGACCCCCACAAAGGCTGATGCTCCCACAAGGATCATGAAAAACCGCCTTACGAGATATGTAGTGTTTGTGTTGGCGGGGCTTGTGATATGGATAGTTATTGAGATATTTAAGGTCTCTGTCACAGAGGCCGGCAAATGGCAGGAGCTTGCCAATTCCCAGCAGGTGAGAAGCACAGTTACCCCTGCCTCCAGAGGCACTATCTATGACACTAACGGTCAGGTGCTGGCCCAGAGCGCAACGGTCTATACCGTCTATGTTGACCCTGTAATGCTCTGGAAGGATTTCTTAGAGGAGAATGACAGAAAGATAGAGGAATACAATCAGCTGCTGGCAAGTGAAAAAGACGACGAAAAGATCGCCTCCTACAAGGAACGGCTTGCTGAGCTGAAGCCTTCTGAAACAGCTCTTAATGATCTGGTGGAGTTCCTCTCTGTTACCTTGGGGGTAGAGACTGAAAAGGTCCGTGGATATTGCACCAATCAGGAATCAAGATATGAGATAATCAAGAAAAATGTGGAAAAGTCTGTGGCTGTCAAGATAGAGAATTATCTTTCAGAGGAAGGGCTTGACGGCGTGCGCTGTCAGCCGGATACCAAGAGATTTTACCCGCAGGGGGCTCTTGCCTCTAATGTTATAGGCCACCTGAGCTTTGACGGTGACGGCATCTACGGCCTTGAAGCCTACTACGACGACAGCCTTCGGGGCATCGACGGCAGAGTTATAACCGCTACTGCCCGTGACGGCACAGAGATACCTTACCGCTACCGTCAGTCCTATGACGCACAGGACGGCAATTCACTGATACTGAATATTGATGTGAACATTCAGTATCAGCTGGAAAAAGCCCTTGATAAGGCGGTCAAAAAGACCAATCCTACCGACAGAGCCTGCGGTATTATTATGGACCCGAACACCGGTGCGGTCTTGGCTATGTGTACAAACAACAGCTATGACCCTAACAATCCTGCGGATATAACCGATGATAAGGTGGCCGCCCAGCTTGCCGGCATGGACGAGAACTCTAAGGAGTATCAGAAGATCAAGCTTGATGCCTGGAACCTGCAATGGAAAAACAAGGCGATAGCTGAGCTTTATAATCCCGGCTCGGTATTCAAGGTGATTACCGGTTCCTCCGCTCTGGAACAGCAGGCGATCACTTTGGAGGACACCTTCACCTGCAATACTGTTATTCAGGTGGCAGATACAGCTATCCACTGCTGGTCCAGCGTAGATCACGGCTCACAGAACCTTTACGACGCAATGACCCACTCCTGCAACCCGGCCTTTGTTCAGATCGGACAGAGACTTGGCGTTGAGAATTTCAGCAAGTTCTATAAGGCCTACGGCTTTACTGAAAAAACCGGCATCGATCTGCCGGGCGAGGCTGATTCGATATATCACAGCCCGGAGACTATGAGCCTTGTTGACCTTGCCGCTTCAAGCTTCGGCCAGTCTCACAAGGTCACTCCTATTCAGATGATAACTGCTTATTCTGCGGCTATCAACGGCGGCTATCTCGTTACCCCGCAGGTGGTCGATAAGATAGTTGACTCCAAGGGCAATGTACTGGTGGATAACGATACAGTTATTAAAAGACAGGTCATCTCTGACAGCGTTTCTGCTGAAATGAGAAAGATACTTGAAAATGTAGTAAACTCCGAGCCCGATTCAAACAGCTATGTAAAGGGCTATCATATAGGCGGAAAGTCAGGTACATCTCAGAAAATGGATGAGGACCCGACCGGTCAGACTTATGTCGGCTCCTACTGTGCATTTGCTCCCGCTGACGACCCGCAGGTAATAATGCTGGTAATGATCGACCACCCGACAGGTGCAGAATTCTACGGTTCTGAGATCGCAGCTCCTGTGTGCGTGGAGATACTTTCGGAAATACTTCCTTATATGGGTTATTTCCCGCAGTACAGCGAAGATGAGCTGGAAAGCCTGCAGGTGAAGGTCCCGAATATGGAATACTCACTTATAGACAGAGCCAAGAAGACCATTGACGAAATGGGGCTGAAATATAATGTTATCGGCAACGGCGATACTGTTCTGAAACAGGTCCCTAACGACGGCAGCATAGAAAAGGGAAGCACAGTCATTCTCTATACCGAGGAGGGCTACTCTGAAAAGCTTGTGACTGTTCCGAACCTGATGGGCCTGACAAAGAAAGAAGCAAAGGCGGCCCTTGACGAGGTCGGCCTGAATCTGGAGGCTCTCGGCAACGATACAGATGCAGAAAATGCAAAAGCTGAGGCTGACCAAAGCTATGCAGCCAATACAGTTGTTCCGGAAGGAACTGCGGTCTCGGTGACATTTTCAAGCGGCACAGTCGCTTCCTGGTAAATCAGAATCGGAATATCAAGAGAGAAGGAATGAATATGAAACTGTATGAACTGATAAAGGGAATTGCAGAAACAAATTTGCCGGATATGGAGGTGTCGGACGTTACCTCAGATACCCGACGGGATATGCCGGAGGGGTTTGTGTTCGTCTGCATAAAGGGCAATACCTTTGACGGTCATAACGCTGCAAAGGACATGATAGCAAAGGGCGCCGCTGTCATAGTCTGCGAGCGGGACCTTGGTCTTGATAACCAGATCATTGTTGAGGACAGCAGAGCGGTTTATCCTATGCTTTGCGCAAGATATTTCGGCGACCCGCAGAAAGACCTGAAGCTTATCGGTGTTACCGGTACCAACGGAAAAACTACAATAACAACAGTCATGAAGCACGTTCTTGACTGCTTTGACTGCAAGGTGGGGCTTATCGGCACCTGCCAGAACGAGATCATAGATACAGTGCTTGAGACCCAGAGAACTACTCCGGAGCCCTATGAGCTCTTTGAGCTGTTCCGCAAGATGGTCGATGCCGGCTGTGAGTATGTTATCATGGAGGCTTCCTCTCAGGGATTGGAACAAAAGAGGCTTGGCCCATGCGAGTTTGCAGTAGGCATTTTCACTAACCTGACCCAGGATCACCTTGATGTTCACGGCAATATGGAAAACTACTATCAGGCAAAGAAGCTGCTCTTTGATGTTTCTGCAAGAGCGATAATCAATATAGATGATTTCTACGGCAGACGTTATCTTGAGGAGATAAAGATCCCCTCAAATACCTATTCCGCAGAGGTCAAGGCCGATTTTTACGCAGAGGATATCCTCCTTTCTGCCAGCGGTGTCAAGTATGTTTACTGTGACGGCACGACCAAGCACAATGTAGATTTCAAAATGCCCGGACTGTTCAATGTGTCTAACTCCCTTGCAGTTATTGCTTGCTGCGAGACCCTTGGCTTCTCAGCTGCAAGAGTTATCAAGGAGCTCAACAAAATGCAGGGCGTCAGAGGCAGAGCAGAGGTGGTTCCTACAGGCAGAGATTTCACTGTTATCTGCGATTATGCACATACACCCGATGCCCTCGTAAATGTGCTGAAGGCTATCAGATCCAGCGCTCAGGGCAGAGTTAAGTGCCTCTTTGGCTGCGGCGGCAACCGTGATGCCACAAAGCGCCCGCTTATGGCGAAGGCAGCTGCCGAAAACGCCGATTTCCTGATCGTTACATCTGACAACCCCCGCAATGAGGACCCGGAGGAAATAATCGAAGATATTATGAAGGGCCTTGAAGGTACAGATACTCCTTACGTTAAGATCACAGACAGACGTGAGGCTATCCATTGGGCAGTCAACAACGCCGAGAAGGACGATATCATCGTGCTTGCGGGCAAGGGACATGAGGACTACCAGATCCTTGCAGGCGGAGTTAAGATACATTTCGATGAGCGTGAGGTAGTTGCAGAAGCACTTGCAATGGCTAACTAAAACAACTAACTATTCAAAAGGGGACTTGGCTATGAAGAATATGACCCTGGCCGAGATAGTGTCGGCAGTCGGCGGAAGCTTTGGCTATCCGGCTGATATGCTTGTCAGTTCTATCTCGACTGACACCAGAAAGATCACTGAAAATTCGGTATTCATCGCATTAAAGGGCGAGAACTTTGACGGGCATGATTTTGCTGCCGCAGCTATGAAGCAGGGTGCTGCCGCCGTTATTACCGAAAGACAGGTCGAGGGTGCAAAATGTATCATAGTCGATTCCACCGGTGCAGCTCTCAGAGAGCTTGCGCACTACTACAGAATGAAATTTGATATACCACTCGTTGGCATCACCGGCAGCGTGGGCAAGACCACCACTAAGGATATGATCGCCTGTGTGCTGGCGAGAAAGTTCAAGACCCTGAAAACCCAGGGCAATCACAACAATGAGATCGGAATGCCCCAGACCCTCTTTGAACTGGACGACAGCTATGAAGCAGCAGTCATAGAAATGGGCATGAACCATTTCGGGGAAATGTCAAGGCTCTCGATGTGCTCCTCTCCTACACTGTGTGTTATTACTAATATCGGTGTTTCGCACATTGAGAACCTTGGCACCCAGGAGGGCATTTTAAAGGCTAAGCTTGAGATACTCGACGGCGCCTCAATTGATGCTCCCCTTGTCCTCAACAGGGACGATAAGCTTCTTGCCGGGCTTGATCTCGGCGGCTCAAGAGAGCTTATCTACTATTCACTTAAAAAGAAGGACTGCCCGGTCTATGCCTCCAACATCACCCCGGAGGGCAGCTCTGTCAGCTTTATTGTAAACTATAACGGCGCTAAGTATCCTGCGAAAATAAACGTGCTGGGAGAACATAATGTGAGAAATGCTTTATGCGCCTTTACCGTAGGTGTGACCCTCGGCATTGACCCTGCTGAGTGCGCTGCCGGAGTGGCAGATTATAAACCGGAGGGCTTGCGGCAGAACGTTAAGACTGTCAAGAATATGACCTTTGTGGTTGACTGCTACAACGCCGCTCCCGATTCCATGAGAGCAGCACTTTCTGTGCTTTCTCAGGTGAAGCTCGGAGAGAACGGCAAGAGGATATGTGTGCTGGGCGATATGCTGGAGCTTGGAAAGAACGCCAGAAGCTACCACAAGCAGGTGGGCGAATATGTGGGCTCTGCAAAGGCAGATATGCTGCTGTGCTTCGGAGAAAACTCAAAGTATTATATAGAGGGTGCCGTCAAGCGGGGAATGGATAAAGAATCCTGCAAGCATTTTGAGACCCGTGAGGAGCTTGCTGCTTTTCTGCTTGAAAATGCCAAGGCCGGAGATGCTGTGCTCTTTAAGGGCAGCAGAGGCATGAAGCTTGAAGAGGTAGTTGCAGCGCTGGAATGATCGGAGGTCCCTATGGGTTCGGATATGCTTGATGAGCTTTTGGTGCTGGCTTTGCCGCTGGTGCTGGAGGCAGCCTCAGTGTTTTTGCTGGGGCTTATAGCGATCCCACTTCTGCGCTCACGAAAAACGGGCCGCTTTGAATGGCACATAGGAAAGCGCTTTAAGGCCGACGGCTCAGAGCCGTCTATGGGCGGTGCTGTAATGGTTCTGGCCTTTGCAATGTGGTTTTTCCCAATTGCTATGATCGCAGATGTTAAAAATAGTAAAAACTTACAGGATTCTCGCGAGGGCTTGATTTTCGCGGGAATTTATGTTATAATAATAGTATGTGCGGGTCTGGCTGAGGACTGGCTCAAAGACTATAAAGCCCGGCCTGCCGGCTTGCCCCCAGTGCTGAAGCAGCTTGTGATTTTTTCGGCAAGTCTGCTGTGGATAATGGCCCTTGACCTTAAAGGCAGCAAGTCAACTGAGGTGCTGCTCCCATTTAACATGGGGTTTATGGAGTTCGGTGTGCTGTATTATCCGCTGATTGCTTTAGCCGTTACCATGACAATAGATCTTTTTAAGCTTTATTATTGCTTCGGCGGGCGGGAGAAGGAGCAGGTCGGCGGGCTGAATGAAGCCTCCGGCGCTTTTTCGCTGATAGCTGTCGGCATCAGCTGCGAGATCTGTGACCTTTGGGCGGGCTCTGTAATGGCGAATTTTGCCGCGGCCGCCTGCATAGGAATGCTGATCTGGACTCTTTCACCCTCAAAGCTCATAAGCGGTGTGTCCGGCGCTTATTTTGCAGGGGCAGCTTTTTCAGCAGCGGTTATACTCTCCAAGCTGGAGCTTCTGCTGGTGATCGCTGCGCTTCCGCAGCTGGCAAACTTTTTTGCCGCAGCCCTGCATTATATCCGCTATAAGCATAAGCGCCCGGAGGGTGCAGACCCAAAACGTCCGCTGTCACAGCTGTGGCGTCAGCGTGGCCATTCTGATTATATGATAATTACACTTTTTTCGGTCATGAGCATTATAGGTGCAGCTGCTTCAATGGTGTTTGCACTGTATGCTCAGGGCTTTATATGGTTGGTCTGAACAGGAGGTAAGGAATTTGGATAATGTTACTGCAAATGAAACTGCTGCCAAGGAAACGTCCGGTAAGCAGAAGGTAGCTCAGGCCAGAAAGGGAATTCACCTTAACTTTATCAAAACCGACCTTGATAAGCCCTTCTGCCTGCTTATTATGGTGCTGCTTGTGTTCGGGATAGTAATGATGTTCTCCGCAAGCTATGCCAAGGCACTGGCAGACGGCAACGACGGATATTTCTATGTTATGCGCCAGATAAAATCCGCCGCTATCGGGCTTGTGGCAATGATACTTATTTCACTGGTAGATTATCATTTCCTGCAAAGCACTATCGTTGCTTATTCATTCTTTATACTGTCCTATGTCCTGACGTTCATCACTTCGTTTATAGGCTCCACCACCGCTGATGCTACCCGCTGGCTGAATGTGGGCTCCTTCCAATTGCAGCCCTCTGAGATATTGAAGGTAGCAATGATAGTGGTTTTCGCCTATATCATGTCGGCTAATTTCCAGAGCTTCAATAAGTGGCAGTATTCCACACTGCCCTTTGCGATAATCATGCTTGCCGTTGCATTTGTGCTGGTGCTGCAAAGGCATATGTCCGCAGTATTGCTTATCGCTATAATCGGCGTGTCAATGATGTTTGTCAGCGGTATGCCCAAAAAGCATTTCTTTATCTTTATCGGCCTTGGCCTGCTGGCCGGCGCACTTATGCTGCTTTACAAAATATTTGTAGACGGCGATTTCAGCTACATTACAGACAGAATCCAGTCCTGGCGTGACCCATTATCTGACCCAAGCAATAAGACGCTCCAGACCTACAATTCTCTTATCGCTATAGGCTCCGGAGGAATGTTCGGTCTCGGCTTCGGAGAATCCCGCCAGAAATATCTTTACCTGCCGGAATCCCAGAACGACTTCGTTTTCTCTGTAGTCTGCGAGGAGCTGGGCTTTGTGGGGGCGCTTGCAGTTATTCTGCTGTTCGTTATGTTTATTCTTCGTGGCTTCTATATCGCCACCAAGTCTAAGGACCGATTTGGAATGCTGCTCGCTTCCGGTATCACCATTCAGATAGGTGTGCAGGCGCTTCTGAATATAGCAGTTGCCAGCAACGCCTTCCCGAATACCGGTATATCTCTGCCGTTCTTCAGCTACGGCGGCACAGCGCTTATAATTCAGTTGGCCGAAATGGGGATACTTCTCAGTATTTCCCGCAATTCAAACACTAAAAAATAACAGCGGCTGATCTGCTTATGGTCACCATGAAATATATAAAGGAGTAACAGCTATGCTAAGAGTTCTTCTTGCAGGCGGAGGCACTGCCGGACATATCAATCCTGCAATGGCTATAGCCGAGATAATAAAAGAGCATCACCCTGATGCTGAATTCTGCTTTGCAGGAAATCCGGATAAGCTTGAAGCAAAGATCGTCCCCCAGGCCGGTTACCGCTTTGAGCCTATCAGGATAGAGGGCATTCAGCGCAAGATAAGCGGCGAAAATATAAAGCGCAATATAAAGGCTGTGCATTACCTGGTCCATTCAGGCAAGCGTGCCAAGCAGATCATAAACGATTTTAAACCCGACTTAGTCATCGGCACCGGCGGCTATGTTTCAGGCCCTATTGTCCGCAAAGCGGCACAAATGGGCATCAAAACTGCTATACATGAGGCTAATGCCTTCGCCGGAATGACTACCAAGCTCCTGAGCAAGCAGGTGGATAAGATCATGCTCACAGTTGAGCACACCAAAAATCTTGATGAATCCGTAATGGATAAGGTCTCAGTTACCGGGCTGCCGGTAAGAAAGGCCTTTGAGCATAAAACCAAAAGTGACGCCCGAAAGGAACTTGGCTTCTCAGATGATGATATAGTTATCCTTTCCGCCGGAGGCAGTCTGGGCTCCAAAACTATAAATGATAACGTTGCCAAGCTTTTGAAATGGGAGCAGGATAACGGCAAAAACATCTGCCATGTTCATTCCTACGGCACCTATAAGGACTATGCCGGCTATGTAAAGCGCCTTGAGGACGCTGGTGTAAAGGTCAAGGATAATCCTTGCCTGATAGTTAATGAGTATGTGAATATGCCTCTTGCCCTTGCTGCCTGTGACCTTGTCATCACTCGCTGCGGCGCCAGCACCCTTACTGAGATCGAAGCGGTCGGCAGGGGAGCTATACTTATCCCGTCGCCAATGGTGGCAGAGAATCATCAATACCATAACGGTATGGTGCTTCAGAATGCCGGCGCAGGATTCGTATTTGAAGAAAAGGATCTGACAGAGACAACTGTTATTGATAAGGTCGCAGAGCTTACCTCAAAGCCGGAGCGCCTTGCGGAGCTTTCTGCTAATGCAGCTGCGCTTTATATCAATGATACCAATGACAGGATATATGAAACTATAAAACCTCTGATAGAAAGCGTGACCTGACCACCGGCCGGTGCTGTCCGGCAAAGCATATCAGACAGAAATACAGTACCAGTATAATAAAGGAGAACTAAATGGGACGCAATAAAAATACTATGGATCCGATAAGTCTTCCCGATAAGGATAAGATCGATCAGCTCGACGGCGGATTTGTCAATTCCAGGCGTGTGTATAAGGAAAAGGGCATTGACGATTTCACTAACACCGTCCGTGCTGATTTTAACGAGGCAGCACCTATAAAAGTGCCGGAGCGCTCCGAGGAGAAGACCGAGAAGGACGAACTCGATGAGTATATAGAAGAAACTAAAAAGCGTGAAGAGCTGTTCAAGAATGTAAAAAATGTCAAGCTGGGCAAAAGATATATTGCAAGCTGGCTTTTCAAGCGGATAGTGATCGTTGTTGTCTGTATTGTTGT
Source organism: uncultured Ruminococcus sp. (assembly GCA_902797485.1). Lineage (GTDB taxonomy): Bacteria > Bacillota > Clostridia > Oscillospirales > Ruminococcaceae > FB2012. The sequence continues at coordinate 3,839 of CADBTF010000169.1, read as the reverse complement.
ACTGTTTATCCTGATAGTGCCTCCTATCAGCACATCTACAGATCAGGGCGGGATTGTGAATACCAATATTCTTGAGACCCAGAGTATCCCAAAGCTGAAGGAAAGCCTGCTGACAGAGTGCTCGGTGTATAATATCGACAACATGACATCTGAAAGAGCATCAAATTACAGAGTGTGCTCCGTGGGTGTGAATATGACAAATATCTCTCCCTTTAAGATCGAGGCGGACGGCTTTAACATCTTCACCTGCGACCCTACCTATAAGGATAAGTTTATTGCCGCAAGAATACCGGAGGGGAAAATCGAGATCTCTCCTTTTAATAAAAAAGCTGTAACTGTTGAGATCCTGGTAAATATCAGTGAGCTCACAGAGGAGCAGCTGACAGAGGCTATGAACAGCCTTGTGATTAAAACCGACAGCCTCTGGAAGAAAGCAGGCCCTATCCCGATACCTGCGATCCCCGGCTTTGTGTTCGTGTCAGATGCTCTTGAGTATCATCTTTGATCTGGAATTATCACCTCTTTCCCTTAGCAAGCATATTATAAGGCATAAGCTTAATGTCTGAATAAAAGGGGAGAGAGCTATGCAAAAGCTTGTTATAGACGGCGAGAAACGCCTTAGCGGTGAGATAGAGGTCCAGGGAGCTAAAAACAGCGCCCTGCCGCTTTTAGCAGCCTCGCTGCTGTGTAAGGGCGAGACTGTGCTGATCGGCTGCCCGAAGCTCAGTGATGTTTATGCCTCATGCAGGATACTGGGCTGCCTTGGCTGTGAGTGCAAGGCTCAGGGCAATACTATTATAATAAAGGCTGAGGCGCCCTGCGGCTGCTGTGTTCCTGATGAGCTTATGCGTGAAATGCGCTCCTCTATAGTTTTCCTCGGAGCAGTGCTTGGCAGGACAGGAGAGTGCAAGCTGTCTTTTCCCGGCGGCTGTCAGCTTGGCCCGAGGCCTATCGACCTGCACCTTTCAGCGTTAAGGCAAATGGGTGCAGTTATAACTGAAAGGCACGGTATGCTCAGATGCACCTGCCCCGGAGGATTAAAGGGAGCTGAGCTTGTGCTTTCTTTCCCCTCGGTGGGAGCAACTGAAAACATAATCTTAGCAGCCGCTCTCGCAACAGGTCAGACAGTCATCAGAAATGCCGCACGAGAGCCGGAGATAGTTGATCTGGCTAACTTCCTGAACCTTTGCGGCGCTGAGATCTCCGGCGCCGGAAGTGATACTATTATAATAGAGGGCGTCAGAGAGCTGAACGGCTGCGAGTACAAAGTAATGCCGGACAGGATAGTTGTAAGCACACTTATGGCTGCGGCAGCGATCACCGGAGGAGAGGTGTCACTGAAGGGTGCAAGAGCCGAAGATGTGGGAGCAGTTATCCCGGTGTTTGAACAAATGGGCTGCGGGATATATTCCTATTCCGACAGACTTTTTGTTACCCGCAGCAAGAAGCTGCGCTCGGTGGAGACTGTCAGGACTATGCCCTATCCGGGCTTCCCAACAGATGCTCAGCCCATGACAATGGCAGCGCTTTCTTTGGCTAACGGCACAAGCATAGTCATAGAGAATATTTTTGAGAACCGTTTCCGCCATGTTGATGAACTGGCAAGAATGGGCGCTGACATAAAAACCAGCGGCAGAGCAGCAGTTATTGACGGAGTCAGCAGACTGTACGGCGCTAAGGTCCATGCCCCCGATCTTCGTGGAGGTGCCGCACTTGTGGTGGCTGCACTTGCTGCCGAGGGCCGGACGGAGCTCTTTGATGTAAAGTATATCGACAGAGGCTACGAGGAGATCGAAAAACAGCTGTCTCAGTTGGGAGCCTCAATTATAAGAGTGAGCGAATAAATCAAAGGAAAGTTTGAAAATGAAGGACATAGTAAAAAGTCAAGCCAATGATGAGGTAAAATATATTAATGGCAGAAAGACTAAGCTTGCCCGCCGGAAAAGGCGCAGCAATCTTATGACCTACTGCGCTGTTGCAGTAGCTGTCTTTACTGCCATTGGCCTTGTTGTAAGCCTTTGCTTTTTGTTTAATCTTGAAGATGTTGAGGTCAGCGGGCTGACACTCTATTCTAATGAGCAGGTGTTTGCAGCAGGCGGAGTAGAGGCGGGGGCTAATCTTATCAGAGTAAATACCAGCCAGATCGAAAACCAGCTGACAGAGACCCTGCCTTATATAAAGAGCGTTTCTGTTAATAAGGTATATCCTCATTCGCTGCAGATCTCAGTCACCGAGGAGCAGAAGCTTGCTGATGTGGAATATGCCGGCAGATATTATGTTATAGCTCAGTCCGGAAAAATAGTTGAGGCTATGAACACCTATCATGACCCTGCGCTCCCTCTTGTCAAGGGCTTCCAGCTAAAGGATACTGAGGTGGACGAGGAGACCGGCAACCTTGTTAAAAAGGACGTTCTTATGGAGCAGCTGGAATCGGACGACACCTTGAAGGCTAAGGTGCTTATGCAGCTGTTTGATGCCATTGCTGCCAGCGGTATCAAAAATATCGTTGAGGTGGATATTACAGAGCGCACAGACATTAAGCTGCTTTACGACAACAGGATAGAGATACAAGTCGGCAGCGCACTTGATCTGGAATATAAGCTCACCTGCATTAAGCAGACGATTGAAACAAAGCTCAATTCCGGCTTCGAGGGAACTATAAGATATAATAATGCCGTCAGCGGGGTGTCAGCATTTGCAAAGGGCGCAGCCACTACTACAAAGGCTTCGACCCAGTCTGCTGAAAATTTACAGCCGGAACAAACCGAGAATACCCCTGCACAGACTACAGCTTCCGGCTATACCGGCTGGCAGGTGACAGAGACCCCTGCACAGTAAAATGCGGGTTGTGAATATTATACAATATATCCAAAAACAAGGACTTGTAATTGTTCATTTGCTGAAAATTTACATCAGCTTTTGCCCACTGTCTTTACAATTCGAGGTAATTGTGTTAGAATAATTATGTATCTATGATAAAGTGCAATTTGTGCCCTCCTGACGTCGATGCGTGCTGAAGGGCGAATGAATATGTAAAAATTTTGGTATGAAATCAAAATACAGGAGGAATAACGTATGTCTTATGAGTATGTTGAAGCGCCCGTAGAGGGAGCAAGGATCAAGGTAATAGGTGTAGGCGGCGGCGGCGGAAATGCCCTTAACTGTATCGCTACACAGGGTATTACCGGTAACGTTGAATATATCGCTATCAATACCGATATTCAGGCTCTTAAAAATTCCAAGGCTACCGGCAAGATACAGATCGGTGCAAAGCTCACCCACGGCCTTGGCGCAGGCGCTAAGCCAGAGATAGGCGAGGCCTCCGCTCAGGAGAGCAAGGACGAGATCTCCGAGGTCATCAAGGACGCTGATATGGTATTCATCACCGCCGGTATGGGCGGCGGCACCGGTACAGGCGCAGCTCCTGTTGTTGCTCAGATCGCTCAGGAAATGGACAAGCTTACTATCGCTGTTGTTACCAAGCCTTTCAAATTTGAGGGCGCCAAGAAAATGGAAAAGGCAGAGAAGGGTATCGCTGCCATGCTTTCCCATGTAGATGCTCTTATCGTTATACCTAACCAGAACCTGCTGTCAAGCGGCCAGAAGCTTACAATGCGTCAGAGCTATGCTCTTGCTGATGAGGTGCTTAAAGACGACGTTATCTCTATTGCAGAGATAATCACAAGACATGATGAGATCAACGTTGACTTTGCTGATATTACTACCATCATCAAGAACGCCGGCTTCGCTCACATGGCCATCGGCCACGCTCAGGGCAAGGACAAGGTAGCCGACGTTGTATCCCAGGTAATAAGGAGCGATCTGCTGGACACCTCTAT
>CADBTF010000168.1 GCA_902797485.1 uncultured Ruminococcus sp. | reverse complement strand
TTACGAAAAAAACATACTTATACATCTTTAATATATCACAATTATTTCATAAAGTCAAGAGGAAAATAATGGAACAGAAAAAAATAAATTGATGACCGATCCGCTGTTGGAAAAATAAACAAAAGGGCTTGCAATATTTGAAGAATCGTGGTACAATATAGATATATATGGTGCTGTAAAGGACGGTTCTTGATGAAAGGTATTTTTTCAGTTATATTTATGAACCTGCTCGGGTTCGATCTGATAATTTTTCTGCTGGCTATCGTCAACGGGATATTGTATTATTTTACAAAGCAGTCTGCCAATGAGCTTTACCGGAAAATGCACCTGACAGTTTTTGTGCCGGGCAGCAGGCAGTCTCAGAAGGAGGCCAGAGACGAGCTCAGCCGTTTGCGGGAAAGTGACGTTGTGCGCATGAGAGACAAAATGGGCAGGCTTTACTCAGTGTTTGTGAACCTGACGGGTATCTTCCCGCTGCTGGGAATACTCGGAACTGTATCCTCCCTGCTCTCGCTGGTGCAGGATATGTCTGATGTACAGGGCAGCTTCTACGGCGCACTCACCTCCACCTTCTGGGGGCTTATCTTTGCCATAGTGTTCAAGGTGCTGGACGGTGTTATAAGCTCTAAGATCGAGGACAACGAAAAGACCGTTGCGCTTTATCTTGAAAGGAATTCCGGCAGAGAGCTCAGCCCTCCCGATGAATACTGATGGGGGCGTGGAGGTATGAGCAAGAACAAGGGGCTCGTCATTGAGCTGACTTCCCTGCTGGACGTTATTCTTATAATGCTTTTCTGGGTAATGATGGTGTCCTCCGACAAGGCTGACAAGGCAGAGCAGAAGGCCGAGGAAAAAGTGCAGGCTGCCAATGCTCAGGCGCAGGAGATGATCGACAAGGCGAATGAGGACGCAGAAAAGTACATAAACGAGCGTATAAACGACCAAAGGGAGCAGCTTGACAAGCTTGATGAATATGTCAAAACACTTGAGGGCTTCCAGAACGGTGAGATGCTTTCCATAAGCATAACCTATGTCAACGGTGCGGACGAGCTCTCCTTTGCACGGTCCGGGAAACAGCTTTCATCTGTTGCGCTGACAAGCTATCTGGACATAGGCAAGGAGATCAGGAAGGTGCTTGAACAGCTTCCCAACAAGGACGGCATCATCTTGGCTGCATTCATCTATGACGGGAACACAGCACTCTACAGAGATGTGCTCGCTGTCAGGTCGGCTCTGGAAAGCCTGCGGGGAGATTTCCCTGGCATCTATTTCGCTTACATAAACACAAGCGGTCAGAGCTGACGCACTTACAGTTAATGATAGGTATAATATTTCCGAAAGGAGTATAGAATAATGAGTGAAAAGAATTATATCCACCCTGCTCAGAAGCGTCAGGAGGAGCACGAGAGGAAAAAGGAAAAGAAGAAAAAGAAGCGTGGTCTGCTTTGGTTCCTGCTGATACTGCTGCTTTTAGGCCTGCTTATCGGCGGTATCGGCTTTGGACAGGGCTGGTTTGACGGCAAGGGCGAGAACAACAGTGACAACAGCAATTCCGGCAGTGAGGAGTCAGCTATTGAAAGGACTATCCCCGAAGAAGAATCTTCCGCTGACGAATCCTCAGAGGTGCCAAAGACACCGGTATCCCTGAAGGTCTCCGGAAGCGCTTACATCTACAACGGCTCGGAGCGCACCCTTGATGAGCTCAAAAAGGAATTCGGCGTATATGACAAGGCTACTGTTATAATAGAGATCACCGACGACAACGCTGTAGCCAACGCTATCCAGAACCTGCACGATATGCTGATCGAGCTTGGCCTTGCATACAGTGACATTCCGGCTGCCACATCAGCCGCTGAGAGCAGCACTGCCGAAACGACCACAACAACTGCTGCGACTACAGCTGCACCTCTTGTTTGACAGCGTCTACAGAAAAAGATCATACCCACCAATAGATTGGAGCACACTACATGAACATTCCGGCAAAGCTTGGGTTCGGGCTTGCATTATCCTTTGCGGCGGGCTGGACACTTGTCCAGAACCGCTGGCTCACCACCAACGAATACGATGTCACAGTTCCGGGGCTGCCGCCGGCCTTTGACGGAAAGAGGATACTCCACCTATCTGACCTGCACACAAAGCGCTACGGCGACGGCTTTAACAACCTGATAAACTCATGCAGCTTTTTAGAGCCGGACTATGTCTTTTTCACCGGCGATCTTTTCAGCCGCCACGAAACGAACCTTGACCCAAAGCTTCTGCTTATGGAAAGGCTTATGAAGCTTGGGCAGGTCTACTATGTTATCGGGAACCACGAAGCAGACGCTCCGGACCGCTCTCATGTGCTTTGCGAAAAGCTGAGGGAAATGGGCGTCCATGTAATGAACAACCGTACAGAAAGGCTTGAGATAGGCAATGAGCATATAAACGTAACAGGCGCTGTTCTGCCCCGCACCCACTACCGTGTAGGCAAAATGGGTTTCAGGGGGCGCACGGCTGTCACCCCGGAGCTAATGAGAGAGCTTGTGGGCAAGCCGGAGAGCGGTGCTGTTACGCTGCTGCTGGTGCATGACCCGCTGCCCTTTGAGGCTTATGCTGAATGGGGGGCTTCTGTCGCTTTCTCGGGGCACGTTCACGGGGGAGTTATCAGGCTGCCTTTTGTGGGCGGGCTGCTTTCGCCGGAGAGATGCCTGTTTCCAAAATATTCCAAAGGCGTTTATCTGAACGGTGATTCACGGCTTGTTGTGTCTGCCGGGTTAGGCAAATTCAGGCTGCACAACCCCTCGCAGATAATCCTTGCGACGCTGAAAAGCACTTGATTTTTGTGCATTGTGCTTATCAATCACTCAGGCTGTACGACACTGCATATACATTTTGCATAAATGTGATTTTTCTTGCAAAAACCCCTTGACAAACGGAGAAAAATGGCGTATAATATTTTATGTTGTGAAACACACGACACGGGAGCTTAGCTCAGCTGGGAGAGCATCTGCCTTACAAGCAGAGGGTCATAGGTTCGAGCCCTATAGTTCCCACCATATTATTGCAGAAGTGTTGAAGGCCTGTGTGCCTTCAACATTTTCCTCTGCGATGTTCGGCCGGGTAGTTCAGCTGGTTAGAACGCCAGCCTGTCACGCTGGAGGTCGTGGGTTCGA
>CADBTF010000167.1 GCA_902797485.1 uncultured Ruminococcus sp. | reverse complement strand
TTGCTTGTTTGCTTAATGACAAATATCTTGACAGAACTTTAGCTGCATGGAATTGTTCATAATTTCGTAACTCGTGTTAAAGCCGTGATTTATGTTCCGGCAGCACTTGACATTTTTCTGAAACTGTGATATAATTCATCTTGCCCGTAAACTAAAATCTGTTTGGAGGTTTACAATGAACGTTAAGCAAAAGCTCATAGAGCTGTTTGAAAATAACAGGAACGAGACCCTCTCCGGCGAAGAGCTGGCAGAACGGCTGGGCTGCTCAAGAGCGGCTGTGTGGAAGGCTGTAAAAGCTCTGCGCAGCGAAGGCTATGCAATTGATGCCGCCTCCGGCAAGGGCTACTGCCTTGCCCCGGAAACTGACGTGCTCTCAACTGCCGGGGTGGAGAAATATCTCTCCGGCAAGGGCAAAGAGGCCGTGATAGACGTCCGGCAGTCAGTCGATTCTACCAACAACGTCCTCCGGGATATGGCAAGAGCCGGAGCCCCGGAGGGTACAGCTGTGATCTCCGCCATGCAGACCGGCGGAAAGGGCCGGCTTGGAAGAAGCTTCTTCTCCCCCTCAAACACCGGCCTCTATCTGAGCCTGCTGCTTCGCCCCGACACTCATGCGGCGGACTCTGTAAGGATAACCACCGCAGCGGCTGTGGCTGTGGCAAGGGCGATCTTCAAATGCACCGGCCAAAGCCCTCAGATCAAATGGGTCAACGACGTCTATCTGCGGGGCTTGAAGGTCTGCGGTATACTGACAGAGGCTGCTTTCTCTCTGGAAAGCGGCGGCCTTGACTACGCAGTGGTAGGTATAGGCATAAACGTCTATGAGCCGGAGGGCGGCTTCTCTGAGGAGCTTAAAGGCATTGCCGGAGCAGTGCTTGAGGAAAGGCAGGAGGACCTGCGGAACCGTCTGGCAGCGGAGGTCATTTCAGAGCTGCTCAACTGCTGCGGCGACCTCTTCTCGGAGGATATGCTCAATGACTACCGCTCACGCCTGATGTGGAAAGGTGAGGCTATAAGAGTGATAAGCGGAAGAACAGAATACCCCTGCACCCTGCTGGGAGTTGACGACAGCTACGCCCTGCTGGTGCGCCGTGAGGACGGCAGCGAGCAGGCGGTATCCAGCGGAGAAATAACTATAAGGAGACTTGACATATGACATCACAGGTAAGCATCAACCGAAAGAAGATAATTACACTCTGCCTCTGCGCCATGTTTGCGGCTCTTTCGGCAGTGGGGGCCTTTTTGAAGATACCCATTCCCTATCTGCCCATAACGCTGCAAAGCTTCTTCACCATGCTGGCAGGGCTGCTGCTGGGAGGAAAGCTGGGAGCTGCCAGCGTAGGCTGCTATGTGCTGCTGGGGCTGATCGGGGTGCCGGTATTCACTGAGGGCGGCGGCTTCTCTTATGTTTTAAAGCCCAGCTTCGGCTATCTGCTGGCTTTTATAATCGGAGCCTACGTCACCGGCGTGATCGCCGGCAGAGACCGCTCCCCCTCAATGAAACGGCTGCTGACAGCTAATTTCGCCGGTCTGGCGATCATCTATGTGATAGGCATGGTCTATTTCTTTATGGCTAAGAATATATGGGTAGAGGGCGACGGCATGAGCGTCAAGGCGCTGTTTGCAGCCTGCTTCTTCCCCTGCATACCCGGCGATATTCTAAAGTGCATAGGCGCAGCCTTTTTAGCCAAGCGGCTGATACCGATAACCTCAAGCATGAGGTCCTGACAGGCATGATAATATGAGCCCCGCTGCACAGGTATTTTCCTGCGGCGGGGCTATTGCATTTTTTTGGAAAATGTGTTAAAATTATAATATGCACAGAACGGAGGTCATATATGTTAATTGATTTTCACTTTCACGCTTTCTCTGAAAAAATAGCTGCCAAGGCTATGAGCAAGCTCAGCGCCACCTGCGGAGTGGAGCCTCTCACCGACGGCACCCTCTCCGGGGCAATGGAGCTCTTTGATAAATGCGGCGTTGACAAAGCAGTGCTGCTGCCTATCGCCACAAAGCCCTCCCAGCAGACGGTCGTAAACAACTGGGCCGCTGAGGTCAACAGCGATAGGGTCATATCCTTCGGCTCGGTCCACCCGGACGCAGAGGATATGTTCGAGGAGCTGGAGCGCATCAGGCAGCTTGGGCTGCACGGCATCAAGCTGCACCCGGAATATCAGGGCTTCTTTATTCATGAGCGCCGCCTTGACCCTATGCTCTCTGCTATGGAGGAGCTGGGGCTTCCTGTGACCATACACGCGGGCCTTGACCCGATCTCCCCGGAGCTGACCTACTGTATGCCGGAGCCCTGCGCCGAAATGCTGAAACGCCACCCCCGCCTGAGAGTGATACTGGCCCACATGGGCGGGAACGAGTATTGGGAGCAGGCATTGGAGCATATCTGCGGACTTGGGGGAGAGGTGTATCTTGACACCGCCTACTCCTATTACACCCCTGACGAGCTTTTTACAAAGATGATACGCAGGCACGGTGCCGACAGGATCCTGTTTGCCAGCGACTGCCCCTGGGAGAGCCCGGACAGAATGTTCCAAAAGCTTGATTCCCTTCCCCTGACTGATGACGAAAAGGAAAAGATATTCTTCAAAAACGCTCTAACCCTTTTAAAAACGTGATTTGACGGCTTTTTTACCCTCTTTATCAATTCTTTCAAAAAGTTACATTTTACAATCTTGATTTTTGGTAGATTTTATTTGACGATTGTCATGAATTGGCATTGACATAAACACAAAAATAGTATATAATAATGAGTGGAATGTTTTTTCGCACCTAATAATTTGCTGAAAGGGTAGATCAAATGGAAAACCGAGAACAAGAAATCAATCTTGCCGAAATATTCTTCTTGCTTTTATCTAAGATCAAATTTATACTTCTGCTGACAATACTTGGCGGAGCCATACTTTTTGCATACTCAAAATTCTGGCTCCCGCTGCTTTACAAATCAAGTGTTTCGATCTATGTAAAGAACTCCTCAGAACAAAAAGTCGATGTTGCCACCGCATCTGACCTTTCGGCGGCCAAGAGCCTCGCTTCCACTTATATCGTTATCCTTGATGACGATGTGGTTTACGACAAGGTCTCAGAAATGCTTCTGACCGCCTACGGTTCTGACCAGATGAGTTCCTTCTTCACTATCAAAAAGGACGATAACGGCAAGGAGTACATTCCTGCTTCTCAGATCAGATCTCTTGTTACTGCTTCAACGGTAAACAACACTGAGGTCATTTCAATAAGCGCCACCACAAGAGATCCGCAGCTTTCCGCAGATATCTGCAACGACATCGCCACATACGCAAAGGATCTGCTGACACAGGTTGCAAAGGCAGGTTCCGTTGAGTCTATCGGTTCGGCTAAAGTTCCGACTTCTGCCTCCGGCCCGAATGTCAAGCGCTACACTATAATCGGTGCGCTGATAGGCTTTGTATTGGCAGCAGCTGTTGTTATCATCATCAAGCTGTTTGATAACCGCATCAACACTGCCGACGATATCAAGAACAGATTCGATATCCCTGTGCTCGGTGAGATACCTGACCTGGAAATGAACGATAAGGAGGCTTCCAAATATGAGTATTAAGAAGAAGCTTGCAAAATCGGATTCTACAAAGACTAAGCGTACCACCCTGCTGGACAAGGATCTGCCCTTTGCAGTCACCGAGGCATTCAAGGCATTGAGAACAAATATCACCTTTGCCCTTTCCACAAGAAAAAGCAAGATATTCGCTGTCTCATCAGCGATGCCCTCAGAGGGTAAATCCACTATCTCCGCAAACCTTGCGCTGACCTTTGCCCAGACTGATGCTAAGGTGCTCTTTATTGACGCAGACCTTCGTAAGCCGGTTGCTCACAGGACCTTCAACCTGCAAAACAAGCTGGGCCTTTCTACTCTGCTCAGCGGTATAGATTCCTTCAGAGAGGTGCTCAATTCTCAGGTAGCTGACGGGCTGGACGTTATCACAAGCGGCCCCATTCCTCCGAACCCTTCGGAGATGCTGGGCAGTGAGAACATGAGGGTGCTGCTGGACAAGCTTTCGGAATATTACGATTTCATTATCATTGATACTCCGCCTATCAACATAGTTTCAGATACGCTGAATCTGCTGCCCTTTATCGCTGGTGTATGCCTTGTCTGCAAGCAGGGTGATACCACTTACGATGCCTTTTCCGAGGCGCTCAATGCCATCAAATTTGCAGACGGCTATGTGTTGGGAGCAGTTATGGGCCAGGTCAAGACCATTGGCAAGACCGGCTACAAGAAGGGCTATTACAACTACAAGAAATACGGCTATTCCAGATACGGCTACGGATATGGTTACGGCTATGGCTACAGCTACGGCGAGACTCCGCAGCAGCTGCCTAAGAAAAAAGACGAGGAATAAATTAACAGAGGTGAGAGGGTCAGAATGCCTCTTGCCTCTTGATTTTTATATGCAAGGGACGGTGCAGTTATGTTAAAAACTATTTCAAACGGCTTGCTCTCAGTTTCGGCAGATACCGCCGGAGCAGAGCTTCATTCGGTCAGGCTGGGAGAGAGGGAGTATCTCTGGCAGTGCGGCGACGCTTGGAAGCGCTATGCGCCGGTGCTGTTCCCCTTCATCTGCTCACCGAAGGATAAGAAATACAAGGCCGGCGGCAGGGAGTACACAATGCCCGCTAACCACGGCTTTGCCAGAGACAGCCGGTTTGAGCTTGCCTCTGCCGGTGAGGACAGCATCAGCTTTGTGCTGACCTCCTCCGAAAAGACCAAAGAGGTCTATCCCTATGATTTCAGGCTGCTGGTGAGCTACAGCCTTGACAAGCAGGATAAGCAGACGTTTACAGCCGCCAATACCGTCACCAACACCGGCAGGGAGGATATGTTCTTCTACATCGGCGGGCACCCGGCCTTCAACTGCCCCTTAGAGGAAGGTCTCACCTTTGACGATTACTATGTTGAATACGATAAGCCGGAGACTATCATTCAGGTCTGGAACGGCACAAGAACTATCCTTGAAAACAGCCGCCGGCTGGATATGAGCCGCCCGCTCTTTGACAACGACGTCATCATGAAGGACTCTCCTGCCTCCGGCAGTGTGACCCTTAAAAGCGACAAAGGCAGCAGAGGTGTCACCCTGAGCTGGAATGACAGCTGCAAGTGCATATCCGTATGGTCCCCCACCGGGGACGACAGGGCAAGCTTTGTGTGCTTGGAGCCCTGGACCTCAGTGCCGGTCTATGCGGA
>CADBTF010000166.1 GCA_902797485.1 uncultured Ruminococcus sp. | reverse complement strand
CGGGCGGACAATTGCACATTTTTAGGTGCGTTTCTTCCTTATTATTACTACAGCAGCAGTGCCGATAATTGCCGCTGAGAGCACCCCTATGATAACGGGCAAAGCGGAAGACTTTTCCTCATCAGATGGACTGACTGACTCACTTGAGGGGTTTTCTGCGCTTGAAAGGCTGTTTTCGCCTGAAAAGCTGTCAGGCTTTACAGAACTGCCGTCTGGATTCGCTGTATCGCTTTCAAACTTGACAGAGCTCTTCTCCTTCGATTCAGAGGTTTCGGCCGCAGATGAAGCAGCGCCGGCCTCGGCAGCAGACTCAACGTGTGAAGCCTCATCACTTGACGGATCGCTCTCATTTGAAGCTGCCTCGGAATGATCTGAGGAGCTGCTCTGAGTTATATCCTCCGCACTGTCAGTTGATCTTTCGTGGTCATCAGTAGAAGAGCTGGATCTATCTGCTGCACTGGAATTAAGATCTGTCCTTGAGGGCGGCCCCACTGGTTTTGGGGAGCTGTCTGCTGCCTTAGAGCTATCTGATTTTTTTGAACTGTCATCTGGGCCGGAGGTTATTTTCTCTCCGCCAATAACATTGATGCCGCCGTTTACGATCTCAAAATGTACTTGCTCAAATTTGCTATTCAACACGTCGTCCTCAAGATAAGAAATTGTGATCGGGTGCTGCCCTTCCGAGGCTTGCTCGCTCACCTTAAAAACTATCTCTGCTATAGTTCCGTTGGTGGTGTAGTTTCCTTTCATAGCATCTGCCCAAAGAAAGCTGTATGGAACAGAGCTTTCAGAGCCAAAGCTGACATCTTTAAACACTTTGCCTCTCGACCTGACAACACTCAGATCACTGTTATCGTAATCTACAGCTATCCTAAAGGATATGATACCCGGGTTGTCAGAGGCATCAATTGTGATGCTGACCTCATCACCAGGCTTTGCATCAGCCTGGGAAACTGTGAATGTGGGCGTGGCAGCTGATACTGTAAAGCTATTTAAGACTACACCCGCCGTCATTGCAGCGGCAATCAATTTTTTCATAGCACCTCTCCTATACTCCGGCAAGTAAATATACTTGCCGCAACGATAGTTATTCTATAAACATAATTATACCACTATTATTGAGTTATGTCAATTTGTTTTCTGTTTCCTGATATATGACAAAATAATGGAAGCGCCGTTTCATATGAGCTATATTAAGCAGAATTGTAACCAGTCGCTTTCAAAACCGGCACAGCACGGTTACATTTTAAAATAAACTGTTACAATTAAAACACCGCTGTTGACTTTTAGGGGAATACTATATATAATGAACGTAAGAACTATTGAAAGGGGAAATGCCTTATGAGGCTACTTAAAAGAATCATATCAGCCTTGGGCGCTGCGGCACTTATCACAGCTCAAGCGCCGCTTTCCGCCAGTGCAGAGAAGAACGAGATCTACCTCTCCGGTAAGGTTTATGAGTATGACGCCAGCAGAAGCTTTAAGGTCTCCTCGTTTTACTATATGGACCGCACCACCGAGCTGGAAACTCTTGGCAAGCTCTCTGTTGAGGGAGACACCACCGGCAGCGCTACCTCTGATAATGTGGCAGCCTTTGAGGTCAACGGGGCAGACAGCCTGACCTTCACCTATGATTTCAACGATTCGCTCTACCGGGAGGGAAAATTCAACTGGCATATCGTTGAGGACAGCGCCACGGAGATCGACGGCATGAAGCTCAACAGCCAGGTCAGAAGCGGTGCTGTAATGATCGAGACCTCTCCTGACAGGCAGTGCTGGTCTGTTGCGGAAGCCCACACTGACATTATGCGTTCAGCCAGCGGCGGATACGGCTCTGTCAGCTACACTGCCAACAGTTCACAGCTGCTGGGCGGCTGCTATTTCAGAGTTATCGTGGCATATCAGCTGGAGGAACAGCTTGACGAGAACTTCTTCTGGTTCTTTGATATTTCTGATAAGGACAGAAAGCGGGTAGCAGAGGTTTATGAGTTCTATGCCAAGAGCAGCGGAACTGCTATTCCGGCAGATGTTCCGGAAAAGGACCCGGACAAGCTCTATGTCGGTGAGACGGTTTTCGCAGGCTATAATAACGGGTATACCGGCTCACAGGCTATAACAGCAGGCAATGTCCATTACGGCTTTGAAATAGGCCGCTTCTCTCTTGACGGCTATGCCGAGCAGCAAAGCGATAACACACTTGTAAAGCTCCCAGACCAAAAGGTCACTCTTAACTTTGAGCTTCTTCAAAAGGATCTTAATGCTCTTGGCGGTGACAGAGACCTGAGCATAATAAGCGACAGTCTCGGCATTGACAACTATTTTAAGCAAAGCGGACAAGCCTTCGGAAAGGGCGCACTTATCATCAGGCGCACGAACAGCAGCGGCGCCCTGGAGGACCCTGTGGTTATCCCGGACTTTCTGAGCAATGCTGCCTTTTCCGGCGGTGAGTCTCCCGTCTACGAATTTGACGAGGGAGACTACGAATGTGCTCTTGATTACAGGATCAACGAAAATGGATTTTTCTACGACGACCAGTACGACTACAAAATGTATTTCAGCTTCAAGGTCAGAAACAGCGGCTGCGGGATTTGGCTGCTGGATTCACAGTCAGGCGAAAGCCTTGACAATGCAGTTTCCACCGAAAACGGATTCAGACTTGACAGCTCAGTATCAGAATATCTGAGAATGAAGATCAGCCTGTCACAATGGGTCGAAAAGGAAAACGGCTATACCGAAACTCATATCTTTGACAGAGCACCTATAGACGGCGAGGTCTTTGAACAGGAGGGCATTTACACTATCACTGCTGTGAACCCCACTGTTGACCCTATCGCAAGCCAGCCGGTCATCAAGCGGATATACGTTGGCACTGATGAGGTGCTGAGAGCCTACTGCAAGGGCGTCGGCAAGGATATAACAGTCAATATGATCGCAGACTGTCTGCGCAGAGGGGGCAGCGTAGCTGATGACGGAACTCTTATCCTTCCAAAGGAAGAAAGCTCCTCTGAGAATGAGATCACAGAGCAGGCAACACCGCCTCAGAAATACATAATCAACGAAAGCATCACCAATGAAAGTGCAGCGGCTGAGGGCACCTCATATCAGGAGCCGGAGCCTCACTTCCCTATTGCTGCGGTGCTTTGCGCAGCAGGAACAGTTGCCGCAGCGGTGTTCTTCTATCTCATGGACAGAGAGAACAGCAAGCCAAAGCGCAGGAAATAAAAACATAAAAGAACACGCTCTCTTCCGGGTATCGGAGAGAGCGTGATTTTTTTGTTTCCGATCAGAGCAGAGGATAATTATTCCGCCTTGTAGATCGTGATGTCATCGCCGGTGATAACATAGATGTAGCCATAGGCATTGTAAGCCTTGTCAAAGCCTTCGAGTATCTTATCTCCGGTAACAAGATCATAGATAGCGTTATCCTTGTTGCTGTAGAGCAGGAAATTGCCAAGGTAGCTGCCGGAGGAATCAAGCTTCAGAGCAAGATCCTTCTTGTTGATGACAAAGAAAGCATACTTGTCGCCGTCCTTGACATAGCCGCCCTCGCTGAAGCCGTACTCCTGATCCTTGACTACAGCATTGCCCTCGGTGTCGATCATATCATACTTGCCGTCCTGCTTGCCTGCGCTGATGAAGCCGGGAGTATTGAAATACATCAGATACTTGTATTCTTCCTTGGTGACCTCTGTACCGTCAGCCTTCAAAAGGCCCTGCTTGCTGGAATCATCAGTATAGTAGGTGAAATAACCATCGCACAGGTAATCAACGGATTTATACTTAGGCTCAACGATCACAGTGCCGCTCTTGTGCATGATACCGCGGAGACCTGTTTCACTGTCGTATATGCTGTAGAAATCGCTGGTGTCGGTCAAGGTGCTTATAGTATACTTGGTAGTGAACAGAACATTGTTATCCTTGTCACGGACCTCTGTCTTGCCGTCCTTATACTCGGTAATGAAATTACCGGTAACAGATGCGCTGCCAATGTCAAGCTTCTTATCGTCAGTGGTAACAATGACCTGATTGCTGTCACTGTCATAGAAGGTAACGAATTCGTCAGAGATAGTGTAATGAGGGTCAATAGGCTGTGCAGTGTTCTCTAAGAATCTCTTCTCCTTGGCATCATAGAGCTTAACAGTGCCGGTATACATCACATCGTCGTCCTTGACGTCGGTGCTGAACTGTCTGCTTGTGGAATAGTAGATAGCCTTTGACTTATCTGTGGTAACAGCCTCCGGGAAATATACCTTAACGAAGCGGTCATTGAGTTCCTCATAGGTGCCTGCCTTCTGGTCAAGATCAATAAGGATATTGCCCTCGGCGTCCATAAGAGCGGAATACTCAATATCACCGGTCTGCTCAATATAAAGCTGATAGAAGGGGCTTTTTCCAAGCTGGTTTACATAATAAGCTTTGCCGTCTGCAAGGGGCTTTCCGAGATAATCAAGGCAGATATCCTTTTCCTCGCTCTCTTCCTTGTAAAGGAAACAGTCATAGAATTCAGCATCGCCCTTTTTCAGCTTGCCGACCTCTTTAAGCTCAGCGCTCTTTACCTCCGGCACAGGGATCTCAGCCAGCACCTCAGCAACAGGCTTTGTTGCCGCTGTGACTTCTTCCTCGGCCTTGCTTTCCTCAGCAGCAGTGGTGGTTGTGTCTTCCTCAGCCTTTGATTCCTTCTCCTCCTGCTCTTCGGCAGAAGATGCTCCCTCAGCAGCAGCGCTGCCGGTGTCTGCCTTATCCTTCTTGCTGCTGTCAGAATCTCCACAAGCTGCAAGAGACATGGACAGTGCTGCTGCAAGAACGATACTGATCAGACGTCCTTTTTTACTTTCCATTTTACTTACCTCCAGAAACGTTAACAAAAAATTCACGATAACGTTATCGCAGACTGATTATACCATAAATACACTATTTTGTCAAGTATCCGTGCACTAAATAAAATACGATGAGAAAACAGCCGAAGCAGATCTCCGGCTGTTTAAAATGCTATTTAAAGTGTGGCATCAACTGCTATCCGGTAGATCTCAGCCACGTCCTCCGCAGACAGGCGGACAAACCCCCAGGTCTTTCCGTCACCAAGGCCCAGCTTCTCCACCATAACAGGAATATCCTCCGGTCTGGCACCGAGCTCTGCAAAATTGATAGGCATACCAATGCTGTGCAGAAAGCTTCTGAAACGGTGTATACCCTCAAGGGCTGTGGTCTCCGGATCTTCAAAGTTCATCTGGCAGCCGAATACTCTTACCGCCATTTCACAGAAGCGCATCACATCATGCTTGTAAACAAATTCCATCCATGCGGGCATAATTACTGCAAGCCCGGCGCCGTGAGCGCAGTCATAGAGGGCAGACAGCTCATGCTCCAGGCCGTGGCTGTTCCAGTCCTGACTTCTTCCGACACCTACAATGCCGTTATGTGCCACCATTCCGGCCCACATGATGTTAGCTCTGGCCTCGTAGTTGTTCGGGTCAGCAATGACCCTCGGAGTCTCCTTCACCATAGTTATAAGCACTGCCTCACAAAGCCTGTCGGTTATTTCCACCTCACGGGTGTTGGTGAAATAGCGTTCAAATACATGAGCCATAATATCGGTGGCGCCGCAGGCCGTCTGATAGGGCGGAAGCGTCTGGGTCAGTTCCGGGTCAAGAATAGAAAACTTGGAACGCAGGGCGTCTGAACCGGTGCCACGCTTTAAAAGACCATCTTCTTTAGTTATAACAGAATCACCGGAGCCCTCACTTCCGGCGGCGGCAATGGTAAGGACAACGCCTATGGGCAGCGCCTTCTCGATATGCTTCCCGCTGTAGAAATCCCAGAAATCACCGTCATAGAGGGTGCCGGCTGCAATGGCCTTGGCAGAGTCGATAACAGAGCCGCCGCCTACAGCCAGAATAAGATCTACCTGCTCCTTGCGGCAAAGGTCTATGCCCTGATAAACAAGGGTATCCCTTGGATTTGGCTGAACACCTCCAAGCTCACAATAATAAATGCCGTTCTTTGCAAGTGACTGCTCAACTCTGCCCAGCAGTCCGGACCTGACTGCTGAACCTCCGCCGTAGTGAATGAGCACTCTGCTGCCGCCGTATTTTCTGACGTACTCACCGCACTCGTCCTCTCTGCCCTTGCCGAACACAAATTCTGTGGGGCTGTAGAAATTAAAATTATCCATGATCGACCTCCTTTGATTTATTTATTCGCCGCTTATATTATAGCATTTTTTAGCCCGCTTTGCAATAGCTGAAACGGCAGCTGCTAAATTTTTACAATTGGGAGATCAGGGTGTAGTCGTAGAGGGTCGTATAATTCTTGTTTACGATCGAATAAGCAAGCTCCTCAAAGGGCTTTGGGCTGGTATTGAACTCGGCGGGGTCAGTGTGGAACACTGCAAAATCTGAGGTGTAGTTTTTACCGCTGTTTCTTTTGCCGTCACGCTCATAGGTCAGTATACCATTTTCACAAGAAATGATCTTTGCTTTAAGCAGAATGTGCTTTATTTCAATTTGGTTCAACGTAGCTCACCTTTCCTGTTTCTGCATTTATCAGGGCGTAGTGTTCTGCCATGGGTTTCAGGCCAAAATCCAATTGCCAGTAGGGTGTCATTATGACACTCTCCCCTGCTTCATCACCGGACTGCGAAACCGGCACATACACAAGGTCAAGGCGCAGAGCCGTTAGCTTCATATACTTTGCAAGCTGACCGGCAGCTGCATCAATGGCTTCATCAGGGGTCAGCAGCTTATCAAGCTTCTTTATCTCCTTTGTTTCAGCATACGGCGCAGGGAGAGAAGCAAAGCTGATACGGTCCGTCGAAGCGAAGGTAAAGGCTTCGCTGTATTGAAGGACAAAGCTCAGATCATCATCATTATCGTCGTCGGGGGCAAAGCACATATTAAACACAGGCAGGCCCTTAAAATTACTTCTCAGGGTCATGACTGCTGCGGTGTGCTCCCGTTCCTTTCCCCGGAGAGTGCTGACAGTAAAAGGCTCAAACTCAAAGCCGAGGCCTTTAAGCTTCTCCAAAAAATTCTCCGTCACCTGATTAAGCTCACTAACTGTTGCTTCTCCCTTGGCAAGCGAAACTGTTTTATCCTTAAAGGCATCAGTCACCTCATACTGCTCAAGCAGCTCGTCATCGCTGCCATAGATCATACCAAATGCTTTGTCTTCAAGGTTTTCTATGCCTATAAAGCTGCTGTTGAACAGGTGGACAACATAACCGTTCTGAGTGTAGTGGTATGCAGTCTGTCCGTCAGTGCCGGGTATAGTCTCCTCTGAAATGCAGCTTGCATCATAGCTCTCCCCTGCCCAGGCTTTAAATATCTCCTCCTTGTGGGCAGCAAGGTCGGAGCGCCTTTGGGCTTCATAGACACCCACCTCAGTAAGGTCCGGTGCGTTGACGGTGAAGGTATCTGCGAATGTCAGGTTTTCGTAGGTCTTGGTTTGAGGTGATGCCTCCGGCTGGCTGTCAGTTGGTTCGTCAACAGCGGCGGTGCTGCTGCTTTGACTTTCCAGAATGTTCTCCGGAGTATCGGCGCAGGCGGTCAGCAAAAGCGCTGACGCCAGCAGTAAAACTATCTTTCTCATAAGCTTGTCTCCTTTACAGCAAAAATAGGTGCAGGCTTGAACTCCTGCACCTATAAGAACAATCAAAAAACTCATTCCGTGAGAAACGCTTTATTCTTTTCTCTGATTTTCAGCGATCTGCACAGCTTTAAGGCGTCATCTTTGTTCATACTGCTTGTAAGCAGGAACACATAGCCGTCGTAGTACCACAAAATACTGCTGCGGGAGCCGTCAAACTCATTGATGTAATACTGCACTCCGCTGTCATCAAGCATCATATCCCACCTGTCACGGTCGCTGAAAAAAACGTCCTTGTAGGTGGACGGAAGGAACTGCCCGAAATAGATATATTTGCTTTCATCGTCAAAGGCAAAGATCTCATGAGCTGCGGAGAAGCTTGTACCTTGGTCCATGAAGCTGCAGCCGGACACAGAATCAGCGATAGAATAAAACTCATACATTTTCTTTTTTGGGCTCGAAGCTGTGGATAGGTCAAAGGTCACATAACTGCCGCCCTCGGCCTCCTGGGAATCGTAATACCACACAAGCCTTCTGGACATTCCCACGATCAGCCCTGCCGCAAAAATTGCTGCGATCAAAAGCCCTATCTTTAAACGGCGTTTCAGAGCAGCCTTTCTTTTGGGAGCATAGAGCTCCCGCATTTTGTTTTCAAAGCTCTCGGAAAACTCAACGTCCTCCCCCCGCAGGTCAAACAGGCTATCCAGCTTGGGCTGATAGCCCTCTCTCAGGGCTGCTGCAAGCCTTTTGTCATTCATGCTCCTTCTCCTCTAAAAGCCTTTTTAGCTTGCCCTTGACATAACGCACCCGCTGCCTTGCGGCTTCCTCACTGATGCTCAATGCCTGTGCGATCTCACGATAGCCAAGGCAGAGCGTAAACCGCATAAAGAGCAGCTCCTGATCGTTTTCCGGCAGGAGAGCAACACACTCGTTGAGCCTTTGGGCATCTGCGTCAGGCAGGTCATTATAGTCTAAGGCATCATCAAATCTCACCTCATCAATGCGTGTTTCTGTTCTGAGCATATTGATAGAGGTGTTCCTGACTATAATAACAAAATAAGACTCCAGATCGTGAGAACTTAAATTGTGAACATTTTGAAAACATTTGGCAAGCTTCATAAAGCTTTCGCTGACAGCCTCCTCAGCTAAAGAGCTGTTGTGCAGCACAGCAAGGGCGATCCTCATGGCGGCATTGCGGCTGTCATAATAAAACCGCTCAAACTGCGCACGCTGCCCGGCATCGTCGATGAGAGCCATATAAGCTGAAAGCATATCAAAGACCTCCCTGCTGCACTGTATCACAAGGTTT
>CADBTF010000165.1 GCA_902797485.1 uncultured Ruminococcus sp. | reverse complement strand
TTTTATCTTATCTCACGGGAGCGCTTCACGCAGAGCTTCAGCGCAAACAGCATAGCACAGAACACTCCCGCCGCTGCCGGCAGCACTGTCATAGCCCTGGCATAGCCGAGACTGCTGACAAGGTCTCCGAAGAAAGCATTGAAGGCTATGTCAAAGAGGGTGGCTATACTGAGGATAAGCCCGGTGGCAGAGCCGGCAATGGAAGGGTCAAAGAATTTCCCGATAAGCATTACCAGCATGGGGTAGATGATAGAAAGCGCCAGACCGGAGGCTCCGAACAGCAGCATACCGTTCTTTCCCAGAGCCATGCCCGCTATGTAGATCACAGTTCCCGCTGCGGACCAGATCAGCAGGCTTCTGAACACTCCTATCCTTTCGATAAACGGAGCAAATACCAGCCGCCCTACGGTTATTCCCCCGAAGAACAGCGAAAGGTAAAAGGCCGAGCGCTGCACAGTAAAGCCAAGGTGCTCGCTGCCGTAGGAGGTCAGCCAGTTCATAAGCCCGTGCTCTGCCACAAAGTAGCAGCCGCATATTATAATAAGGAAAAAGCTGGCAGGTTTTTTGAGTATTGCCGCAAGCCCTGCTGAGCTGCCTGCGCCGGGCTCCGGGTCCGGGAGCTTCATGGTCATGAGTATCACAAAGCACACTGCCGCCAGCAGCAGAAGCCCTGCGTTGGCAGCGTGCCAGGCGGTCAGGCTGTCGGACCAGCGGCCTATGACATTCTGGGAGGCGGTTATGCCTATGCCCTGAATAAAGTTAAAGATGCTTACAAGCATTGCAGGGGAGACAAACAGCAGAGGGGTTATCATATTCACAGAGGTGGAAAGCATGGTAGAGCCGCCCATGGAAAAGATCATAGACACCAGCAGGAGAGTGTAGCTTTCTGTAAAGGTGTATACAGCGAGGGCAGCAGCCCAAAGCAGAAGCACTCCCCCGATAAAGCGCTTCCTCGGCAGCCTGTCAGAGAGCCTGCCCCCCACAGAGAGGAACAGAAGGTTCCCCACATAGCTTATCATGATTATCCTGCCGGCCTGAGGCTCGCTCAGAGAAAATGCCTGCCTGAACTCCGGCAGGAACACTCCCCTCAGCGCATCGGAGGCAGCGGTTATAAGCATCAAAAGCCCGCAGAACAGCAGGGCTTTTTTATCATATTTCTTAGTCACGGTGTCACGTCCTTGATTTAGGAAATGGTAGGTCCAAGTATGTATTTTATCATAAAAGCACGGCCTTGTCAACAGCATTCGTGCAGTTGACAGAAAAGCCCTGAAATGATATAATTGAGTCAAAGCAATGTGAATCGTTTAACGTGAATTTATAGAGGAGGTAATGGTATGTCTGACATCACAGAGCTCAGCAAAACCAAATACTGCAAGGGGCTCCAGTGCCCTAAGATCCTTTGGCTGGACCATTATAAGCCGGAGGTGGGTGAGAACCTGCTTTCGGAAACGGTCATGGAAAACGGCAATCTGGTGGGTGATCTGGCAAGAAAATATTTCGGAGAATATTCTCTGGTGGATTTCTCTTATGACAAGTCTGAAATGACAGCCAGGACCAATGAACTCATTGCCGCAGGCGCCGAGAATATCGCTGAGGCCGCATTTCTGATAAACGGGCTCTACTGCGCAGTTGATATTCTTCACAAGGACGGAGACGGCTGGGATATCGTGGAGGTCAAAAGCTCTACCCACATTTCAGATGTTTACCTTGACGATATGGCCTTTCAGTATTATGTGCTCAAGAACTGCGGGGTCAATGTCAAAAAGGTTTACAACCTCCACCTGAACGGTGCTTATGTCCGCAAAGATGAGCTTGATCTGAAAGGCCTCTTTATAATGGAGGACTGCACCGGCATAGCAATGGAAAAATACAGCGCTGTTGAGCAGGCAGTCGCCAGGATCCGTGATTACGTTTCCGTAACGGAGGAGCCGGAGCGGGATATTGACCTTTACTGCGAGAAGCCCTATGAGTGCGGCTATAAGAAATACTGCGGCAGGCATCTGCCGGAGCACTCAGTCTTTGATCTGGCGAAGATACAGAAAAGGACTGCCTACAAGCACTACCATAACGGGATAATCTCCTTTGAGGACCTGAAAGCTAACCAAAAGTCAATAAAGCTGAACGACAACCAGTGGCGGCAGATCGACAGCGTCCTTGAGGACCGCCCTGACGAGATAAACAAAGAGAAGATCGCAGAATTCCTCTCCACGCTCACCTTCCCGCTCTATCACCTGGATTTTGAGACCTACCAGCAGGCGGTGCCGGAGTTTTACGGCGTCAGACCATATCAGCAGATACCATTCCAGTATTCCCTGCATATCGAGCAGGAGGACGGCAGTCTGGAGCACAGGGAATTTCTGGCTGAGGCGGGCACCGACCCGAGACGTGCCCTTGCAGAGCGGCTGGCGGAGGATATCCCCATGAATGTATGCTCGCTGGCCTTTAATATGTCCTTTGAAAAAGGAGTCATAAAGCGGCTGGCAGAGCTTTACCCCGACCTTTCTGAAAGGCTTATGAATATACACGACAATATGCACGATCTGATGGTGCCGTTTTTCCGGCAGGACTATTACAACAATGCCATGCAGGGCTCCTACTCTATAAAATATGTGCTGCCGGCCTTATACCCTGATGACCCTGAGCTGGATTATCACAGCCTTGAGGGTGTGCATAACGGCACCGAAGCATCAGCCGCCTTTGCGGGCTTGGCCTCCCACACTCCGGAGGAGATAGAGGTCATCAGAAATAACCTGCTGAAATACTGCGGGTTAGACACCTTTGCTATGGTGAAGGTCTTAAGGAAGCTGAAAGAAAGCGCAGCCCCGGGCAGATAAGAGGGCTGATGAGAAAGATTATCGCGGGAGGGGATCGGTATGCTTAATGAATATATCCCTTTGGGCCTTCAGCACAGAGTAAAAATATCTGCTGTCTTTGCAGTTATGCTATTCGACTGTGAAAACTCTCTGATAGCAGCTCCGGTGTGCGGTTTCGGAGAGGGCTCATGTTATGTGTTTGAAACGGCAGGAAAGTTAGCTGAACGCTCCGGCAGGAAGGACACCGACCCTGTCAGGTTCAAGGGCAGCTACCGGAAGGCCTCCTACGGAGATGTTATCAGAGGCAGCTTTCAGGCAGCATTCATACGTCCGAGGAAGCAGCATATCGAGCATATCGAGGCCGCTGTGGAGCTGGCTCTTATGGTGATGCCCATGCTGTATCCTGTCAGCCTTGACACTGAAATAGCCCTTATGAGAAGCTGTGTGCTCAAAGCTGTTGATATGGCCGTAAAGGAGCACCGCCGCACCCTCAGGATAATCATACACCCCTTTGAGACCTCACACCTGCCGCTGACTGTCAGGTACTACCTTATCAAAGAAACAGTCAAGGAGGCTGTTTATGACCTGGACGAAAGCTGCTCCCTCAGAAACGTGGAGCTGATAATGGACACTAACGCTTTGAAGCAATACACTACCGTCGCCCACGGAGGCAGCTATTTCAAACAGTCAAAGGTGCATGAGGGCATGGAGGACCTGAAAAAAATGCTGGACTACTCCGGCGGCATCGAGGAGCTTTTGAAGCAGGCAGAGCAGCAGGAGGACGTTCCCCCTGACCTGAAACGCTTCATTGAGATGACCAGGCGCTTCCCGCAAACGATGAACACCCCCAAAGAAAACCGCATCGTCAGGGACAAGCTATTGGAGGAACGGGACAGCTTCATGAACAGCCGCCTGCGCCAGAACGCTCCTGCGGATTTTGCCCTTTCGGTAATAAAGGAAAGCATAAAGCAGTGGGCCAAGGCCAGAGAGCTGCCGCAGAACAAGATCGTAAGCACTCTCTGCGAGCTGACCTACTACGGCAAGAGCCAGCTCAGTGAGCTTGTAAAGGGCAAGGGCAGCCTGCCCTCCCGGGATTATCTGATAGCGCTGGCAGTGGCGATGAATCTTAACTACGAGCAGCGCCAGCGGCTGGTGTCCTGCACCGAGCCCAGCCTGATCTATCCCAAGGATTACAGAGAGACTGTGATAGAAGAATACATAGCCGCCGGCATAAAACGGAACAACCCGACTATAGACAAGCCTCTGGAGCTCTATGAGCTGAACGAAGAACTTTATATGCTGGGAAAGCAATACGGCATATACCGCAGCCGCCGGGAGATAGAGAACAAATTCAATGCGAAGCTCGATAAAGAGATCGGCCGGACCAAGCAGCTGAAAAAGGAGCTGAAACGAAAGCCGTCCAACCGTTGAAGAAAAAAAGGCGTGTATATCGGCAGCCCTTTGCAGAGGGCCGATATACACGCCTTTTGCTATGAACAGCAGGCAAAAAAAGGACCCGCCGGGGTGGGCGGGCTAAGAAAAAAATTATAGGGGAGAAGTTGGCATTTCTGCCAACTTATATATGAAGGCCTGGGGTAATAGCCTACATACCGATTGCATGAGTTTATTGTAATGTAGGTTTGTGATAACTGTATGAAAACTTATGAAAATAATTATTAAAAATCTTGAACTTTTTGTTGATTTGTGGTAGAATGATATTTGGTGAGATCGGGTTTTTATTGATAATTATAGAGGAGCTGTAAAAATATGCCAAAATTTAATCTGCCAAGATTTTTTAAAGATTCCCTCCCGGAGGGTGAGACTGTCCTCACCGGTGAGGACGCCAGACACATCGGCCTTAGCCTCAGAATGAGAGTGGGCGAGAAGATCACCCTCTGCTCAAGGGGCATGGATTTTGAGTGCGAGATCGTTTCCATTACTCCCCAGGAGGTCCGCTGCCGGGTAGTTGAGGGCAAGCCCTCAGAGGGTGAACCCACTGTGAAGATAACACTCTTTCAGGCGCTTCCGAAATCCGGAAAGATGAGCACCATTGTCCAGAAGGCAGTGGAGCTGGGCGTCTATAAGATCGTTCCTATCGTGACTGCCAGGTGCGTTGCCAGGCCGGACAGCCGCAGCATGGCCCGCAAGAATGACCGCTGGAACAAAGTCGCTCTTGCTGCTGCCAAGCAGTGCGGCAGGGGAGTTATCCCTGAGGTGACAGACATGGTAATGTTCGACGAGGCTCTTGCGCAGGCCGCAGCTCTTGACCGCTGCCTCTTTTGCTATGAGGGCGGCGGAGACAGCCTGCTGACTGCCGACCTGAAGGACGCAGAAACCATCGGCATATTCATCGGAGCCGAGGGCGGCTTTGAGGAAAGTGAGTATGAGGCTGCATTAAAGGCAGGTGCCTCCTCTATTACCCTTGGCCGCAGGATACTGAGGTGTGAGACCGCTCCGCTGGCTGCAATAGCCGGAGTTATGCTGGTCACGGGCAATATGTGACTTTTGTTAGGTGTCAAAAAATAGCTTTGAACTTTGTATAGAATAAACAAAATGATAGTTATAATTTTTATTTTTTTGAAAAATGCTTGATTATTTCATTGCGGTGTGATATAATATTAGTAATCTTAATGATGCGAGCATTAACGCTGAATTTGTGAGATTTTAAATTATAATAAAAGGAGTGTATTAACAATGGGAAAGAAATTGAAGGTTGCTGCCGCTCTTGGCGTTGCTGCTGCTGGTTGTGCTGCTGTATTCGCTCTGAAGAAGCGCAGAGAGCTTGAGGATTACGATTACGAAGAGCTTGACGATGATTTTGATGATTGCGTAGCTGACTGCGATGATACCGCAGATGAGGCTGATGAGACTGCTGAGGAAACAGCAGAGTCTGAGGAAGAAACTCTTGACAAGGTTGATGAGCCTGTTGAGGAAGTTGACGAATAATTCTGAACTATACGGATTTTTTCTTTTTCATACTTTCCTGAAAAGAGGGGACGTGTCATCACGCCTCCTCTTTTTGGTCTTAGCGCAGGTCTTAGCGCAGGTCTTAGCGCAGGTCTTAGCGCAGACGGCGCATGGCCGTCGCAGGAAAGACGGCATGGGAGGACAGCTTGGATGCGCTCCGGAACGAAGCTTTGTGAGGGCTTGAGCCTTTTTGGCTGCATGAAGCTTATTACACAAAAAAGCCAGGTGCCATGAAAGCGCCCGGCTTCTGTTTTTGTCAATTAGCAACTGTCGATCAATACATCGCTGAGAGATCGGCAAGGATCGCCTTTGCCTTCTGGCGGACGTCAAAGGGCTCCAGCACTGCGGCGTTTGTGCCGAACTGGAACAGCCAGCCCCAGAAGGTGGGTGCAAGCTGCACCTCGCAGATGATAACAAAGGTGTCCGGAGAGTTTTTGATGCACTCAACATTCTCACCGAAGCGGTCGATAACTACGTCCATGAGAGAATTGCTGAACTGGATCTTTACCTCTCTGCGCTCGCCGCCGTACATGGAGTAAAGTGACTTGAAGCTGTCCAGCTCCTTCTTTTCCTCGTCAGTAAATGCGGCGATCTTGGAATCGGTCATAGTAACGTCGGTCATGCGGTCAACTCTGTAGCGCACCACCTGCCCGTGATTGTGGCACACGCAGGTCAGGTAGTAGTTGTCGTTCTCCCAGACCAGCTCATTAGGGCTTACCAGATAGCGTTCGCCGCCATGCTTCAGCTGGCGCTTCTTCATGGTGTTGTATGTATAATACTTGAAGGTTATTTTCCTCTTTTTGGAAATAGCGTTCTGAATGGTGTTTATGCTGTAATAGATCGTCTCATTGACGGATTTGTTCCGTGAGCGCTGTGCTACATGGATCTGCCTGCCCAGCTGAGCGGCAGTGTATTTGTTCGTCAGGCGCTGCAGCTTGGCGATAAGGTCGTTGGACTTCTTGGAGGTCAGGAACCTGCATGAAGCAACTGCACTTGCCAGAATAAACAGCTCCTCGGCGCTGAAATCGTTAGGGTTAGAATAGAAATAGGCATTGGAGTGCCCCTTCTTGACGGTCTCTATAGTCACACCGCTGTCGTTAAGGGTGGCTATGTCGTCGTAGATAGTTTTTCTTTCCGCTTTGATGCCTTCCTTTTCGAGCATATCGATAAGCTCGTTGCCTGTCAGAACGTTGTTCTCGTCTGTCAATGTCCTGAAGATCTGTTCCATACGGAGCAGCTTCTGTTTCTGCTTTGACTGGCCTGCCATTATTTCTTTTCCTCCCCATCTCGTTTCATGTCCGCAACTCTGATCTTAGAGCCGTCGGGTTCAACGATCGTCATGCTTTCAAGCTGCGCACGCAGATTGCCTGTTACTGCCTGTCTGTATTCGTTTCTAAGGGCAGTTCTCTCCTGCTGCTCCTGAGCAGTCAGGGCTCTCTGGCGTGAAATTCTTGTAAGCTCGGACAATCTGTCAAGCTTGATCTTCTCCATAAATTTTTACCTCTCGGGCAAAGCCCAAAATTTCGCCGGCTGAAAAAACAGCCTGCTTCCGCAGCGGCTTACACAATACCGCCTTACTCATCTCAAGAAACACTGCGTACCGTCGGGGTTTTCCCGTATATTTATATTTTAAAGTCCGCAAAATTTCCCTCAATGTGTCGGTAAAACATATTATATCACGTTTTTTCGCATATTTCAACAAGTAAATTGCACAAACTGTCCGTAAAAAAACCCACATTTTATACAAAAACCGTTAATTTTGATTTCCCTCTTGACATTTCTCGGTTTATGTGTTATTATTAAATTAAGAAAAGAGAACAGATGTTCCACAAAACTGCATCGTATGATCGCTGCCAAGCCTACGCCCCGGGCGGCAGCTGGATCGCCTTCGCCGGAAGCAGTTTTGGCACAGGGCTTGCTCCTCTCCCCCGTGGAGGAGCTTAATTTAACGCCTGTCAAGCGAACATACTTTCTCTTTTTGAAACGAGATTTCAATTCTGAGAGACATTCACAACAGCGGAGGTAACACAATGACAACACTGATAATACAGTATGAAAGAGACATAAAAAACATACGGCGCAGGCTTTCGGAGCTGAAAGCCCACTGCAATGACCAGATGAACGTTGAGGAGCTCAACCTGCTCCACGGCAGGATAGAGCTGCTGGAAACTGAAATGTACGAGATGATGTACTCCCTGGCGGGTATGCGCCGGCTGACGGCACCCAAGCCTCCCACGCCCAGCATGGCAGCCTGCATAAGCCTTACAGAGGGTGATGCAGCTTGCTGAGGATCACCTTCAATGAGCTTGTGGCGGGAGAGTATCAGACAGAGATAGAGAGCTTCAAGCCACTCTTCGGCAGCTACCCTAAGCTCCTGCGGGACGTGCTGGGCGATCAGCTCACCGCCAAGCAGCGCCGGTATGTGCTGCTCTACTACAGCAAGGGAATGACTGCCGAGCAGATCGCAAAGGCCTGCGGTGTCAATAAGTCCACCGTTTCACGGACACTTAAAAGGGCAAGAGAGAGGCTCAGGAGCGCTATCAAGTGCGAGCTGATAAAGCGTGCCTGCACCACTACAGAACAGAATAAAGGCTTGGAGCCTGAGTATCCATGATCTGGGAGACCAGCCGCCTGATGCCGCAGCACTCGGCAATGAAATCATCGGCGCCCTGCTCATAGAGCGGCCTGAGCCTTGCCACTGCGCAGGAGATGTCATTTAAAACGCTGGACTGCACCAGGCAATAGAGCCTTTTAAGGTGCAGCTGCCAGTAATCCTCAAGCTCTGTAACGGCTTGCTCGACTTGTTCGGGTGAGCCGCTTTTTTCGGCGTCGATCACCTGCTCCACCAGAGTGCAGACCTTGTCGGTGGAGTGCTCCAGCAGAAACAGTGTGCCGAGTGAGGCAGCTGCAATGACCAGCATGATAGCAATACAAAGGGCGATACGGTTCAATTGAAGGGCTCCTTTCTGATTATCTCATATTTGCCGGAGCTGTCGGCAGTCATGATAAATACCTCCTTTGTGGAGAGCCCTGCGGCAGCGGTGACTGAGGACAGCCATTTCCTGTCCCGGCCTATGAAGCTGAGGGCCTTATCAGAGATCTCCCCGTCAGAGATCACGGTCACCGAAGGGTCAGCCGCCTGTGACTTGATGTTCAGGTCCTGACGGGTGGGGTTATCCTGTGGCTGCTTTTTCATGACAGAGATCTTTCCGGTGGTTTCCACCACTGCCAGCTGCACCTCTGAGAGCTCAAAGACAGAGCTGCCTCTCAGGGATTCCAGCAGGTCATCAACGGTATAGCGCAGCTCGTGCATAGCCTGCTGGTCGATCTTGCCGTCGCTGATGATTATTCTGGCTTCTCCCGAAAAGAGGTTCCTCAGCCTGCGGGAGCGCATGGAAAGCTGAGACATGAACACGTCCAGGCAGACAAATGTGAAGATCGGCACGATGCCCATTATCATAGGTATCGAAATATCCTCAATGGGTAGGGTGGCAATATTTGACATAAGTATCGTGACCACCAGCTCTGCCGGCTGCAGCTCACCTATCTGCCGCTTGCCCATGAGCCTGACTGCAAAGATGATAAGCGCATAGAGAATAACTGCACGAAGAAAAACAATAAGCATAACAAGCCTCCCTCTGGTTTCTGTATTCAGCATTGACGTAAAAATAAGATGTTATTCAGTGTAATGCGCATTTATAAATCGTTGACATCAGCATCAATATTTGATATAATCATAGTAACAGTTCAGTACGGTTTTCGATGCCTGATCGGAGGAAAGCGAATGAAGATAGACAGAAAACAAGCTAAGGCGGCAGCCAAGCAAAGCCTTAAAAGAAATTACTGGATACTGGTGTTTACCTGCCTGCTGACAGCATTCTTCGGGATAGCCCATGCACAGTCTCTTTCATCTCTGAGGGCAGTGACCGGTGATACCTCAAACACAGACACCGTCGGCAACGCTGATTCTGCCAGCCTGCTCTATGAGTTTGCCTCCGGAAATATCGGTATCTCTATCGACGGCAAGAAGCTCATTACCGATCAGCTGGATCAGGCTCAGGCTAATTTTGACGCAAAAAAACAGCAGAGCTTTTCGCTGGGCGGGCTGGAGATCAGCTACAAGGAGGGTGAGTTTGCAAAGCTTGCAAATATGTTCTCCACAGGCTCCTATATAACCACTATATATAAAGGTATCCACAGCATCACCGGTTCCTCCGCTGCTGCCGTCATTATCCTGATAGTCGTCAGCATGATACTGAGGCTCTCCCTGACCTGGTTCGTGCTGAATGTTTTTGTAGTTGTCATGGCAAGGATATTTCTGGAATCCCGCAAGTATGAGAGGATACCCCTGCGGAACTTTTTCTTCCTGCTGCACTCAAAGAACTGGCTGCACACTGCATGGGTGCTGCTGGTGAAGGAGGTGTATCTGACCCTTTGGAACCTGACGATAATCGGCGGGGCCATAAAAAACTACTCTTATAAAATGGTGCCCTACATACTTGCCGAACAGCCGGAGCTGACGGCTAATGAGGCTATCACCCTTTCCCGGAAAATGATGTACGGTCACAAGCTTGAGTATTTCAAGCTGCAATTGAGCTTCTTCGGCTGGGCAGTTTTAGAAGCCTTCACCTTTGGCGTAGGAGGCATCTTCTTCATAAACCCCTACATTGAAGCAACAGCGGCTGAATACTATGCGGCGCTGCGTGAGCAGGCCAAAGAGCAGGAAACAGAAAACGCCGATAAGCTTCAGGACGTATATCTGTTTGAGACCGCTTCTCCCGAAAAGCTGGCGGAAGCCTATTCGGATATCGACCAAATGATACATGAGACAGAAAGCTTCACCGGCGGCTATACCGGCGCAAGGAAATTCTTTGCAGACATCTTTGGCATAGTGCCCCGCTACACCGAGCAGACTGCTGCCTATGACCGCAACGAGGTAAACAAGATCAAGATCAGCCATTCACGGTTTGAACTGGAGGGCAAGGTGTACCCCACAAGGCTTTCACCGAAGCCCCATTCTCCTAAGCGGGACCGCCTTACGGCCATTTTCTACACAAGAAGCTATTCTGTCACATCTCTGATACTGATGTTCTTCACCGGCTGCTTTATAGGCTGGGCCTGGGAGTTCATTTACAAGTTTATCGAGACCGGCAATTTCGTCAACAGGGGAGTTATGCACGGGCCATGGCTGCCTATCTACGGTTCAGGTGCGGTCATGATACTGGTGATGCTCAGGAAATTCCGGCGCAGCCCTTTGGCAGAGTTCTTTGCGGCAGTGGTGCTCTGCGGGATAGTTGAGTATTTCACCGCCTATTTCTTAGAGCTCACCCACGACGGGCAGAAGTGGTGGGATTACAGCGGCTATTTCCTGAACATACACGGCAGAGTATGCGCAGAGGGGCTTATGATATTCGGCATAGGCGGCGTAGCCTTTGTATATTTCGGAGCACCCATGCTGGATAACCTTATCAGACGCATAAAGCCCAAAGCGGCAGCGATAGTATGCGCAGTGCTGGTAACAGTCTTTGCCGTGGATTTTGTATACTCACAGAAGCACCCCAATCAGGGCAAGGGCATAACCGACTACCCCGCCGCCCAGTCGTCGGAGTCAAAGGCGGAATGATCCGGAACTCCTGATTTTGCATTTCTGATTGATCTGCTCTGCTTTGAGCTTGTCTGAGAGATCGGGTGCAAATGACGTATGCCGGCTGCGGTGTCTATCCCGCAAACTGCGCAGACAGGCGGTTTCAACGGGTTCGCTTTTCTCAGTACTATTAGAACTATCAGTAACGCCCTCCCGCCTTTGGGGGCTGAGGGCTGTATGATATACATATACCGGCCTTATAAAAATAATATCCCGGTCTTATCATATTCTGCTTCAAATAACAGCTGACAGCAATGCACATCAGGATCGGGATATTCAGAACATTGACTATTGATTAAGTATGTGATATAATGAATGCAATGCAACAATAAGCACGCCGCAGGCACTGGATCAGATGACCGTGCATTGTAAAAAAGGGAGGAAAATTATGCTGACGATCGATAAGCTTAGAGAGTACGGTGCAAACGTTGATGAGGGGCTCACCCGCTGCATGAAGAACGAGAGCTTTTATATCATGCTTATCGGCAAGGCAGTTGAGGATAAAAAGCTGCCTCTGCTGGAGCAGCAGCTCAGAGAAAAAGATCTCTCCGCAGCCTTTGAGACTGCCCATGCTATGAAGGGTATGTATGCAAATCTGGCTCTGACCCCGCTGACAAAGCCCGTCAGCGAAATGACGGAGCTTCTCAGAAGCAGGACCGATACCGACTATACTGCGCTGCTGGAGGAAGCAAAGGCACAGTATGAAAAGCTCTGCCGTATAGCTGCTGAGGATAAATAGCGTTAAGGCCTGAGAGCTGAGCAGCCGGCCTTGGAAGCACATCACAAATGAGCGGGGGCGAGGTCCAAATGGAAAACAACACAAGCGCAGCGCCAAAGAAAAACCTGACATGGCTGGACGTCTGGGCTATGGCCTTCGGCTGCATGGTGGGCTGGGGAGCCTTTGTTATGGTGATCTCTGTGGTGCTCTCATTGATCGGGCGGAACACTCTGGGCTGGTTCGTTGACCTGACCTCCTTCGGCGCTATAGTCGGCTTCGGCTGCACCTCTGCTGCGGTCCTGCAGCCGGAAAACAAAAACTGAAACAAGCACAAAAAAGCTCACACCCGAAAAGTGTGAGCTTTTGCTGTTATATGAGCCTTAGTTTGAGGTATCAGCCGACGATGCGTCAGTGGCTGAGCTGTCCTCGGAGGCGGTGTTGATCTTCACCGAGCCCTCCTTGAGAGGAATGTTGAAGCCGTTCTGCTTCTGCTCCCCGTAGGTGGAGAGCCATACCTTTGTGAACTTTATTTCGTGCTCCGGCCTCAGATCTCTGTCCTCCTTGTCGTCAGGGGCAGCTTCGTCTATGATCTTTGTATTGAAGATCTTGTCAAGGGTCTCCCAACCGTCGTAAACCTGCCCGAACAGGGTATACATCTGCAAGTAGTTCGGTACGCCGCCGTATTTCTCAAAGAGCTCGCATACTCTGCTGAAGCCGTTTACATCTCCGTCAACTGCCTTGCGCAGCTCCTCGATATCGACCACGTCACTGAGTACAGTGAACACACTGCCGGCCTTGGGCTTGGAAAACCTGCCGCCCTCTCTCACCAGTGAGCCAAGAGAGCCCTTGGTGGGGAGCATATTCCCAGAGACCTCAACGTTTATGAACTCCTTGTTGGTGTCATCAGCAGCAGTGCCGTCCTGGGTCTTGCTGCCGGCGATGAACCCTCCGGTGACGCCGCCTGTCCTGAGCAGGGTGCAGGCGTAGGTGTCGTTGAAATAGCCGTCCTTGACAAGCTGCTCGAAGAACTTGCAGTATTCCGGCGCTTCATTTTCGTAAAGCACCGCCTTGAAGGTGCCCTCGGTGGTCTCAAATACCACCACAGGGGCGCTGTCCTCCGGAGCTTCATACTGAACAAAGGTGGACTGTGAGTAGTCAATGTTCTTCTGGCCGGTATTCATAATGATCGCCAGCACTGCCACAACTACAACGCAGGCGACGGCTATCATTGAAAAGCGGAAATACACCCGCATCTTTTTGGCCCGGTATGGGTCCCGCATGGTAACATTATTTGCCATTTTTTCTCTCCGTTACTGATTATTTCCTGCTGATCTCTGTGCCCTGTCTGGTCTCCCGGATAACAAAGCCCAGCTCTGAGATCTTGTCTCTGAGCTGATCGGCAAGGGCAAAATCCTTGTCCTTGCGGGCCTGCTTTCTCTGCTCCACCAGCTCCATGACCTCCGCCGGAATGTCAGACTGAGCCTTCTGCTGCTCATCTACCAGCGCCTGAGCCTTTTCGGTCAGCCCCAGTGAGAGCACCTTGTCCATATCAGCGATCAGCGCAAGCTTGGTGGCTGCGCCGGCCTCTGCCTTGAAAACATCATAAAGGGCGGTTATCGCATTAGATGTGTTTATGTCGTCGTCCATAGCAGCGGTGAAGCCCGCCTTGGCCTTGGCAAAGGCAGCCTCGTCAACGGGGGAGGTGTCCTTTTCGTTTATAAGAGCAGCTATCCTGTTCAGGAGCTTATCAAAGGCCTGCTTAGCGTTATCCAGATTCTCCCAGGTGAACACCAGCGATTTGCGGTAGTGGGATTGCAGGCAGAAGAAGCGGTATACCAGCGGGTCATAGCCCTTTTCCTGAAGAAGCGAGACTGTCAGGAATTCGCCCTTGGACTTGCTCATCTTTCCGTCAGAGGTGTTCAGGTGGTGAACATGGAACCAGTAATTGCACCACTTGTGGCCAAGGAATGCTTCGCTCTGGGCGATCTCGTTGGTGTGGTGGGGGAACTGATTGTCGATGCCTCCGCAGTGCAGGTCAAGCTTTTCACCAAGGTGCTTCATGGAGATGCAGCTGCACTCGATATGCCAGCCGGGGTAGCCCAGCCCCCAGGGGGATTCCCATTTCAGCTCCTGATCGTCGAATTTGGACTTGGTGAACCAAAGGACGAAATCCGCCTTATTGCG
>CADBTF010000164.1 GCA_902797485.1 uncultured Ruminococcus sp. | reverse complement strand
CTCGGAGACTGCGGTGTTCCGGTCTTTATCGCCGCAGGCTTATCCAGCTGGGAAAGAGCAAATTCGCCGTAGGTGTATTTTGTCGAAGAGACCATGCCGTCTTTTATAATATCGAAAACGCCGCAGTCAGGCAGCTCTGTCTGCGGCTCTTTTTCTAAGCTGCGGCCGCTCCTGCTGCCTACACCCATTACCACAGACGGAGAATAGCTTCTTCCACGGTCTGCCAGCATCAGCGCCGCCCCTGCCATTTGCAGCGGAGTTACTTCCGTCACCGACTGGCCGATAGCCGCCTGCACAAGCTGCCCGCTGCTCCAATAGTCCAGCGTCTCCGGAGAAGCCAGCTGACCGGCAAGGGTGGGAAGCTCATAGTCAGGGGCTTTGCCCAGGCCGAATAGCTTCTCATATTCCACCAGCCGGTCTATCCCCAGAGCAAGGGCCGCCCGGTAAAAAAACAAATTGCAGCTGACCTCCAGCGCCCGCCTGACATCTGTGTAGCCATGAGTGTTCATGCAGGTGAAATCACTGCCCCCAAGGTAAAGGTGCCCGCCGCACCAGAATGAAGTATCAGCGCCTATCGCACCCTTGTAAAGTGCAGCGGCAGCAGTTACGGTTTTAAGGGTTGAGCCCGGGCGGTAAAGGCCGTTTGTCACCCTGTCAAGCAAAGGGAAGCGCTCATCTGCAAGAAGCCTGCTGTAATCCTCTGAGAAGGTCCCAGGAGAAAAATCCGGGTATGAGGCCGAAGCCAGCACCTCCCCACGCCGGCAGCCCAGCACAACAATGGCTCCGGCACTCCCGGAATACGGTGCGTCAGTCTCATAGCGGACCCCCTCATCATAGCGGCGGGCAGCTGTAGACAGTATTTTTTCAGCAGCTGACTGGAGCTTGCTGTCAATAGTCAGATAAACGTCCGCTCCCCTGACAGGCGGCTGGGTCTCAAGGCCGTTGGTATAACCGGGCCGCCCGGAGAGTTCTTCATCAAAGGCCAGCTCTATCCCGCTCTGTGCAGAGCCGTCCGCTGAAAGTGTGCCCAGCAGGTGAGAGCAAAGCTTTGCCGGATAATACCTGTTCCCGTTCTCATCAGTTCCTGCCAACAGGTGCCCATAGCGGTCAAATATCCGGCCTCTTGGGGCATCTATTATGACCGGCTCCGGGGTAAGGCTGCCCTTGATCTCCTCCGCATAGGCGCCGATCTTTACAAGCACTGCCAGACACACCGCCGCAGAAAAGCCTATGATAACAAGCATCAGCGAATTTGCTGCCCTTTGCATTTCTCTCACGTCCTTTTTAAAGATATTATCTATTATCCCCAAAAACCGCAGATCAATTCATATCATTTGCACCCCCCTGCTTTGTATGCTGTTTTTTTACATTTTTACAGTCCGCTTCTTTGGACAGTATGTGCATTGGCTATTGATTTGAGCATATAGCTGTGGTATAATAATAGCATGAAAAAAAGCTGAAATAAAAAAAGGAGTACAAGCCTATGGAGCAGTTTATCAAACCACCTGTTGAGGTCCGCTATAAGGACGAGCTGGAGCTTCTCGCCCGCAACGATCACGGACGCCGCCCCGAAAACTGGAAGCTTTCGCCAAATGCGGTAAGGCTGTTTATTCTCGGAGGGGAATTTTCCACCGCTGAGGGAAAGGTCAGGATCAGGAAAAAATTCTACGGCAACGACGCTCTTGTGGAGCGGGCTATTATCACCCTTGCCGGTTCCCGTGGGCTCATGCTGGTGGGCGAGCCCGGCACCGCCAAGACCATGCTCTCTGAGCTGCTTTCGGCAGCCTGCTGCGGAGTATCCACCAACACAGTTCAGGGTACCGCCGGCACCACCGAGGATATGATAAAGTACAGCTGGAACTATGCCCTGCTGCTCTCAAAAGGGCCATGCCGTCAGGCACTTGTTCCGGCGCCGCTGCTCATAGGCATGGAAAAGGGCATCTTCGCCCGCTTTGAGGAGATCACCCGCACCCCTGCAGAGATACAGGACAGCCTTATCTCTGTTATGTCCGACCAGATACTCAATATTCCGGAGCTGGGAGATGAGGGGCTGGTTCTGGCAAGACCGGGCTTTAATATAATCGGCACCGCCAACACCCGGGACAAGGGTGTAAACGAAATGTCCGGAGCTTTGAAAAGGCGCTTTAATTTCGAGACCGTGGAGCCCATTGCCGATGTAAGGCTTGAAAAGGAAATAATTGTCAGAGAGGCTGAGGACATGGCTGCCGCAGGCCACATCGACTGCCCTGTTGACACCGACGTGGCAGAGCTGCTGGCTGTCACCTACCATGAGCTGCGGGAGGGCGTTACCTCCGAGGGAACGGTGGTGGAGAAGCCCGCTGCTGTTATGAGTACCGCCGAGGCAGTCTCTGTATACTATCAGGCCCTGTGCCATGCCTGGTATTACGGCAGCGGCAGGATAGAGCCGGCTGTATTGACCCAAAGCCTGCTGGGAGCAGTCTGCAAGGAAAACCGTGACGACCTTGAAAAGCTCAGAGGCTATTTCAGGACGGCATCTAAAGAACAAAGCAAGGCTGGTGAATTATGGAAAGAATACCTGAGCTGTGCGAAGCTGTTGAAATAATCCCCTTTGACCTTAGCAGCCCCGTGCTGCTGTTCCCGGTGAGGCATCACAGCCCGGTGTGCTCCTACCACCTGCTAAAAGCCATTGAGCTTTACAGCCCAGAGATCATTCTGATAGAGGGCCCCCAAGACGCCAACGAGCTCATTCCTGTGCTGACTGATGACCGCACCGAGCTGCCCTGTGCCATATACTATTATTACAAGGACAAGAAGCAGCTGGTCTCCGAGGAGGCCGCCGACCACAGCTGCTACTACCCATTTCTCTATTCCTCTCCTGAATACAACGCCATGAAAGCAGCGTCAGAGCTTGGGATAGAAGCCCGGTTCATCGACCTGCCCTACAGCGAGATACTCATAAACACCGAGGGCGAGCAGGGCCTCAGAAAAAACGAAAAGCAAAGCTACGCCGACGACGGTCGGCTCGTCCGGAGCGATTATTTCAAGCGCCTATGCGAAAAGACCCGGGTGAGAAACTTTGAGGAATTCTGGGAGAAATATTTTGAGATCAGCGGCCTTGAACTAAGCACCGAGGATCTCTATAAACAGCTCATGACCTACTGCACACTTATCCGGCACAGCACTCCCAGGCAGGAGCTGATCGCTGACGGCACTGCGGCAAGAGAGCAGTTCATGGCAGCCAATATCAAGGCAGCTATGAAGGAGCACAGCCGGGTGCTGGTCGTTACAGGCGGCTTTCACTCTCCCGGGCTTTTTGAGCTTTTAAAGGGAAAGGTCCCGGAGACAAAGCTCCACAGGATTCCCAAGGACTGCACCGGCTGCTTCCCTGCTGCCTATTCCTACCGCTCTGCTGATGCTCTGCACGGCTATTCCTCCGGCATGAGCTATCCGGGCTTTTATGACAACATCTTCAAGCGGCTGAAAAGAGCCGACACCCCCAAGGGCATCTACAGCGACGAGACACTTACCCTGCTCGTCAAGGCGGCTAAAAAATCTGCCGAAAAGGACCTTGCTGTATCAGTTGCGGACATAACCGCCGCCCGGACCCTTATGAGCGGGCTGGCAGCCCTCCGGGGAATACCTGAGCCGGGAATGTCTGAGCTTATGGACGGAGTTACCTCCGCCTTTATCAAAGGGGAGAAAACCATTTCCTCCTCTATGCCGCTGGAATATCTTAAACAGCTTGCTATCGGAGACGGAGTGGGCAAGATCGGTGACCTGACCCACACTCCCCCGCTGGTGGCGGACTTTGAAAAGCAGTGCCATGCTCTGCGCCTGAAACCGGAGACCGCCGCCCCGCAGGAGGCTGTCTGCGGGCTGTTCACCACTGCCAAGGGGCTGCCATTAAGCCGCTTCTTCCATAGAATGAGATTTTTAGGCACAAGCTTCTGCGAGCGCACCAAGGGCCCGGACCTCCACGGCAGCACCGACCGCAGCCGTGTCAGAGAGGAATGGTCCTACCGCCGCAGCCCTGCCGTTGATGCCGTACTTATCGACCGCACCACCGACGGCTTCACCATTGAAGAGGCCTGCACCAACATCGTCAAGCGGCTGCTGAAAAACGGCCCCGGCCTTGACACCGCCGCCCACATAGCAGTGGAGTGCTTCCTTATGGGCATCAGCATCGAGGAGGAGGCTGAGCAGCTGACCCGCATAGCAGCAGCCGACGGCAGCTTCTTCTCGGTGGGCTCTGCGCTGGGATATTTCAAGACCCTGCTGGAGCTGAAACAACTTTATGAATACCCTGACGAAACTATCCTGCCGCTGCTTACCCGCTGCTTTGACAAGCTGGTGCTGATGCTTCCGGCTATGGCGAATGTTCCCGACGAAAAAGCCGACGAGCTCTGCTCTATCATTCGCAGGCTTTTCGCACTGACAGATTCCCTGCTTCCGGACAGGCGTCCGCAGCTTACTCAATCTTTGACAGAGCTCTGCTCCCAGACGGAAAAGCACCCCGCTGTATTTGGGGCGGCAATGGGGCTGCTCTGCGCTGTGGATCTCAGCAATCAGTTTGCCGCAGAGCGGGCCATGAGAGGCTTCCTGCGGGGCACCGCTGAGATAAAAAAGCAGGGCGCCGAATACTTGAAGGGGCTCTTTTCCACCGCCAGAGACATTGTCTTTTCCGGTGACGATTTTCTGCTAATGACTGACGAACTGCTAAGGTCCATGACCAGCGGGGATTTCATTGAGATACTACCCTCACTGAAATTGGCTTTCAGCTATTTCACCCCGCAGGAGATCGACGAGACTGCCGAAGCAATAGCCGCCCTCTACGACGCTGATGCCGGCGCCATTCTTGATGACGCAGCTATAGATGAGCAGCTTTACAGCTTCGGGCGGCAGCTGGATATTGAGATAACACAAAAGCTCGGAGGTGAGCATCATTAACAGAAACAATATCGAGGCAGAGCGGCAGATAGCCATAAACCGCTGGCGGTTGGTGCTGGGAAGCAGCTCCGACAGAAGCCTTGATTTCGGCGGGAGCAAGCGTGACCTGAAAAACCTACAGGATATGGAGCAGCTGCTGGACTACCTCTACTCCCACGCCCAGGGGGGCGATGTCAGAAGCGAAAGCACCTCCGACAGAAGTGGCGGCACCGGCAGCACAGTGCTCACTGCCGCCAAGTGGATAACCCGTGTCCGGGAGCTGTTCCCCCGCCAGACTGCGGAGGTGCTGGAACGTCACGCTCTGGACGAGTTCAAAATGACCGAGCTGCTCACCGACAAAAAGGTGCTTGAGCAGATGAAGCCGGATATGGCCCTGCTTAAAACCATTTTGCAGCTAAAGCACCTGATGAAAGGCGAGGTGCTGGATACCGCCCGAAAGATAGCACGCACTGTTGCCGACGAGCTGAGGAACAAGCTGGTGCAGTCCACAAAGCAGTCACTGACAGGCCGCCTTGACCGCAGCCTGCAAAGCCCGGTACACTCCGCCAGGAACTTAGACATAAAAAAGACCGTCCGGCGAAACCTGAAAAACTACGACGACCAGCTGGGAGGCCTTGTGCTGAAGGACATCTATTTCTCCGGCAGGATAAAGAAATACTCCCGCAAGCGGATAATCCTTGCAGTGGACGAAAGCGGCTCCATGCTGGGCTCGGTGATCTACAGCGCAGTCATGGCGCAGATAATCTCTGAGCTCCCCTTTGCAGAGGTGAACCTTATCATATTCGACACCAGCATAGTTGACCTCACCGAGGAGGCTGACGACCCGGTGGAGGTGCTTATGAGCATACAGCTTGGCGGCGGCACCGACATTGCCGGCGCTTTGACCTACTGCGGTTCACTTATCGAAGCACCGAGAGACACCTGTGTGCTCTGCGTCACCGATCTTTGCGAGGGCGGCTCTGTAAGGCGTCTCATGTCAGCTGCCCAGAGCATACTGCAAACCGGCTCGAAGCTCAGCTTCCTGACTGCCCTTGATGAGCAGGCCAACCCTGCCTACGACAAACACACAGGCCAGAAGCTGGCAGACATGGGAGCATTTGTCGGAGCACTCACTCCTGATATGCTGGGAGATTACATCGGAAAGCTTTTTAGTTGAGGTGGATATATGTTTGAAAACAGCTCACTCGCCGCAGCCCTTTCCGCTGCTGACGAAGCAAGCCTTACCGCCCTTGCCAACAAGGGTCTCTACAAACGGGCCTGCAAGGACGTTGATGGCCTTGGGGTCAGCTATAATGAAATTAACGGTCAGGCCGCCATTGACCTTGGCGGAGAGCACTGCATCATACGCACCCCCTTGGAGCAAAGCATCTGCACCTGCCCCTCAAGAACAGTCTGCCGGCATATTTTAGGGGCTATACTCCTGCTTAAAAAGGCACTGCCGCCGGAGCTTGCAGCCGCCTCAAAGCCGGCAGATACTACTCCCTTATCATCACCGGAGCCCCTGCCCGCACCCGAACCGGAGCCGGAAGCAGACACCCTCACTCCCAAGGAGCTTGAAGCAGTCCATGAAGCTGCCGGGGGAGCTCTGTCATCACTGGGAGGGCTGCTTGCCAGAGGGCTTGTGCGAGCGGACGCCACCGCCGCCGATGAGCTGGAGCTGGCAGCAGTCCGGGCCCATGCCGCTAAAATGGCCGACGCTGAACGCAGGCTCAGAAATCTGAGCACACGCCTTGCAGACTGCACCGCCCGCAAGGCTTCATTCAATGCCAAGGATTTCATGCGGAAGCTGACAGGCTGCACAGAGCTGCTGTTGTCACTGCAAGGGCAGGAGGTCACTGCCGGGGAGCTGGGAAGCTTTCGCAGCAGCTATAAGCCCTACCCCGGGAATCTTGTGCTGCTGCCTATCGGCACACAGGATATTTCCGGCGGCGAATACACCGGCACCGTTTACTACTTTTTGAACACCGACCTTTCCGCCTCCCCCAAAATACTGACCTATTCCGACCTGCGCCCCGCCTTCTACGGATACACCCGCACCCGCCCGCCGCAGACCTCTGTGTGGGGGCTTTCCGCTCCTCTCCGCAACATGATGAGATCCAAAATGACTCTCAAGGACGCCGGCGTCTGCGAGGAAAAGCTCTCCGGCTCAAATGTCACCTCTGTTATCCGCACAAGTGAAGCAGAGCTGGACTGCCCCCAGCTGAGGATAGCTGTCATCACCGACTACCGTGAGCTTGCTTATGCCGCAGCAGCAGAAAAGGAGCACATCTTTCTGATACACATTCACCGGCTGACGGGCTATGAGTTTGACAAGTACGAGCAAACCTTTAAAATGCACATCTCCGACTTGGAGG
The DNA here is from genome assembly GCA_902797485.1 of uncultured Ruminococcus sp. Taxonomy (GTDB): domain Bacteria; phylum Bacillota; class Clostridia; order Oscillospirales; family Ruminococcaceae; genus FB2012. The sequence continues at coordinate 6,665 of CADBTF010000164.1, read as the reverse complement.
ACAGAGTTATAACAGCGCAGGTAAAATACAGAGCAGAATCCGCCCAATATATCCAGGTGCTGGAAAAGCTATGCAAAAAAATAAAGGACAAGCCGGACATCTGCACCGTGCTCGCCAATGCAGGCATTGAGCAGGGGCGTGTCATACTCAGCCCCATAGAGTTCTATGATTTTCTGTCCCCGATGGGGTGGCACAGGTTCGCCCCGCCGGAACGTTTGGACAGCAAAAACGCCCCCCACGCCGCAGCACTTTTAAAGCTGCTCTCCGAGCTGGAAGACGAGATAGTCAAGGTAGTCAGAAGCGGGCTGGCATCTGTTCAGGAGAAGCCCAAGCCCCTGCTCGACAGAGCGGCAGGCTGCGGACTGCAAACTCTTGCTTCGCTGGCAGGAGAGTTCTTTGATTCGGCGGAGAGCTACCGGCATGACATATCCGTCGGAGGTGAGCAGGCGCTTATAAAGCTCTCCCGGCTGATGCAGTATATAAGCCTTGCAGAAAAAAAGCTGGGAGTTATCTCGGCAATATATAAAATGAATGAAGGGCATAGCATTTGAACTGATATAAAAAGGAGCTTCTGCACGGTTCAGTGCAGAAGTTCCTTTTTTTAATGTTTATTCAGCGCCTCAGCAAGCAAGATCATTTCAGCAGATATCTCTGGAACTTGACGTAATCTAACATGTTTATCTTACCGTCGCCGTTAAAATCAGCAGCCTTAAAATTGATCTGTACTTTGGAGTCAAGCAGATAACGCTGCATTTTAACGTAATCCCTCATATTCACTTTGCCGTCATCATTCAGGTCGCCAAGAATGAATTCATCTTCATCAAGAGCGATAAATTCAATGTTGTTTTCCTTAGCATAGGTCTCAGCATTTGTTCCCTTATAGCCATAGAGCTTAATACCGTCAACGATCTCATTTCTTTCTGATTCCTCGCTGTATTCATATCCGATGCTTTCATTTTCAATGCTCTCAACGCTTTTCGGTACTGTCAGGCTCTTGAGAGAGCTGCACCCATAGAAGGCCATCTCTCCGATACTTATAACGCCCTCCGGGATATTAACGCTTTCAATATCCGTGTTGCCTGCAAATGCCTTGCTGCCTATCCTTGTTACTTTGTGACCGTCGATCTTTTCAGGGACCGTCAGATCCTTTTCAGTTCCGGTGTAGCCGATAACAGTCGCAGAATCATCATCATTTACACTGTAAAGATAATCGCCGCTTTCAACAACATCAAGCAGTACATAGTTCAGCCCGTGGTAATCAGCGAAACTGTAAGCGCTTGAATCAGAGTAGCAATAAAGGGTAAATCCGTCTATCTTTACATACTCTGGCTCATCTTCCCCGGATTCCTCATTCTCATTTCCCTTTAACATATAGCCAAATGTCATACCGTATTTGTAAACATAATTATCCTTGTTTACAGTTATCTCCTTCAGCTGCGGGCAGTTCAGGAAGGCATCATCGAAGATCTCTGTGTAGCCGTTCGGCAGTGTAACATCTGTCAGAGCACTGCACCCCTCAAAAGCGTTGTATCCTATTGATTCTACAGTATCGGGGATAACTGCGCCTGTAATAGTTTTGTTGTTTCTGAACGTATCGGAGGCAATGGAGCGTACCTCATATTCATCAAGCTTCTCAGGGATAACTATATCTCCGCCCTCACCATAATAATCAACGATCCTTGCATATTTCAAGGTGATCTCTTTTTCAGTTTCGATCTCATCATCATAGTTATAGCTCTCCACTGTTTCTATCATATACAAATAGTCTCCGCAGGTATAGGCATCAAGGATATTCATATCAAAGCCGTTTTCTTTTGCATAGTAATAAGCATCGGAGCCGAAGTAACAGTTGATCGTGAAATCCTTGGCTTTACGGAAATTATTGTATAGTTCATTGCCCCATTCGTCTGTTATAACATCTGACTCAAAGCCAAAAGCATAATCCCTTTTACTTAACCAGCAGTTTCTTCCGACGGTCACCTCTTTAAGAGCCGGGCAGTTTAAAAATGCGCAGGTATCAATTATAACACTCTCAGGTATATTAATTTCTGCAAGGTTCTTGCAGCCGGAGAATGCACTGCCGGCGATAAATCTGATGCCATCAGAGATCGTAACACTTGTAATGTCAGGGTTATTCTTAAAGCCGCTGTAAACAGAGCTGACCTTTATGCCGTCCAGCTCAGCCGGGATAGTAATATCTCCGCCTTTGCCGGTGTAGCCAATTATTTCAGCATTGACCACAGTCTCCCCGGTCTCTTCATCATCGTATTCATATGTAGAGTACATGAAATCGCCGCAGTATTTAACATCGAGCAGCTCGTAATCAAAGCCGTTGCTTTCAGCATATCTCTTGCCCTCACTGTTGAAATAGCAGTATATCTTGAAGCCTTCGACCTTTGTTTTGCTGTCCATGTAATCCTGATCTTCATCAAAGCAAACATATCCGAATGCACACCCGTCAACAGAAAGATTAGCGGACTCATCAATCGTTACCTTCTTGAGCGCAGGGCAATTGAAAAACGCATAATTGCCGATATAGATATATCTTTCCGGCAATGTCACACTTGAAAGATTCAAACAGCCCCAGAAAGAATTCTCGTTGATATGATCTAAGGTCTTCGGGATAGTGATCCCGGTAAGAGATGTGTTATTCTTAAAGGCAGCTTCTGTAATATCTTTGACCTCATATCCGTCAAGCTCAGCAGGAATGATAACATCTCCGCCCTCTCCGGTGTAATTGATCATTCTGGCTGCTTTACTGATGATCTCCTTTTCTTCGCCGGTATCTTCATCATATACATATTGGTAATCATCAAAGAGAACGTATTCAAAATCTCCGCACTTGTTAATGTCTACTGCCTCATAGTCAAACCCAGACTCCCTGGCATAATAATAACCGTTGGATTCATAGTAACAATAGATCTTGAACTCTTCGTCCTTATCTTCGTAATAATCAACATTGCCGTATTCGTCTTCTTCTGTTACCTGATAATAGCCAAAGGGCATATCATAGGTATCCAGAGAAATATTTTTATTTATGGTCACTTCTTTAAGCCCGGTGCAGTTAAAGAAGGCTTTATAGCCGATTGATAAAAAGTTATCCGGCAGCTTGACCTCTGAAAGGTTATTGCAATTTGCAAAAGCCTCTGTTTCTATCCCTACTACCGTATCCGGGATAGTAACAGCAGTGATATTCCCATTACCCATGAATGCGCTGCTTCCAATGAAATATACCTCATAGCCGTCCAGAGTTTTCGGGATAGTCAGCTCTCCGCCCTTGCCGTCGTATGCTATTATTTTGGCGACCTGCTTAGTAAGGTATTCTTCTCCATGCTCATCACTATAGCTGAAATATGAATAGTCTTGTACCAGATAGGAAAAGTCACCGGACTCTTTGAGATCTATCACATTATATTTCAAATCATTTTCCTTAGCATAGTTATAGCCGGCGGTGTCATAATAGCAGTTGATAACAAAGTCGTCACGCTTCTCATTTTCAAAATACTCGTATCCCCAGTCATCAATGACCGTTTTGAAATTAAAGCCAATTGAATAACCGTCCAGGCCTGTGTTCCTCGGAATTGTGATCTCCTTCAAGGCGGTGCAGTCTGAAAAAGCACCGTAAAATATCTGGCAGCCGCTATCCGGCAGGGTAACACTTGAAAGATTCTTGCAGCCCTTAAATGCAGTCGTTCTGATATTTACAACAGTCTCCGGAATAACGACAGAGGTAAGAGTATCAAGCTCTGCAAAGGCATTTTCATCTATAGCGACCACCGGATAGCCGTCTATCTCATTGGGTATCTCAAGGTCGCCGCCCTTGCCGGAATAGCTCTTGATATCCGCAGTGTATTTCGTAACGATCTTTTCTTCGCCGGTCTCAAAATCATTTTCCAACTCAAAGGTCTTTTCACGAAGATATGTGTAATCGCCGCTTTGGAAAATATTGGGGTTCTCGGCTTCCTTGTATTCTCCGCTCCACTCAAAGTTAAATGAGACCTTGTCACCCAGTTTATAGCTGTCCGGGTCCTTAACAGCAAGCTCAATACCCGCTCTTCCTATGCAGGTGTCGTTTAAGCCAAAGCTCTGGTCAATGAGCTCGTAGGCATTTCCGGTAAGCACAGCATGGCCGTTTTCGTCAAACGGGGCTGAAACAGAAGCCCAGTTCCACCTTTGATCACCCATAAGGAAGAAGCTGATAACTATATTCTCTGCCTTGATGCCGCTGGGAGATGTCAGGTCGGAAATATCCGCAGTTATGGTAAAGTCACCGTAGGTATCAGCAAATGTCTCCTTGCTTTCGTAGCTTACCAAGTCCTTCATATAGTTTGCAGCAAAGCCATCACCGTATGGATTATTCGTTACTTTGATATTAACATCTCTTTGGTCAGGGTCCTTGGCTGTCTCGATATTATAGCTGAAATTGAAGGAAACATTATCGCCCAGCTTATAATCATCTGCATTCTCTATAGAAAGCTGCAGGCCGGCTCTGCCTATAGCTGTATCATCTTCCTTGAAGCTCTGATCGATCAGATCCATAGCCTTGCCGGAAAACTCTACATGACCGTTTTTGTCAAACTTGCCGCCGACAGATACCCAGTTCCAGTTTTTATTTCCCATTACATAATAGTACAGTGATATGTCCTCCGGAGAAATGCCTGTTTCAGAGATCAGATCTGAAATATCCGCACTGACAGTAAAGATGCCGTTTTCCCTGACAAATTCATCAATGTCATAGTCATTATTGTAAAGATCGATCTCCTTTGTTGCAGAAAAACCGTCTGACCAGGGGTTTTCCACTACAGTAAGGGTCTGATCTCTTTTATCGGGGTTTTTCTCAAAGCTCACATCATATTCAAGATCAAAGGCAGCATAATCCCCCTCGGAAAACTCTGTGGCAACACCGTTATTATTGAGAACATTTAGCTGAAAGCCTGCCTTCCCGACATTTTCTCCGTTAGGCAGACTAATATCTGCAAGCTCCTTGGCTGTGCAGGTGAACTCCAGATGCCCGTTCTCGTCGAACATTGCACCCTTATCAGACCAGTTCTCCCATGAATCGTCCATCAGGAAGAATTTCCCATAGATACTTTTCGGCTCCAAGCCTGTGTTAGTATCCCAGTTAGTAATATCTGCTGTAACTGTGATCTTCCAGCAGTCGTCCACGAAATCCTTACAGCTGGTGCCGTAATCCACAATAGTCTGCATATAACTCAGGCTGTTGTTAGAATCCGGCGTCAGATAAACGTTTTCCGAAAGGCCGTAGGAATTGCCCGCCTCTGCCGGCACTATCCCCAGCATTGATAAAGCCATTGCCGCAGAGGTCGCCCCTGCAATAAAGCGCTTCAATCCAAACAATAAAACCACTCCCCTATAATTCTTTATTAAATATGTGTTATAAACACTATATTCCAACTATATTCTATCACTGTAAATCAGGTTTGTCAATAATTAATTTTGAAAGTGTGAACTAATATTAACCGGCACTGTGACCGCTCTGCCCTCAGTACGGCTACAGGTTTCTGAGTTTCTGCAGCATAAGCAGCAGCCCGGCGTGAAAGTGTAGTTTAAGCTACAGGCAGCACAAATATTGTCTATTGAATTTCTTTGCCGGGTGTGTTATTATATAATCACAGAAAGGGAACAACCAAAAAAAGAGAAACCAAAGGAGGACGATAATAATGAAGTAAACACCCTTCCAAAAGCAGATAAGACATATCATAAAAATAATATATTACGGTACGGCCCGCAGAGCGGCTTTACCGGCCCGGAAAAACGGGAGGCGTGTTCTCACACAGAAAACACGCCTTTTTTATTTGTATATTTTTTCCCATATTGCAAAAGCCCGCCATCAGCCGGTTTTCCGGCCGTGGGCGGGCACGTTATTATTCTTTCGGTCCAGCTGAAGCTCAGCGTATCACAGCGCCGCAGTTTTCCTTGACCTTGGCAAGGATACCGTCTACATAGCCGTTGATATCCTCAGCTGTAAAGGGCTCCTCTCCGGGAGTGAACACGATCTTGTATGCAAGGCTCTTTTTGCCCTTTTCGATCTGGTCGCCCTGATAGATGTCAAACAGCTCCACAGAGGATACATGACCGCAGGCAGCCTTTATGCTCTTTTCGATCTCGCCGCAGGTCACGCTGTCATCAACGATAAGCGCCAGGTCACGCAGCACGATCGGGTGCTTGGGTATAGGAGAATATGTGAAGCTCTTGGGAGCAAGCTCTGCAAACTTGGCATAATCAAGCTCGCCTATGAAAATATTGAGCTTTGCCTTGATCTCCTTATGCAGATCAAGCTCGGCAGCAACGTCATTTGCCAGCTTGCCGAAGCAGCCCAGCTTTACGCCGCCGCAGATAATGTTCGCTGAAATGCCGGGGTGCAGATAAGGAACATCAGAGGCTCTTTCGTACTCAAAGCTCAGGCCGAAGGCCTTGCCCAGTGCTTCAACAGCACCCTTGAGCTTGAAGAAATTCTCATCCTCGCCGTATGCCGCAAAGCTGAGATGCGGTATCTCATCAGGCAGCTCTGTAAGTGGCAGCTCCTTTGGAACATAGATATTTGCCAGCTCAAAAAAGCGTCCTGCGCTGTTGCCCTTTTTGAGGTTGTTTACGATAACATTCATCATAGAGGGTGCCAGCAGCGAGCGCATGATCGTCAGGTT
>CADBTF010000163.1 GCA_902797485.1 uncultured Ruminococcus sp. | reverse complement strand
CCGCTGAATATCAGCTCGTCACCGTCATACAGTGAAAGCTCCGCTGCCGCACCCTCGGCAGTGAATGAAAAGCAGCCGTTCATATCAGCGGTGACGGTGTAAGTATCTATCCGTTTTTTCGGACGGGAAAGCATATACACATCTCTGAATATGCCCGAGAGCCTGAACTTGTCCTGATCTTCAAGATAGGTGCCGTCGCACCATTTCAGCACCGCACAGACTATCTCGTTCTCACCCTCACAGAGCAGATCGGTAATGTCAAACTCGGTCATTCTGTGGCTGACCTGTGTGTAGCCTGCAAACCTTCCGTTCACATAGAGATACATACAGCTGTCAACACCCTCAAAGACAAGTATGCGCCGGAGGCCGTCAGGCTTATAGCTGTACGATTTTTTGTACACACCTACCGGGTCATCGTCCGGCACGAAGGGCGGGTCAAAGGGAATGGGGTAGTTCACATTGGTATACTGGGGCTTGTCATAGCCGTGCAGCTGCCAGTTGGAGGGCACAGGGATCGTGTTCTCAAAGCTCATAGATGTGAACTCCTCCGGCAGGTCGATAATGCTGCTGAAATACGCAAACTCCCAGCTGCCGTTCAGCAGCTGAAAGCGCAGTGATGCAGTCCTGTCGTCGTCAGGCTGCTGGCCGCCGGCGAAGGGGATAAAATAAGCCCTCGGCGTGAGAGCCCCCTTGCAGAAAACCGAAGTGTCCTCATGAAGGGTCATAAAGCTCTTGGGTGAGCCGGCTGATGATATATCTCTGATGTTCATAATGGTCCTCCTTTGTAATGTTAATGGGGTCTGATAATATGATAGCATATTTATTCCTCTCTTGCAATAAACGATATGAACAAAAAACAGCAATATGAACATTCAGACATTCTGCCGAAGCTGATGACTGCGGCAGGGCTTATGGGCTGAAAAAAAGCCGGTCCCCTCCTGGAGACCGGCTCTGTAGTTTTCCGGCTTTTTATATCAAGTCTGCTCGTCCTGCAAAGCGTAGAAGCCTTCCTCGCCGGTGCGCACCTTGATGACGTTCTCCACATCGTAGATGAAGATCTTTCCGTCGCCGTAATGCCCTGTGTAAAGTGCTTTCTTGGCTGTGTCAACAACACGGCGGACAGGTATCTTGCTGACTACTATATCAACCTGCACCTTGGGCATAAGGTTTATCTCAACAGGCACGCCTCTGTAGTATTCCGGCTTGCCCTTCTGATTGCCGAAGCCCATAACGTGCGAGACTGTCATACCGGTGATGCCAAGCTTTGTCATGGCGTTTTTCAGCTTGTCCAGCTTGGCCTCCTTGCAGACGATCTCAATCTTGGTCATCTTGGGAGTGCCCTCGGGCACAAGGCTCGGAAGCTTCTGAACGGGAACTGCCTCCGCCTCGGGAGTGTCGCCCTCAACGACTGTGACGTCGTTGTACTCCTCATAGGTGGTGTACTTGTGTACAGACGGCATGAAATCGGGGTAAGCGCTGGGAAGTCCGTGCTCGGAGATGTCCATACCGATGATCTCGTCCTCGGCAGAGGTGCGCAGGCCGTTGGTCTTTTTGATAAGTGCAAAGACAATGCACATCATCACTGCCGCATAGAATGCGACGCTTGCAAAGCCTGTGAGCTGCAAGCCCAGCTGCTTGAAGGAGCCGGTGTAGAACAGCCCCTCAAGGCCTGCGGGAGCGTCGGGGTTTGCCAGCAGTCCCACTGCGATAGTTCCCCAGATGCCGTTAGCCATGTGAACGCCTACAGCGCCCACCGGGTCGTCAATGTGGAGCTTCAGGTCAATGAACTCGACTACCCATACCACCAGCAGGCCGGAGACCAGACCTACCACAGCGGCACCGATCGCATCAAAAGCGTCTGTTCCGGCGGTGACACCCACAAGCCCTGCAAGAGAAGCGTTCAGGCACATGGAAACATCAGGCTTGCCGTTTCTCAGCCAGGTGTAGATCATAGTTACAACAGTTGCCACAGAGGGGGCGATAGTGGTGGTGACGAAGATAGACGAAAGCTCTGAAACGCTTGTTGCAGCAGCGCCGTTGAAGCCGTACCAGCCAAGCCAGAGGATAAACACACCCAGCGCTCCGAGGGTTATGGAATGGCCGGGGATAGCGTTCACCTTGATGACATTGCCCTGTGCATCACGCTCGTATTTTCCAAGGCGGGGGCCTACGAAAACAGCACCGATGAGCGCTGCGATACCGCCCACCATGTGGATAGCGCAGGAGCCGGCATAATCGTGGAAACCCAGCTGAGAGAGCCAGCCGCCGCCCCAGATCCAGTGCGCCTCAATGGGATAAACGATCAGAGAGATCAGCCCGGAGTAAAGGCAGTAGCTTGAAAATTTAGTCCGCCCTGCCATAGCGCCGGAAACGATAGTTGCAGTCGTAGCGCAGAACACAAGGTTGAAAACAAAGGTGGAAGCCCCTGTGAATGAGCCGTCGCCGGGGCTTGCGATAAACTCCTTGAAATGAGTGAACATATCCATGTTCGGCAGGCCGATAAGCCCGAATAATGTGTCCTCACCCATCATCAGAGTGTAGCCCAGCAGCGAGAATACTACTGTTCCGATGCAGAAATCCATAAGGTTTTTCATAATGATATTTCCGGCGTTCTTCGCACGGGTAAAGCCTGTCTCCACCATTGCAAAGCCCGCTTGCATCCAGAACACCAGCGCCGCACCGATCAAAAACCAAAATTCCACTGTCATATAAATTCCTTCTTTCGCATTTATTTCAGTTCCTTCGTAAATTACCGCAAACCATAGGGCATCGCCTCCAAAAAGAAAACGCCGCAGAGCGCATCATTGCACCCGCAGCGTCATTGCTGTTTCAATATTTCAGTATAAATAAAAACAGAGGCAAAGCGTGAAGAAAAATCTTCGTGACACCATTGCCTCTATGCTTTATATCATACACCGGCCGGAGCAGATTGTCAAGAGCTTTCCGGCAAGTTTTTGGTTAATCACAATTCAAAACTTTCATTTTTGCTCATTTCTGTGAATATTTAACAGCAATTATGAATTTTTTTACTCGCGTCCTGCAATATGTTCACAACTCCCGCCTCCTGCCGTATGCCGGGGGCTTCTTATTATATACTCAGTTTTTAAGGCTTATGAGTCAGGCAGGGCTCAACACAGTAATAAGTCTTTCGGCAGCAGCCCTGGTATCCTCCGGGGAACCGAAAGTTGAGAACCGGAAGCAGCCCTCACCGCAGCTCCCGAAGCCCTCTCCGGGAGTGCCGACGATCTGAGACTTGTTCAGCAGCAGGTCAAAGAACTCCCAGCTGCCCATACCGCCGGGGCATTCCAGCCAGATGTATGGGGCGTTTTTGCCGCCTGT
>CADBTF010000162.1 GCA_902797485.1 uncultured Ruminococcus sp. | reverse complement strand
TGAATCTCTGGTGAAGTTCTATTCCAACGACCTGACGGTCACCCGTGACGAGCTGCCTGACTTAAAGGCACGGGCAGCGGAGCTTGAAGCGGCTGCTAAGGAAGCAGACAAAAAGCCTGCCGAGACCACCGCAGCCAAAAAGGACGCAGATAAGGAGACTTCCGAGACATCTGAAACAGAAAAGGCTGCCGCATCGGCTGAAAAGGAAACAACTGCAAAGGCCGATGCTGCTGACAAGAAAGCCACGACCACAACAAAAAAAGCCGGCTGATAACAGCAAACGGTATTTCCAAAAAAAGGAGATACCGTTTATTGTATAGCCGCACTGCGCAAAGCAATGAAAGGCGGGAACTATGGAAATACCAAATAACTATGAGCTCACTCTTGTAAGCAAGACCTACCGCAGAACGATATGGTCAAAGTTTTTAAAGGGAGTTAAGGATTATCAGCTTATACAGGAGGGAGATAAGATCGCCGTCTGTATCTCCGGCGGCAAGGATTCTATGCTTATGGCTATGTGCATGAAGCGGCTGCAGCGGTATTCAAAATTTCCCTTTGAGGTGATCTATCTTGTCATGGACCCCGGCTATAATGAGGTGAACCGCCAGAAGATTATAGATAACGCCAGGAGGCTTGAAATACCTATAAGGATATTCGATACAGAGATATTCGGAGCGGTGGTCAATATTGAGCAGAACCCCTGCTATCTCTGTGCAAGAATGAGGAGAGGCTGGCTTTACAAAACTGCTCAGGAAATGGGCTGCAATAAGATCGCTCTGGGCCATCATTTTGATGATGTTATAGAAACTATCCTCATGGGTATGCTCTATGGCTCACAGGTGCAGACCATGATGCCCAAGCTGCACAGCGAGCACTTTGAGGGCATGGAGCTTATCCGCCCGCTGTATATGGTGCGGGAGGAGGATATAATTAACTGGTCAAAGCATAACGGGCTGGAATTTATCCAGTGCGCCTGCCGTTTCACCGATGAATATACCCACAGCGGCGACGGCATCGGTGACTCCAAGCGTCAGGAGGTAAAAATGCTGCTGCGGGAGCTCAGAAAGAAAACTCCCGCAGTGGATATGAATATTTTCAGGAGCGTGGAGAACGTTAATCTGCAAACCATTATCTCCTATCACTCCGGAGATGACTACCACCATTTCCTTGACAGCTACAGCGACGGAAAAAGCGTACACGGCACAGTCGCTGACGGCAGCAAGGTGGTGGACCTTAAAGGCAGAAACAGGAAGGTGTAACAAATGGATATTATAAAGCTGGCTGATGAGATCATAGCGGGCAGAAGACTCACAGCTCAGGACGATCTCTCATTCATCACAGAGGGGGAGCTCGCAGCCCTTTGCGAGGGAGCGGATAAAATACGCAAAGCCCTCTGCGGCAGCCGGGCAGACCTCTGCACCATAGTAAACGGCAGAAGCGGCGGCTGCAGCGAAAACTGCAAATACTGCGCACAGTCCGGGCACTACAGAACGGGAGTTCAGTGCTATGAATTCTTGGAGCCGAAGCAGCTTCTGGAGGACTGCTTAAAAAATGAAGCCGAGGGCGTCCAGAGATATTCGATAGTCACTGCGGGGCGCACCCTCACAGGGGCCGCCTTTGAAAAGGCTTTGGAGGCCTACCGGCTCATGAGCCGGCAGAGCAGGCTGATACTCTGCGCTTCTCACGGGTTTATGACCGACGAACAGCTGAGGCAGCTCAAAGAGGCAGGGGTGACGATGTACCACGAAAACATTGAGACCTCCCGCAGGTATTTCCCTTACATCTGCACCACCCACACCTATGATGACAAGCTGGATATGATACGCAGAGCAAAGGCGGCAGGGCTGACTATCTGCTGCGGCGGTATTCTCGGAATGGGTGAGACCTGGCAGGACAGGATAGACATGGCGCTGGACATAGCCTCTCTGGGAGTTGAGTCTATCCCGCTGAATGCACTGATGCCCATGAAGGGCACTCCCTTTGCGGAGCTGCCTGTGCTTTCGGAGGAGGAGCTGCTGCGCTGCGTAGCGCTGTTCAGGTTCCTGGTGCCGCAGGCGGACGTCAGGCTGGCAGCCGGCAGGCGGCTCATGGAGAGGGGCGGCATCAAGGCCTTTTGCGGGGGAGCCAATTCTGCAGTGACAGGAAATATGCTCACCACCGGCGGCACCAGCATCAGGGGAGATATAGAAATGCTCAAAGAGCTGGGCTTTGAGTTTGACTGAGGAGGCGGCTTATGCAGGAGAGATTTTCAAGAACAGGCCTGCTCTTTGGCGAGGAGGCTATGGAGCGGCTCTGGAACAGCAGGGTAGCAGTCTTCGGCGTCGGGGGCGTCGGTGGAGCGGTGGTCGAAGGGCTGGCAAGAAGCGGCATCGGCAATCTTGAGCTTATCGACATGGATACAGTCGAGATGACAAATATCAACCGCCAGCTGGTGGCTATGGAGAGCACTCTTGGCAGATACAAGGTTGATGCGGCAGCCGAGCATATCCGGGACATAAGCCCTGAAACAAAGGTCACAGCCCGCAGATGCTTTTTCCTGCCGGAGACCTCCGGCGACTTTGATTTCAGCAGCTATGACTATGTGGTGGACGCTATTGATAACGTCAGCGGAAAGATAGAGATAGTCATGTGCGCTCAGCAGGCAGGAGTGCCTGTTATTTCCGCTATGGGTGCCGGGAAGCTCCTTGACCCCACAGCCCTCAGAGCGGCGGACATCTACGAGACAAGCACCTGCCCCCTGGCAAGGGTGATGAGGCGGGAGCTTAAAAAGCGGGGAGTGAAAAAGCTCAGGGTCGTATATTCTCAGGAGCTCCCGCATACAGATTATACAACAGCCGAGCAGACCCATGCCGGCAGAATGGTGCCTGCCTCAAACGCATTTGTTCCCACAGCTATGGGCTTTATAATAGCCGGAGAGGTGGTAAAGGCGCTGGCGAACAGAACATCAGCAAACAGTGACAAAAAATAATGGAGGTTTTGCAAATGAAGGTTTTGATACTCAACGGCAGCCCGAAGGTGAAGGGAAACACTTCGATAGCTGTGGCTGAAATGGTAAAGGTCTTTGAGCAGGAGGGCATTGAAGCGGAGGTCTGTCAGATCGGCAGCAAGCAGGTCCGTGGGTGTATCGCCTGCAACAGCTGTGCCAAGACCGGCAGGTGCGTATTTGATGATGCAGTGAACGAGCTGGCTCCGAAGTTTGAGAAGGCAGATGGGCTCGTGGCTGCATCGCCGGTATATTATGCCTCTGCAAATGCCACCTTGGTCGCCTGCCTTGACAGGCTGTTTTACAGCACCCATTTTGATAAGACCATGAAGGTGGGGGCAAGTGTGGTAGTGGCCAGGAGAGGCGGCTGCTCTGCGACCTTTGACGAGCTGAACAAATACTTCACTATCTCCGGTATGCCGGTGGCCTCCAGCCAGTATTGGAACAGCGTCCACGGTGCCGCTCCCGGAGAGGCAGAGCAGGACGCAGAGGGCCTGCAAACTGTCCGTGTACTTGCAAGGAATATGTCCTTTTTGATGAAATCGATAGCTCTGGGCAAGGAGAAATACGGCCTGCCGGAAACAGAGCCCCATGCCTGGACGAATTTTATAAGATAGCCTTAAAGCAGCTTTTTGCAGGAAAGGATAGAAAATCCTGCAAAAAGCTATTGCTTTTTTTGGATCGATATGTTATAATCATAGAGTAATTTTTATAGAAACCGGAGGAAATGTTATGGCTATGTATATCACCTGTCTCGACCTTGAGGGAGTTCTTGTCCCGGAGATCTGGATCGCTTTTGCTGAGGCAAGCGGGATCCCCGAGCTGAAAACGACCACCCGTGATGAGCCTGATTATGATAAGCTTATGAAATACCGCCTGAATATCCTGAAGGAGCACGGGCTGGGGCTTAAAGAGATCCAGGAGACTATCGCCAAGATCGACCCTATGCCGGGCGCCAAGGAGTTTCTGGACGAGCTCAGAAGCTTCTGCCAGGTAATCATTCTCAGCGATACCTTCACTCAGTTTGCCGGCCCTCTCATGAAGAAGCTGGGTATGCCCACTATCTTCTGCAATACCCTTGAGGTGGCTCCCGACGGAGAGATCACCGGCTACAAGATGAGAGTAGAGCAGTCCAAGTACACAACTGTCAAGGCACTTCAGTCTGTAGGCTTTGAGACTATCGCTTCCGGCGACAGCCACAATGACCTTGGAATGATAAAGGCAAGCAAGGCGGGCTTCCTGTTCAAGAGCCCTGATTCTATCAAGGCCGAGAACCCCGATATCCCCGCCTATGAGACCTACGATGAGCTGCTTGCAGCTATCAGGAAGGCAATGGACTGACCGAATAAAGCTAAGGACCGGAGACTGATCGTCTCCGGTTTTTTGCGTAAGATCATGGCTTTTGCAACTATTGACTTATTCGTAATATTATGATATAATTATCATATATATCTTTGGACCTGAGTATTAGTAAGGTGGGATAGCTGTGATAGGAAAATATAAGATCGCTGCCCTTTGCGTTTCAAGAATATTTGATGACTCAACTCATGAGATAGTCACTGAATTGAATAAGAATATCATAGATAAGGGCTACCGCCTTTTTGTATACCATAGCTGCTCCGACCTTTTCTGGGATACCGCCAGTGAAAAAGGCGAGGCCGCTGTGTTTGATCTTATTGATATGCGCAGCATTGATGTGCTCATCATCGCTGACGAGATGATAAAAAATAAAAATATCATCTATAGGCTCATTGATAAAGCCGCTATCTTTGATGTGCCTGTTATTATGATCGGCGGCAATTATTCAGGGGTCATAAACATCAGCTTCGATTATGAAAGCGGCTTTGAGGACGTGGTGCGCCATGTGGTCGAGTTCCACAAAATGAAGCGCCTGCACTTTATGGCCGGTGTCCAGGGAAATGAATTCTCTGAAAAAAGAATAGATGTTTTTGAGAGAGTGCTTAATGAGAACGGCATAGAGTTCGACAGAAACACCATGCTCAGCTACGGCGATTTCTGGTTCGGCCCCACCGCTGCTGCGACGGAAAAGCTTCTTGAAAGAGAGGAGCTACCGGAGGCGATAGTCTGTGCCAACGATACAATGGCTATAACAGTTTGTAATACCCTCACCAATTCCGGCGTCAGAGTTCCGGAAGAAATCGCAGTCACCGGCTTTGACGGCATACTTGATATAAACTTCTCCAACCCCCGCATAACCTCAAGCCTCTGCTGCTACGGAGATATAACCCGGAAGATCGCAGGGCTGCTCTCTCTTGGCAGAGAGGAGCTTCTCCATGAGGCCCACTATGCCATAAAGTCAAGGCTCATCATATCGGAAAGCTGCGGCTGTCAGGGCGGAGGGATAATCAACGTCGCCAAGCACCTGACCGACCTTAATGCCAGGTTCTACCGCTACAAGGAGGAGGAAAAAAGCCTGAATGAAATGGGCGTCCGCATTCTTTCAGGCAGCAGCTTAAAGGCAGCAGCCAACGAGCTCTCCACTCCGATCATATATAATATGCGCTGTATGCTCCGCAAGGAGGTCATTGACGAAACTATCAACCCCTTCGAGGAGGAAACAGACAGAGGCTTCGGTGAGCAGATGTGCGTGTTCTTTAATACCGATGCACCGGCTCCCTTTGCCCCGCACGATTTCCCCACAAAGGGCGTTATGCCCGGTTTGGAGGTAGCCCTTGATGCTGCTTACCCGGTGATCTTCTCGGCACTGCATTTCCTTGATGTGCCTCTGGGCTACTGTGTGTTCACCTACCAGAATTACGAGATCGGCAACTATGAGAAGATACCTCAGATAATCAATGCGCTGAATAATTCCATCGGCGGCTACAGGAACTTGAAATACCAGCAGTTCATTACCAAAAAGGTCCGGGAGCTTTCACAGTTTGACCAGCTGACCGGCCTCTACACCAGAGGGGGCAGCGAGCGTGCCTATGAAGCCCTTTCCAAGCGGCTCAGAGAGCAGGGCAAGCCCATTACGGTGGTCATGTCCGATCTGGACGGGCTTAAATATATCAACGATAATTTCGGGCATAATGAAGGCGATTTTGCTATCAAGGCCACGGCCTCAGCTATCAAGAACTCATGCCCTGAAAACGCCGTATGCATAAGAATGGGCGGCGACGAAATGGCAGCCTTCTTCTCCAGCTCCTTACCCATTGAGGATATTGAAGCGGAGGTCGCAGCAAGGCTTAAATCTATCAACCGCAGCTCCGGCAAGCCCTACCCCATAGATGCCAGCATAGGCGTGTTCCGCTCGGCAGGCGGGGAGATACCCAGCTTTGAGGAACTCATTCGCTCAGCAGATGAGAAGATGTATTCTATCAAGGCTGAGCACAGGCGCCGGCGGGAGGAAAGGATCAAGCAGGGCGGCAAGATGTAAAGCAGCCGGAGCAGGCGGCGGGAATACGGCCAAAATGATATTGCCTGCTGCAGCAATACTCACCTCAAAATCGGGTCATACTATTTTGAAAGAGGTCGGAAGCAGAGATGTTAGAAGAAATGAGAATGGAAAAAAATATCAAGCGTCAGGTCCTTGTGGTGGACGATGAGCAGATAAACCGTGATATTCTTGGAATGATAATCAGCCGGAACTATGATGTTATCTATGCCGAGGACGGCAGCGAGGCCCTGCAGCTCATCAAGGAGAATTCCAGAACGCTCTCGCTTGTAATGCTTGACCTGATGATGCCGAAAATAGACGGATATGAGCTGCTCACTATCCTGCACGCAGACGATGCCCTCAGAAGGATCCCTGTTATAGTTCTGACCTCTGAAAAATCAGCCGAGGTCAAAAGTCTTGAGCTGGGCGCAGCGGATTTTATCACCAAGCCCTATGATACGCCGGAGGTCATTCTGGCAAGAGTTCAGCGCTCTATCCAGCTGGCAGAGGATAATGTTATAATCCGTGCCACCGAGACTGACGAGCTCACCGGGCTGCTGACAAAGGAATTCTTTTTCCAGTACTGCCGCCAGCATGATGAGTATTTCCCGGACCTTGTTATGGACGCTATGGTGCTGAATGTGAACCGCTTCCATCTGATAAACGACCTTCGGGGAAGAAGCTTCGGAAATATTGTGCTCACAACTATGGCCGGCTGCATAAAGAATACAGTCAAGCAGCTGGAGGGCCTTGCCTGCCGCTGTGAGAGCGACACCTTCTATATATATATCCCCCACTCCAATGACTGCCCCAACAAGCTGAATATGCTGACTGAAATGATCAGAGAAAAGCTTGGCTGGAGAAGCATAAGCCTGCGGCTGGGCATCTACCAGGAGGCGGACAGAAGCATAGACGTGGAGGAGCGCTTTGACCGGGCTAATCTGGCCTGCAGCCGTCAGCGCAGTATCTACGGCAGCTCCTATTGCCTGTATGATACAGAGATGCACAAGCGGGAGCTTTACCACGAGAGACTTATAAACGAAATGGACCGGGCGCTCAGAGAGAAGCATTTCAAGGTGTTCTATCAGCCCAAATATAACATTCGTGGTGAGATGCCAAGGCTTTCCAGCGCAGAAGCACTTATACGCTGGTTCCACCCGGAACTGGGCATGATAAGCCCCGGAGAATTTATCCCTCTCTTTGAGACCAACGGCCTTATCCAGAAGCTGGACCGTTTCGTGTGGCGTGAGGCCGCTGAGCAGATCAGAAAATGGCGTGAGCGGTTCGGCGTCACCATTCCGGTCTCGGTGAATGTTTCAAGAATGGATATGTATGACCCTGACCTTGAAAGCCTGCTGCTGGATCTGGTAAAAAGCAACGGCCTTGACATAAAGGACTATCTGCTGGAAATAACCGAATCTGCCTATACTAACGATTCCAGCCAGATGATAAAAACTGTGGAGAAGCTTCGTGCCGACGGCTTTCAGGTGGAGATGGACGATTTCGGGAGCGGCTACTCCTCCCTGAATATGCTGGCAGCCCTGCCTATAGATGCCTTGAAGCTGGATATGCGGTTTGTCCGAAATATCAGCGAGGGCAGCAAGGATATGAAGCTTGTGAGCATGATGATCGAGATCGCCGGAATGCTCGGTGTGTCGGTGGTGGCCGAGGGCGTTGAGACCGAAGAGCAGTACCGCCTGCTGAAGAATGCCGGCTGCGATGTTATCCAGGGCTACTATTTCTCCAGACCGGTCCCGCCGGAGGATTTTGACCGGCTGATCGAAAAGGAATTTGACCTCTCCCTCAGCTGAGAAACAGTCTGCAATAATTTGCTATAGTATCCAAAGCCGCTGGCATCTGAGAATGTCAGCGGCCTCTGTTAGTTTTGCCGGATCGCAATAACGGTTTTTTGGATATGGTGGTTGATTATTCGGCGTAAATGTGATATTATAGAATATATGCAGAAATTTTGACCATGGAGGTTATTATGGATAAAAATGTAAATGAGGAAAACAATCCGGATATTTTTGACAAGATCATGTCGCTGCCCGGGTTCAGGATATTTGAGGGCGTTTATAAGAAAAACAAGGAAATACTCATGTATCTCTTTTTCGGCGTCCTGACGACCGCAGTAAGCTTTGTGACCGCCGGTATCTCCAAGCATATGCTTGAGGCAGCGGGCGCTTCCAGCGGCGTGGTGTCGGTGCTGTCTACTACTATCTCATGGGTGTGCGCTGTCACCTTCGCTTATGTCACCAACCGGATATGGGTGTTTCATTCCAAAGTGCGGGGCTTCAGGCCTATCCTGCTGGAAGCCTGCTCCTTCTATGCCGGCAGGCTCTTTACCTATTTTGTGGAGCTTCTGATGATGTGGGTGGGCTACACTCTGCTGGAGTTCAACTACTGGGGCACAAAGATAGTAGCAAATGTGGTGGTGCTGATACTAAATTTCGTCATCAGCAAGCTGCTGGTATTCAAGAATAAGGATAAGAGGTGACAGACTCGCTTGACACCTGTAATAATAGTAGTGCTGCTGCTTATCTCGGCAGTCTGCTCCGGCACTGAAACGGCCTTTTCCTCTGCCAACAGGATACGCCTGAAAAACATGGCGGCCTCCGGCAGCAAGCGTGCAGCCAAGGCTCTTGCCATAGCGGAGGATTTTGACAAGGCACTGACGGCTATCCTGATAGCCAACAATGTGGTAAATATCGCCTCATCTGCTTTGGCGACGGTTTTCTTCACAGAGCGCTTCGGCAGCGGGAGCGTCGGCATAGCTACTTTGGTAATGACGGTGCTGGTGCTGATCTTCGGAGAGATACTCCCCAAAAGCTTAGCCAAGGAAAACTCCGAGCGCTTTTCGGTCTTTATGGCGCCTCTGCTTTCTGCCTTTATATTTATAATAACTCCCCTTATCTGGGTCTTCTCCGGTATCAAAAACCTTGTGGTGAAGCTTATCGGCCATAAGGACGACCAGCCCTCTGTTACAGAAGAGGAACTGAAATACATAATCGACGAGATCGAGGACGAGGGCGTGCTTGAGGAGCAGGAAAGTGACCTTGTGCGCTCCGCACTGGAATTTGACGAGATAACTATTTCTAAGGTGCTTGTGCCCAGGATAAATATTATCGGCATTGAGCGCAGCGCCAGCCTTGAAAGCATAAAGGAGCTGTTTATACAAACTAAATTCTCACGTCTGCCGGTCTACGAGGGCTCCCTTGACAGCATCGTGGGAGTTATCCACCAAAGCGATTTCTATGAGCTGTACCTTACCGGCGGCGGAGACATTGAAAACATAATGAAGCAGCCGGTCTTCTTCTCCGAGAGCAGAAAGATCTCAGAGGCACTGAGAGAGCTGCAAAAAGCTAAAATGCACATGGGTGTGGTGGTGGACGAATACGGCGGCACCGAGGGCATCTGCACCCTGGAGGATATTATCGAGGAGCTGGTGGGAGAGATCTACGACGAATCCGACGATGAAGACACCTCCTTTGTAAAGCTGGGTGAGAACCGCTATAAGGTCTCTGCCGGGCTTTCAGTCAGCGACTTTCTGGACCGTGCCGGCCTGCCGGAGGGCCTGATACAGACTGATATGACCTCAATGGGCGGCTATGTTATGGAGTTGCTGGAAAGGATACCTGAGCAAAACGAATTCGTCAGAAGCGGCCCCCTTGATATGACAGTGCAAATGGAGGACGAGCAGAAGATAGGCTCGCTGATTATAAAAATAAAGAACCGGGAGGAAGATGAAAATGCCAAAGCAGATTAAAAAGAAGGAATTGAAGGCCGGAGAAAAGCCCGCAGCAGTGGTGACTGTCATAGCAATGGCAGCAGGGCTCGTCTTTGCGGCTTTGTTTATAATCCTGATACCGGATATTGATTCCAGCACCGAGCAGGTGCAGTTTGTCAAGGCTATCAGTGCAGCAGCGGGATATGTGCTGTTTGTGCTGATCTCAATACTGGCTGTCGTGCTGAACCTGCGCTCATATAATTCCTCAAAGCAGATGGGGGACGCTATGCGGGCCTTTTTTGCCGGTGTCAGTGTGTTCACTGCTCTGCTGAGTATCCGCTTTATGCTGGCGCTTTTCTTTGCAGGGCTCGATAACCGGGATATGGTGGATAAAATAATCGGAGACAATTCCTACTCACAGTTTATCCAGAATCAGGCACCGAGCTTTGCCTGCCTTGTGATCGCACTTTCGGTGATGCTGTTCACCGGCATCTCTGCGATAGTCAAGCTGGCCAGCCGCTAAGGAGGTCATCATGAAGCTGTTTCACCTTTCTGATCTGCATATAGGCCTGAAGCTGAAGGGCTATGACCTCTCTGAGGATATGCAGTATATTTTTGAACAGATCGCCCGGCTGGCAAAGGAGCGCCGGCCTGATGCCTTTGTTATCGCAGGAGACATCTATGATAAAGCCGTTCCCTCTGCGGAGGCAGTGGAGCTTTTTGACGGCTTTGTTACGCTGCTGAGAGAGGCCTGCCCCGATGCTGTAATTATGATGATAAGCGGCAACCACGACAATCCCAGCAGGATAAATGTTTTCAGAGGGGTGCTCTCAAAGCAGGGGGTCTATATGATAGGTATGCCTCCCCGTCTTCCGGAGGAGCATATCGAAAAGCTGACGCTCAATGACAGCTTCGGGCCTGTAAATTTTTACCTGCTGCCCTTTGTGAGGCCCTCCGCAGTCAGAATGATCGTGGCTAAGGATGAAAACGAATCTTTAAGCTATGACGAGGCCCTTCGGCGGCTGCTGGCAAGAGAGGACGTAGATACCGCAGAGAGGAACGTGCTTGTCAGCCACCAGTTTTATCTGCCCGTGGGCAGGAAGGCCGACGAGCTGGAAAGAAGCAGCTCCGAAATAATCACCGTCGGGAATATAGATCAGGTATTTGCAGATGTGCTGGAGCCCTTCGATTATGCTGCCCTTGGGCATATACACAAGCCCATGAAGGTTGGCAGTGAGTTCTTCCGCTATTGCGGCACGCCCATTGCCTGCTCTATCGACGAAGCAGGCCAGACCAAAGGCGTCATAGAGGTCAACCTTGGGGCCAAGGGCGATGTCACAACTGAAGTCCTTCCGCTTGAACCCCTGAGAGCCGTCCGGGATATTTCAGGCTCATTAAGCGAGCTGCTCTCCCAGCCCTCGGAGGATTATGTCAGGATCACCATTACCGACAACGAGGAACATGACCCCCTTGATATGCAGGACAGGCTCTATAATGCCTTCCCCCACCACCTGGGCCTGAAACGTCTGAACCAGCAGCAGAACACTCCCGCAAGCCTTGATCTTGACCAGAGGCGCCTCTCTGAATTTGAGCTCTGCTGCGAGTTCCTGGGGGACCCCTCCGAGGAGGAGCGGGAGCTTTTGAAGGAAATTATAAATTCGCTGCTGCAAGGCAGCGGCACAGAAGATGAACCGTCAGGGGAGGGGAATGCTGTATGAGACCTATAAAGCTTACCATGAAGGCCTTCGGCTCCTATGCTGCCGAAACGGTCATTGATTTTACCCGCCCCCAGCAGAATATTTTTCTTATCTCCGGCGAGACCGGCTCCGGCAAGAGCACGATCTTCGACGCCATAGTTTTTGCCCTTTACGGTGAATCCGGATCAGAAAAATATGCCAGAGACGGCTGCGATCTCCAAAGCCAATATGTAAAGGAAGAAGGCGTTGTAACTCTTGAATTTGAGGAAAACGGCAAGCGGTATAAGATCAAAAGAAAAGCCGGCTCGGTCACAGCTAACAGCAAGGGCGGAGTCAGCAAAAAGTCAGGCACTGTAACACTGACTGTAGAGGGCGAGACAGATGAATCAGGCGGCGTAAAGGCCATGAATGAAAAGATCAAAGAGCTGATCGGCCTGAATAAGAAGCAGTTTATGCAGGTGGCAATGATCGCCCAGGGAGAGTTTGTTGACCTGCTCCGCAAGAAGCAGGAAGACCGTAAGGAGATCTTCCGGACGCTTTTCAATACAAAGATCTACAGTGAGATCGGCATTGATCTCGGAAAGCGCATCAAGCAGAAAAACAACGAACTGGGCCTGCTGAAAGCTAAATACAGCACCTATGCTGCGCAGGCAGGCACCGCCGAGGGCAGCAGCTGGTCAGAGGAGCTTGCTGAGCTGAAAAAAATATTTTCCTCAGAGGAGAAGAATATAAATATCACCCACATGGAAAGGCTCTATGAGCTGGTGGGGGAGATCAGCCGGGAGCTGAGCGTTAAGCTGAAAGAGACCGCCGACGCCCGGGAAAAAGCCGGGCAGGAGCGGGACAGGTGCAGAGACAGCCTCAACACCGCCAAGGAACTCATGCAGGCCTTTGGCAGCTTAGAGAAGGCCGCAGCCCAGCTTAGTGAGTGCGCAGAGCAGGAGGAGCACATCAGGCAGCAGGAAATGCTTGGCAGGCTCATAAGCCGGTCATACAGTGTCCTTGCGGTATACAAGCTTTATGAGCAGGCCGTTAAGGACAGCTCAGATGTGCGCAGCTCTCTGGATAAGGCTCAGAAGGGCCTGCCCTCTCTTTTGGAGCTGTGCAGCCGGGCAGAGCAGTCGGAGCAGGGGGCCAAGGCAAGGGCTGACCGTGCCGCTGCGGAGTATGCGGCTGTCAGCACAAAGGTGGAGACTGAGCTGAAGCTTTTTAAGCAGATAAATGAAGCCGCCAAAGCCGTCGCTTTCAGGCAGGGGGAGCTTAAAAAGGCAGAGGCTGCTCTTGAGCAGAACTCCCTTGCTGCCAGGCAGCAGGAGCAGCTGCTTTCGGGGCTGAAAGAAAAGATAGCCGCCCTTGAAAAGTCCGCTGCTGATCTGCCCATGCTTGAAAAGCTGGATATGTCTCTGAAAGACGCCGAGGAAAAGCTCCGGGAGGCAAAGCAATACAGCAGCGCCATAGCTGCGGAGCAGGCAGCATATGATAAAGAGAGCCGGCAGTTCGATACTGTCAAGGAGCAGCATAAGCGGGCCATTGAGGAATACAATTCCAAGAGGAAGGCATATTTTGACAATCAGGCGGGATATATCGCAAGGGAGTATCTGAAGCCCGGAAGACCCTGCCCGGTCTGCGGTTCCAAGGAGCACCCTGCCGTCTGCCCTGTCCCTCCGGAGCACAGCAGCCTTACCCTTGATGAGGTGAACCGTCTTGAAGCAGACCTCCGGGAGCTGGGTGAAAGGTGCGAGACTGTTTCAGCCGCAGTCAACAATGTCAATACCAGGCTTGACATGCAGCAGGATAATTTTGCAGCGGCTATGAAAGCGCTGAATGTCAAGCTGGCAGAGATGTTCAAGTCTGTCAGCGCAGAGGGCCCGGACCTTGACCTGAAAGCCTGCGGGGATAAGATCACAGATAACCGCCAAAAGCTTGACTTCAAGCTTACGGAGGTGCGCAGAGCCTCGGAGGGGCTGGCTGATGCCAGGCAGCAGCTTGAAGCCGCCGAGACCAAAGCAAAGTCTTTGGCTGACAGCCGCACAAGGCTCACTGAGGACGCTGCCAATGCAAGGGTCGAGCTGGGCAAGAGCATCAGCGAAAGAGATGCCTTGGAGCGTGGCCTTAGCTTTAAGTCGGAGCAGGAGGCCCTTGACACAAGAGCCGCCGCTGATAAGGCGGGCAAAGCTGCTGCAGCGGAATATAACAGTGCATCAGCGGCGCTGCAAAAAGCCAGAGCAGAGGTCACCAACTGCCGGACCCTTATAGAAAGGTATACCGCCGAGCTGCCCCGCCGGGAGGCCCTTGAAGCTGAAAGGCTTTCGGAATACAGGGACGCCATGGAAAAGGCGGAGGTCAGCGAGCAGCAGTGGAAGCAGACAGTCTCCGGGAACAGGCCGGAGCAGGCAGATGTGCTTGAGGCAGAGGTAAAGGCCCACGAGCAGAAGAAAATCAGCGCTCAGGCTGCACACAAAGCGGCAAAGGAAGCTATCGGCGGGCGTGAGAAGCCGGAGCTGGAAAAGCTCACCGAGGCAGCTGCAGCCGCCGAGCAGAAGCTGGCCGAGCTTTCTGAGCTTTGCAGCAGCTATGAGCATACTGTGGATAATAACAGCAAGGCCCTTGATGCCATGAAGGAGACCCTTAGCATCAGAAAGAAGATCAGCAAGGAACTGAGCGCCTTGAAGAGCCTTCGTGACAAGATCACCTGCAGGAGCATGGACCTTGAAAGCTACGTCCAGCGCTGGCATTTAAAGCAGGTGATCGCTGCGGCAAATCTGCGCTTCTCGGAAATGACAGGCGGGGAGCTGCAGCTCATGCTCTGCGACGAGGAGTATCTTTCCACTGTAAACAAGGGAGAGATCCACGGGCTGGATATTATGGTGTATTCAACGGTCACCGGAAAGCAGCGTGAGGTCAACACCCTTTCCGGCGGAGAGACCTTTTTAGCCGCCCTTGCAATGGCCCTCGGCATGGCTGACAGGATACGCTCCGGCTCTGCCTCCATAAGCCTTGACATTCTGTTTATCGACGAGGGCTTCGGCTCCCTGAGCGATAACGCCAGAGGTCAGGCTGTGAGAATACTGAAACGCATGGCAGGCAGCGATAAGCTTATCGGCATAATCTCTCACGTCACCGAGCTGAAGCAGGAGATAGACGATCAGCTTTCAGTCACCCGCAGGGAGCACGGAAGCGAGTGCAAATGGCTGATGTAAAAGAGTTTCGGAAAGGAGAATAGATATGCGTTACGCACTTGTAACAGGAGCCAGCTCCGGCATCGGAGCAGAGATAGCCAAAAGGCTTGACAGCCTTGGCTTCACCCTGATAATAACCGCCCGGCGGGCAGACCGTCTGGAACAGCTTGCCGCCGGGCTCAGAAACCCCGCCCGTATAATAACTGCCGACCTTTCCCAAAGGAGCGAGTGCCTGCGGCTCTATGAGCTGACTAAGGATATGCACATATCGGTGCTGGTAAACAACGCCGGCTTCGGAATGATCGGAGATTTTGACGACACCGATCTGGAACGTGAGCTCTCTATGCTGGACGTCAACTGCGGGGCTGTCCATATCCTGACAAAGCTCTATTTGAAGGACATGATAAAGCAGGACAAGGGCTTTATCCTGAATGTGGGCTCCTCGGCGGGGCTCATGCCCGGCGGACCGCTGATGGCCGGCTACTATGCCTCCAAAGCCTATGTGGTGAGCCTGACCCAGTCTGTGGCAGAGGAGCTTCGTTCGAGGGGCAGCAGGGTGAAGATCTCTGTGCTCTGCCCCGGCCCGGTGGAGACCGAGTTCAACGATGTTGCCAACTGCCATTTTGCGGTAAAGGGCATCTCTGCCGATTACTGCGCAGAGGAAGCCTTGAAGGGCCTCTTTTCCGGAAAGACGGTCATCGTTCCCGATGCCGGCATGAAGCTCACTGCTGCCGCTGTCAGAGTAGCCCCCCGAAGAGTAGTGCTGAAAGTCGCCGGAAAGATGCAGAGAAAAAAACTGGACTGATAGGCACTTTCAAATATTTGCATAAGGCTAACAGAATTGCCTGTTCAGCAGAATTTATTGATGAATTTGTGCATAATAAATAAGTAATCGTTCTCAATTTTGTTTATTAATGCGATTGAAATTTTTTGTAAAATGAGTTACAATGTAATTACAAATCATTTGGAAAGGAAGTTTTATGACTATGAAACTTAGAAGAATTTTCGCAGGCATGGCAGCTTCTGCTATCGCAATGTCTGCACTGGCAATCGGCGCTTCCGCCGCTGAGGCAGCTGACCCCGCAACCCTGCTTGAGATCACCAAGATCGAGTGCACATGGGCTGATGATGCTCCGGAGCAGAAGGATGCAAGTGTTCCTCTTACCGGCACAGCAACAGCAAGAAAAGATAACAGCGACATCAGAATCAATGTTTACAATCCTTGGTCAGATAAGGAGATCGACCACGCTGTTGAGTCCATGGAGGTATTCGACTACGCTACAGAGTTCAGGATCACTGTAAAGGTTACCGGTTCTGAGAATTATCCTTCACTGACCAAGCTCTATGTAATGGGCGCTGAGAACGGTGAAGGCGAAGCTACAAAGAACTACTGGGGCGAAGATTCCAAATCCGGTCTTGAGTGCCCTGTTACCGAAGTAAACGGCGACGGTGAGTATGTAGTTACCGTTAAGGTTACTGATGGCAGCTGGATCTTTGCTGATAATAATTTCATGGCTGTATTCACTGATGTTACTTTTGAGGACTGGGATAAGGCTACTGAGGCTTATGAGGCTGCACAGAAAGGCTCTGATGACAGCACCGACAGTGCAGATTCCAGCGCAGCTGACTCCAGCGCTGCAGATTCCAGCGCCGCAGATTCCTCTGCCGCTGATTCCAGCAAGGCTGCTGATTCCAGCAAGGCTGCTGATTCCAGCAAGGCTGCTGACTCCAGCAAGGCTGCTGACTCCTCTAAGGCTGCAACTACCACTACTACCACAACCACAACCACTACCTCAAGCACAGCTAACCCTGCTGCAAGCACTGACAACCAGGGTACAGGTGCTGCTGCCGGTATCGCACTGGCTGGCGTAGCTGTTGCAGGCGCTGCAGTAGTTATCACCAAGAAGCGTCATTGATCTGAGGCTCTGTAACAAGAACTTTTGACCTGCTTTTAAAGCGATAATTAACAGTCATATTGGTAAAAATCGGGAGCAAAACCTTCTTTGAGGGTTTTGCTTCTGTATTGTAAAACGATATAATAAAAGGAGAGCTTTAAAATGAATATTAAAAAGATCGTTGCCGGAATGGCAGCAGGCGTTGTAGCTGCATCTGCTATGGCAGTTACCGCTTTTGCAGACGAAGAGATCAAGTATTATATCTGGGGAGGCCAGCAGGTAGGCTGGGCTATGGACCTGGATAATGACGACACCAACAACGTTGAGGGCTCCACCGAGGGCAACCAGTTCCCCGGCTACGGCAAGGACGGCTATGAGGAATTCTGGATCGGCGACCTTGATTCCGCTGAGGGTACCGCTACTTTGAAGATCCCTGTTGTTAAGGGCGCTAAGGTTGATTTCATTGCCGGCGGCTGGGGCACCTATGACGGCGACCAGTACGATGTAACTATCGGCGACTGGAAAGCTACTATCAAGTGGATCCCTATTGAAGGCGATCCAGACCACTCTGATGTTGGTGCTACCTATGAAGTAACTGACGATGTTACCGAGCTGACTGCTGAGATCTACTATAAGGACCCTGTTGATGACGGCAACACCTTCGGCTTCAATGATTACTGCCAGAACTTTGTTCATGTTCA
>CADBTF010000161.1 GCA_902797485.1 uncultured Ruminococcus sp. | reverse complement strand
CAGACCTTGTCATGCTGGACATCAAGCATATCAATGAAGCCGAGCACATAAAGCTCACCGGCCATTCCAACAGGAATATTCTGGCCTATGCCCGTTTCCTGCGGGAGCAGGGAGTGCCCCTCTGGGTGCGCCATGTGGTGGTGCCGGGGCTGAATGATAAGGAACAGCAGCTGTTCGAGCTGGGTTATTTTTTAAGCGAGCTCACCAACCTGAAAGCCCTTGATGTGCTGCCATACCACACAATGGGCAGAACGAAATATGAGCGCCTTGGCCTGCCCTACCCCCTTGGCGATACCCCGGCTGCCACCAAGGAGCAGGCTGCCGCTGCCAGAGATATTATACTTTCCGGGCTCCGGCAGGGAGTTCGTGACAGGAGGAAAACCAAATGACATACGATACTATGATAATTATGGGCGCACTCGTCGCCGCAGCCGGTATTTACTTTTTAGTGCGCAAAAAGGAAATGCGTATATCCGGCCTTGGACTGCTTGTAGGCGGAGCGCTGTGTGCGCTGTGGGGCATCTTTGCAAGATAGTCAGAACGGTACAGATATCATGAACCGGAGGTGTTGCTATGAAGATGAATTTTAAATACGTCAGAGTGCAGGGAACAGAGCTTGCCATGAATACCAAGTATGCCACCGGCATATTCAGCATGGGCTGGAAGCTGGTCAGGAGCGGGGTAATGGAGCAGGAGGATATTGACCTGTTCATGGAGATCGACAAATGGTTCTCAGAGGAGCTGCCCTATCCGCCCCAGTGCATGAGGAGGGAGAATGTGGTCTGCTTTTTCAAGACGGAGAACACCGAGCTTATGATGAAGATGCTCAGGCCTGTAATGTGGCTGCTGGACAAATACGGCACTCCTTTCTTTGTGGTACATACCAACACTCCCGGCGAAATAGTTTACGAGGACGATTTTCAGGTGGTAGTCAAGGCGGGCTTTGAGCCTGTGTATGCCGAAATGCAGCCCTCCTGGACACCGGAGGAGGAGCTTGCGAAGCTCAGCGGCGGGGAGGATAAGCCATGAGGCGGGCAGTCATTGGTATCCTTGCCCATGTTGACTCCGGCAAGACCACCCTCTCTGAGGCAATGCTCTATAAAAGCGGAGCTATAAGAAAGCTTGGGAGAGTGGACCACCGTGATGCCTTTCTGGATACAGACCCTATCGAAAGAGACAGGGGAATAACTATATTCTCAAAGCAGGCAGTTTTCGAGTGGGAGGGCGTTTCCTATACCCTGCTCGACACTCCGGGCCATGTGGATTTCTCCGGCGAGACAGAGCGCACACTTTCGGTCATTGACGCAGCAGTGCTGGTCATCAGCGGCGTTGACGGAGTGCAGAGCCATACGGAGACCCTTTGGCGGCTGCTGAAAAAATACTCTGTGCCCACCTTTATATTTATCAATAAGACCGATATGCCCAACGCTGATAAGGGCTTTGCTCTGCGTTCTGCTCAGGCAAAGCTGTCGGCAGGCTGTGTTGATATGAGCCTGCCCTCTGAGGAGCTTTACGATGCCCTATCCCTGACAAGTGAGGGGCTTATGGAGGAGTATCTTGAAAAGGGAGCTGTCTCTGATGAGAGCATCAGAGAGGCCGTCAGGGAGGGGCAGGTCATACCCTGCTGCTCCGGCTCTGCTTTGAAGCTCACCGGTATCAACGAGCTTTTGAGCTGCCTTTCAAGGTATATATCTGTTCCAGAGGGGAGAGAAAGGTTTTCTGCAAGGGTGTTCAAGATAACTGATGACGGCGGTGCAAGGCTCACCCATATGCGGATAACCGGCGGCAGCCTGTCTGTACGCACACCCCTGACCTACACCGACCGTAATGGCAATGAGCTGACCGAGAAGATCAGCCGCATACGAATATATTCCGGCGAGAAATATCAGAATACGGAGACTGCCGTTCAAGGGGAGGTCTGTGCAGTGCTGGGGCTTTCAGGCTGCTATGCAGGCCAGAGCCTCGGTGCCGGCGGGGGAGAGGTGATCCCACTGCTGGAGCCGGTTTTGAGCTATTGCGTTACGCCTCCGGAGAACGCCGACGACCATACCCTGCTGCGGGCGCTCCACGCCCTTGAGGACGAGGACCCTAATTTAGCAGCCGGCTACAATGAGCAGACCCGTGAGATAACTGTCTCTCTTATGGGAGAGGTCCAGCTGGAGGTGTTGAAGCGGCTGCTTTCAGAGCGGTTCGGATTAGAAGCGCAGTTCGGTGAGGGCAAGATCGCCTACCGGGAAACTATAGCCGCCCCTGTTGAGGGAGCAGGCCATTTTGAACCTCTCAGGCATTATGCAGAGGTGCATCTCAGGCTGGAACCCCTGCCCCGGGAAAGCGGGCTTGATTTCGCCAGCGAGTGCAGCGAGGATATTTTAGCAAGGAACTGGCAGCGCCTTGTTCTGACGCATCTCAAAGAAAAGAAGCACTCAGGCGTGCTGACAGGCTCACCTGTTACAGATATGCGCATTACCCTTACGGCGGGGCGGGCACACCTGAAACACACCGAGGGCGGGGATTTCCGTCAGGCCACCTACCGTGCAGTGCGTCAGGGGCTAAGGTATGCTCAGAGCGTGCTGCTTGAGCCATACTATGCTTTCAGGCTGGAGCTGCCGGCTGTCAATGTGGGCAGAGCACTCAATGACCTGGACAAAATGGGCGGCAGCATCTCTCCGCCGGAAACAAACGGCGAGGAAGCAGTCATCACCGGCAGAGCCCCGGTGTCGGCACTGAGGTTTTATCATACAGAGGTCGCCGCCTATACCAAGGGGCTGGGCAGGCTCTATACAGAATCGGACGGCTACGATATTTGTCATAACCAGGAGGAGGTCACAGAGCAGCTGGGCTATGACCCGGATTCTGATCTGCGAAACACCGCTGATTCGGTTTTCTGCGCCCACGGCGCAGGGTATGTGGTGCCATGGAACGAAGCCAACGAGCTTATGCACGTCAGCACAGAGCCTAAGAAAACTATTGAGCAGCAGGCGGAGGCAGTCAGAGCAAGAGCGGACAGCTTTATCCGCCGTGCCGCCGAGGACGAGGAGCTTATGGCTATCTTCGAGCGCACCTACGGCAAGATCGAGCGCAAAAAAGAGCAGGCCCTCCACACCCCTAAAGCCCCGCCGGACACTAAAAAAGCCAGGCCGATACCCAAGGGGCCCCTTTACATACTGGTGGACGGCTATAACATAATCTTTGCATGGCCTGAGCTGAAAAAGCTGGCTTCTAAAAGCCTTGACCTTGCCCGCTCGGAGCTGATAAACCGCATGGCGAATTACAGAGGCTTTATGCAGTGTGAGCTGATACTGGTCTTTGACGCTTACAGGGTCAAGGGGAATTACCGTGAGATCGAGGAACACAGCGGCATAAGCGTGGTCTACACCAAGGAGGCCGAAACTGCCGATACCTACATCGAGCGGACTGCCCACAAGCTTTCTAAGGAGCACCGTGTGCGGGTGGCCACCTCTGACGGGCTGGAGCAGGTGATAATCCTTGGCAGCGGAGCCATGAGAGTGTCCGCACCGGAATTCCGTCTGGAGGTGGAGGCTGCGGAAAAAGCAGTCCGTGAACTGATAGATAAGGGCTTTAAATAGCGCTTGTTTTTTGTAAGAGACCGCTTTTTGTGTAATCTGTATGGAGATGGTTTAATTTTTTGTTCATAATCACGAAAAGAAATGTGTGAAATGCTATTGCAATTTGTGTGAAAATAGTATATAATTATACTATCGGTTTGTATGTTTGTTGTGCATTTATGACAATATGACAAACGGTAACTTTTTTAGCAAGGAGAGAATAGATTTGAAAACCTACGAAAGCACACACATTAAGAACATTGCAGTCGTCGGACATGGCGGCTCCGGAAAGACTTCGCTGGTGGAGGCTCTGCTTTTTAAGAGCGGTGCTACTGACCGTTTAGGTAAGATCGCAGACGGCAATACTGTTTCCGATTACACTGCTGAAGAGATCAGGAGAAAATGCTCTGTATATACCTCCCTGTCCTGCTTTGAGAGGGACGACCTGAAGATCAATCTGCTTGACACTCCTGGCTTGTTTGACTATGAGGCCGGAATGGTTGAGGGCATCAATGCCGCCGGCTGCGTTATGATAACCGTTTCCGCCAAGTCGGGCGTTAAGGTGGGTACACACAAGGCTTATGACTACGCTGAGGCAGCCGGAAAGCCGAGAATGTTCGTAGTTACCAAGCTGGACGACGAGAACGCAAATTTCAATAACGTTCTGACACAGCTCAAAACTGAATTCGGCCCGACAGTATGCCCGGTCATCGTTCCTGTCATTGCCGACAGAAAGATCGTTTCTTATGTGAACCTCATCGAAATGAAGGCTTATAAGTACGAGAACGGCAAGGCGGTCGAGACCGATATGCCTACAGCTGAGGTCGCTGCTAACATGGAATACCGTATCGACGGTCTTGTTGAGGCAGTTTCCGAGGCGGTTGCCGAGACCGACGAGGAGCTTATGGAAAAGTTCTTCTCCGGCGAATCCTTCACTCAGAAGGAGCTTATCGACGGTATACACAACGGCATGAACAAGGGCATCATCACTCCTGTTGCCTGCTGCTCAGCTGTTGACCTCTCCGGCATTGATATGCTGCTGAAAGAGATCACTCTGCTGCTGCCGGCCCCCTCTGATAATGATGTTAAAATGGCTGAGGACGCAAGCGGCAATTCTGTTGAGATCAAGTGCGATAAGTCCGCACCTCTGGCAGCGTTCGTATTCAAGACTGTTGCTGACCCATTCGTGGGCAAGATGAGCTTTATCAAGGTACATTCCGGTGTTATCAGGACCAATAAGGACGTGGTGAATGCGACTACCGGTGCGACTGAAAAGGTCGGCAAGCTGATGACCCTTCTTGGCAAGAAGCAGATCGAAGTAACAGAAGCTAACTGCGGTGATATAGTTGTTGCTACCAAGATGAACGTAAACACCAACGACACTATCTGTGACGCAGCAAGAGTTGTCAGGTTTGAGGCTATCCAGTTCCCGAAGCCCACCTACGCACAGGCTGTAAGAGCTAAGGGCTCCGGAGACGAGGCTAAGATCTCCGGCGCTATCGCAAGGCTGCTTGAGGAGGACAAAACTCTGAAATATGAGCAGAATCCGGACACTCTTGAGATGATACTGACTACACTGGGCGGCCTGCATCTTGACTCCGTAGCCGGCAGGCTGCATGATACCTTTGGAGTTGATATTGAGACCTCAGCTCCGAAGATCGCATATAAGGAGACTATCCGCAAGAAGGTCAAAGTCCAGGGCAGACACAAGAAGCAGTCCGGCGGACACGGCCAGTTCGGTGATGTCTGGATCGAGTTTGAGCCCTGCATCAGCGACGAGCTGGTATTCGAGGAGAGAGTATTCGGCGGAGCAGTTCCCAAGAATTTCTTCCCGGCAGTTGAAAAGGGCTTGCAGGAGTGCGTTAAGAAGGGCGTTCTCGCAGGCTTCCCGGTTGTCGGCCTGAAGGCTATACTGGTGGACGGTTCCTATCACCCGGTAGATTCCTCTGAAATGGCCTTTAAGATCGCTGCATCGCTGGCCTTCAAGGAGGGTATCCCCAAGGCTGAGCCAATGCTTCTGGAGCCTATCGACAACCTGACGGTCATCGTTCCTGACGAGAATACCGGTGACATAATAGGAGAGCTCAACAAGCGCCGTGGCAGAGTTCTGGGAATGAACCCCTCTGAGAAGAAGGGCCTGACAGAAGTAGTTGCAGAGGTGCCGGAGGCTGAAATGGCAGATTTCACCATGACCCTTCGCCAGATGACTCAGGGCAGAGGCTCCTACTCCATGGAGCTGGCAAGATACGATCAGCTGCCCAGCAATCTGGTAGCCACTGTTATTGCTAACAACAGAATAGAATAATAGCTGAATCAAGGGCGCTCCGGTGCGGGGCGCCCTTTTAAGTTTTTCAGCCTGTGGATAATTGCAAAAAATAAAAGCCGGACAATTGCCCGGCGGGATAATATCTTGTTGTTATCACAGGGCTTTTCGGAAGCCGTATTTGTGGTGCCCTTTCAGGCCGAAGGCGTCCTCAAAGCAGACAAATTCGCTGTAACCGCCGGTGCGGTAGAAGCCGGCGTTGTCATTTCCGGCAGTCCATAGGTAGGCTTCCTTGCAGGCGGCTTCTCTTGCACGCTGCTCCAAGGCTGCCAGTATTTTCGAGCCGAGCCCCTTGCGGCGGCTGTCAGCCCTCACCCAAAGGTCAGAGATGTAAAAAAGCTCATATTCCACCAGCCCGGAGGCATAAGCTGCCAGCTCCCCGCTGATGCTCTTAACAGCCAGCTCTATGCGGCGGCTGTCCGCCGGAATGATGCCGAGGGAGCGGTCAATGGCCTTGAAATCCTCATAGATTATTTCAAGCTGCGGCCTTGTGATTTTTATTTCCGTTATTTCCATTTTCAGCGCAGAACGTACTCTGAGATCATTCGCCCGATCAGACCAATATCAGTCTTTCCGCCGAATTCAAAGGTGGCGGTGGTGCCGTTGCTGAATACCACATAGAGCTCGCTGTCTGAAATGATCTCAGCGAAGCCGGGGGTCTGTATAGTGAAAAACTGTATCTTGGAATAGGGCATAGATGTAAAGGCCTTGCGCTTGCCGGTGATGCCCTGAACATCAATTGAGATTATCCGTTTGTTAGTGAAGATAAGCTGGTCACGGACGGTCTTGAATGCCTGCATAGGCTGCTCACCCGCAATAAGCAAGCCCTGCAGCTCACCTCTGACCTGATCAAGCCCGATGGGTTTCAGGTTAAAAACAGAATCCTGATTAAAGCTAATGCTCATATTATTACCTCCTGCTGCACGAAGCATTTTGTTATCCTCATTATACCATTTTCTTTGCAGAATGTCAATTGATTCATGCCCTGTATTCTCCGCAGCGCCATGATAAAGGGTTGACTTTTTGCCCTGAGTGTTATATAATAACAATATAGAAATCAGGCCCCGCCTGAGAAGGGAAGAATATGTATGAAAACA
Source organism: uncultured Ruminococcus sp. (assembly GCA_902797485.1). Classification (GTDB taxonomy): domain Bacteria; phylum Bacillota; class Clostridia; order Oscillospirales; family Ruminococcaceae; genus FB2012. The sequence continues at coordinate 5,350 of CADBTF010000161.1, read as the reverse complement.
AATACCATTAATATACGCAGCGATCTGAACGGCAGAGATGCTGCCATGAAGGAAGCAGAGAAATTTGCCGCTTATAATGAGCTTGCTTCCAAGGAGGCAATGCACCTCCGGCTGCTGACAGAAGAAGTAGTCAGCATGGTGCATGAGATCGTAAACAACTTTCAGGGCAAGCTCTGGTTTGAGAGCGAGGAGACCGGCAGCGGCGAGCTGCTTTGCAAAATTTGCCTGACAGCTAATAAGGACGTTGATATAGTTCAGGAGAAGCAGCTGCTTTCAGCCTCGACCTCCGGCAAAAATATCCGGGCCAAGGGCATAATGGGCAAGATCAGAGAAATGTTCAGAGTTAGTATGCAGTATTCCACCGACGGCGTTTACGACGGAGTGGACACCATGGCTGACAGCTGGTACAAAATGGGCGCACACCCTAACAGCGCACTTTATAATTCAGCTTCACAGGATAACTACTGGTCGCTGCAAAGGTACCGTTCAAATGTGCAGTCCGATCTGCCGGAGCATACAGTTGAGTGGGACGAGCTGGAAAAATCCATTTTAGGAAAGCTAGCAGACGAGGTCAAGGTCGGCCTCCTGAGCGGCAGAGCAGAGGTAATAGTCGAAAAGAACTTTAAAAAATGATAGGCATAAAAAATCGCCGGCTGGTGAACAGTCCGGCGTTTTTTATTTGGTTTACTGTGGGCGAGCCTGCTGTGTGTCCTCTGTGATGACACCCTTTAAGCCTGCTGCAAGACCAGCGATACCCTGTATCTGGCTGGGAATGATGATCTTGGTAGCCTTGCCGTCAGCAGCCTTGGCAAAGGCCTCAAGGCTTTTAAGCTGAATAACGTTCTCGCTGGGGTTGGCCTGATTGAGCTTTACCAAGCTGTCAGCCAGTGCCTGCTGAACCATCTGGATAGCCTGAGCTTCACCCTCTGCCTCCAGTATCTTCTGCTGCTTAACGGCGTCCGCCTGAAGGATCTTGGATTCTCTCTCGGCCTCAGCTCTGAGGATCTTGGATTCCTTTTCACCCTCTGCCACCAGTATCTGGGACTTCTTTTCAGCCTCAGCCTGAATTACCTTTTCACGTCTTTCACGGTCTGCCTTCATCTGCTTTTCCATGGCGTCTCTGATCTCAGCCGGAGGCAGAATGTTTTTCAGCTCAACTCGCTGTACCTTGATACCCCACCTGTCTGTGGCCTCGTCAAGTATCTTGGTGATATTTGTGTTGATGAAATCACGGGAGGTCAGTGTAGCTTCCAGATCCATATCACCGACGATATTTCTGAGGGTGGTGGCGGTCAGGTTCTCAATAGCGGAAATAGGTCTCTCAACGCCGTAGGTGAACTGCATAGCGTTTGTTATCTGGAAGAATACTACTGTGTCTATCTGCATAGTAACGTTATCCTTAGTGATAACTGACTGGGGCTTAAAATCAACCACCTGCTCCTTAATGGAGACCTTCTTGGCGATCTTGTCGATAAAGGGCACTTTAACGTGCAGGCCGGTGGTCCAGGCTGCATGGAAGGCACCGAAGCGCTCTACAACGTAAACATAAGCCTGGGGAACGACCTTGATGTTGGTAATGATAACCAGCACGATGAACGCTGCTACTGCCAGCGCAATGATAATAGGTGTATCCATTTTCAATTACCTCCGATTACATATTTTCAAATTCTGTTACTACTGCATCACTGAGCGTCAGGCCCCATTGCTTTACAGCGGCACCTGCGGCAGCCAAAAGCGTTCTGCCAAGTTCTTCAAGGGCTTTGTCTCTTTCTCTGCATGAGACCAGATCTCTCGAAGCGGTCATCAGCAGGGAAGTCAGAGCAGGCTCAAGCCGCTCCGGAGCATTCTGGATATAGACCTCCGGCTGGCTGATATAAAACCTGACAACCAGGCTTATCAAAGCCGTCTGCCCGTCCTTTGTGACGACCGGCTGCTTATCTACCGCCAGTGTCTGTTCTTCGAGCTCAAGCTCCGTAAGTACCTTATCTACAAAGGGCATCAGCTTGACAGTGCCTTCTGTATAGACTTTTTTGGAGCCGCCGTGCTGCACTACAAGAGCCTTGCCCTTGGGGATCTTTCTGCTAAACATATCCGGACCTCAGTGATGTTATTTCAGCCTGCTTACTGCGGCTGCTTTGCGACGATCAGCTTTGCGCCGTCAACCATTTTTACTACGACTACAGCGCCCTCCTCGATAGGGGAGCCGTCCTCCGAGCGAGCTGCCCAGTCGGTGCCGTCCAGCTTGACTCTGCCCTGCGAAAGGGTGTTGTTTATAGTCTCGATGACTAATGCGGTCTTGCCGATGTCCAGCTCAAAGTTTGTGGCGTACCGCCGCCCCTGCATTTTTTTGACAAGCGGCCGGGTGGCTAAAAGTATCACAGCTGACAGCCCGACAAACATGACCATTTGCCAAACGAAGGACAGGTCTGCAATTGCAAAGAACATAGCTCCAAGGGAGCCGATAGCAAACCAGATCGAAACAAGGGCATTTAGTGTAGCTATTTCAACTATAACAAACACCACAAAGCACGCAGCCCAAAAAATAACCATTGTGGTATCCATTCCCATTCTCCCTTCCTCTTTATTAAACAGACTTAAAATCTGTTTGCTTTATTATATCATATATATTAAAATATTTCAATAGTTTTCACAATTTTTTCATCATACAAAAAAGCAAGCTCCCGGCCAGAAGCGGAAGCTTGCTTACTACAGTTATTATTATTTGAGGAAGCTCTGATAACCGGCGTTTTCTTCCTTCAGAGCATTGATCTGAGCAACAAGCTTTTCAGACTCGCCGTCGATCATCTGATGGACCTCGGCAACAGCCTTTCTCTTGAGCACAAGGTCAGCCTGAGCGGTGGATTTCTGCTCGTCCAGCTTGGCAATCTCCAGCCTGTTCTGATCGTCAAACTCCTGGAACTTGTTGTTGGCTTCAAAGGTGGCGTTTCTGTATTCCTCGTCGATCTCCGCCATTTTGCGGTTGTATTCCTCCTCTGCCTTGGCGATAGCAAGTCTGTTCTCGTCTCTTGCTCTCTCACTGGCAGCATAAGCCTCATTGAGCCTTGTCTCGATAGTATCGAAGGTGCTCTGGCTGAGGGTGAGAGCTGTATTAACAGTCTCCAGCTTAGCGGTGTATTCGTTCTTGATGGCATTGTTCTTTGTTTCCAGTTCAGCGATCTTGGCGTTGTTAGCCTCGATCTGGCTGAGAGCAAATGCCTTCATCTTGTCAGCTACCTTGTTTGTGGTGTCAAAGGTAACGGTAGATTCAGCAGCAGGTGCGGCAGGAGCATCGGGTGATTCAGCCACAGGCTCGGTCTCCTCGGCAGCTGCGGGCTCGGGCTCGCCGGAATAAGAAGCTATCGGGGCATCAGAGATCTCTGTGGACTCAACGTCCGGCGGAACAAGAGCCTCCATTTCAGCATACTCCTCACCGGGGGAGGGGATAGTATATGAAGGAATAGCAGGCTTAGGCGGAACGTTAGGTGCCGTCAGAGAAATACCGTCCATCTCAGACTGTGAGGCGGGGATATTAGCCTGCTTTTTATAGTCGTCAACAAGACTTACTCTATGTACCTCAGGCTCCTTTTCAGGCTCAGCTGTCAAAGCAACGGGCTTCTCGGGCTCCGGCTCGGCAGGAGCAGCTTCTGCAAGAGAAATGCCGTCCATTCCGGCGTGAGCGGGAGCCTCCGGAGCGGCTGGCTTGGGAGCATTTTCCATTTTCTTCTTTCTTTCCAGGTACAGCTTTTCCAGCTTGCTCATACCTTCAATGTCCTCCGGCGCCTTGCTGTCCTCAGCAGGAGCGGCAGCACCGGAAACAGCGCCGATAACGCTTGCAGCCTGGGATTTCTCGTGGGGAATAGCAGCGTCCGGAACAGCGTCTGCACCAAGCTTACGCTGAATAACGCCGGTAACAATGTCAGCGCGGAGAGCTACCTCGCCAACAATATCTTCAACAGATTTGCCTTCTTGAAAGAGACGAATGATCTTATCGTTTGTAGACTCTTCTTTCTTCTTTCTTCCTAACGCCATTACATGATCAATCCTTTCAGATAGTATGCCCGATTGTAATATTCCTCAAAAACATCAAATCAGAACCTTTATATTTGTATTATATCACAACCAATAGAATTAAGCAAGAGAAAATTCAAAATTTTTTCAAAAAACAATGCACAATTTCTTCACCTGATTTTCGGTCAATCTGCTACAAAAATTTGATAAGATGTAATCGTTACCCGAATCAGTTCATACAAAATTAACAAAAGCAAATCCACACAAAGGTATTGCAATTTATTGAGTATTGTAGTATAATATATAGGTGCTTTACAGCGCATAAACGGAGAGTTGTCCGAGTGGTCGAAGGTGCAGCACTCGAAACATAGTGGGGTCTGTCACGGTTGTTGTCGTCAAACTGCGATATATCGCGGTTTAGGGGCTCTGATACGGCGGTTTTTACAGACCGTATCTCGCAGTTTTCTCGCAAATTTCTCAATATTTTTTAGTACGGAGAGTTGTCCGAGTGGTCGAAGGTGCAGCACTCGAAATGCTGTGTGGGGCAAAACTCACCCAGGGTTCGAATCCCTGACTCTCCGCCAGTGAGCGGTGTAAGCCGCGTATTTCCGCCTTTTGCAGAGATGCAGAGGGCGGATTTATTTTGCCCTTTTCCAAGGCTATTTACCCTCCCTGCCCTCTCGGACAGGGAGTTTTTGTTTCCCTATATAATAGTATGGCCTATGCTCCCTTCCTTTTCTCGCCTTCTTCCTTATCATCATTGTCCTCCCCCAGCGCCTTCTCGATAGCCTGCGCCGACAGGCGCTTGCTTTCACTGTCCACATGGGAGTAGACGTTGCTCGTGGTGCTGATGTCGCTATGCCCTAACCACTCCTGAATCAGCTTCATCTGCACGCCGTTGGCAAGCAGCAGGCTCGCACACGAATGCCGCAGATCGTGGAATCTGATTTTTCTCAAACCGTTCTGTTTGAGTATCACCTTGAAATGGTCGGTCACATAGTTCGGCTTTATAAGCTCCCCCACAGCATCGACACAGATATATTCTTCATAATTGCGGTTATAGCTCATCCCGAAAACGCGCTTCATCTCGGTTTGGCGTTCCCGCTCGGCTATCAGCTCCTGCTCGACTATCGGTATCAGCGGCAGGGTGCGGTAAGACGACTTAGTTTTCATCACATCGAAGCCCTTGAGGTCGGAGCCGTCCTGCAAGACCTTATGCTTGATGCTCACCGTCCGTCCGCCGAAATCTATTGCCGACCATTTCAGCCCCACCACCTCGCTCCGGCGCAGTCCGTAGTATGCGGCTATCAGTATGACGATGTGCAGAGGGTCTTCCCTTGTG
>CADBTF010000160.1 GCA_902797485.1 uncultured Ruminococcus sp. | reverse complement strand
TGGCTGCTCTACCCGCTGGGCATAGCTATTTCCGGGCAGCGCTCCACACCGGGCGGCGGAACGGACATTGCCGCTGTTATGGGCAGGAAAAAGACTATAGAGAGAGTAAAGGCAGCTATAGAAAGGCTATCGCAATGAAAAAATATCTGCTTACGGTTTTTGCAGCGGCAGCCTACGGAGCGTTCACCATCTGGGCAGTCAGCGGAGGTGTCAGAGGCAACGAGCTGATATTTTCTCTTTTGGCGGTCTATGCAGTTCCGGTCCTGGTGATGCTTTGGGGAGGGGCTGCGGTCTTTAGCAGCAGGATAAATCTTATCCCCATTGCGGCAGCACTTTGCTGGCAGATACTTGCTCCGCTGCTGATCTTCAAGAGGATCATTCTGTGCGAGCAGATAATACCTGCTGCGGCTCTTGCAGCAGGGCTGATCGCCGGGTTTATGATAAAGAGATCAAGAGGAGGTCTGAAGAATGGCAGGTAAAGAGCTTCTGGAAAAATACAAGGGCAAAAAGGTGACCTTCCGGGAGGTCAGTTCATTCCCGGACTTAAAGGTGCAGTATGTGAACAGCTTCCCTGATCTTGAGGTCAAGGCGGCTGACAGCAGTGCATTTTCAGCGGAGATAATCAAGGTGCAGACAGTTACCTCCTTCCCGGACGTGAAGCTGAAAAAGGTAACAGCCTTCGGTCAGCTTGAAGTATATTTTGAATAAGCATGGCGCTTCTGCTTTTTGGCAGAAGCGTTTTGGTTTGTTCCTGCCCCTGATATGTATTGCTGTCAATTATCATTTTTATCAGGCCGGTGTATATGTATTTCATACAGCCCTCCGCCCCCAAAGCGCGGGAGGGCGTTTCTTTAAAAAAGTACTAAAAGTACTAATAGTACGGAAAAACATGGCTTCTCTCAAGCCGCACAGTTACGGCCTTTGCTGGGTCGGCTCCACCCGGAACACAGCGCATCTGCACCCGGAACACAGCGCATTTACACCCGAAACATAGCGCATTTACACCCGAAACCTACCGCATTTCATACAAGCTCAAATCAGTGCAGGCAAATTATAAATAAATTGGAAAGCCTCCTGTTAGCACTCTATACCGCAGAGTGTTAGCACTCATATTCAGAGAGTGCTAAATTTCACCTTATTTTCACAATATCATAACACAAAGATCATAATAGGGGACTATCATATAATCAGTAAGAGAAAAGGAGCTGAGACCGATGGAAAGCTAAAGACAGAATGAATAAAAAAGCGGGCAAGAGATAATAATAAAAATAAAAAACGATCCCGCAAAAAGAGACCGTGAGAACAATAGGAGGAATGTTTTATGTATGCTATGACACCGTTTGGAAAGAGAGATTATGACCTGTTCGATATGTTTGATGACTTTGACCGCAGCTTCTTTGCTCCGGTAAGCGACAATAAGAGGATCCGCACGGATATCCGTGATGAGGGCGACAAGCTGATACTTGAAGCTGAACTGCCGGGCTTTGCCAAAGAGGACATCAACATTGACATCACTGATAATATGCTGACGCTTTCGGCAGAGCACAGCACCCAGTCGGAGGAGAAGGACAAGGAAGGCAAATATATCCGCCGTGAGCGCAGCTATGGCTCCTACAAGAGAAGCTTTGACCTGACAGGCATTGACCCGGAGGGCATCACCGCAGAATACAAGAGCGGTATCCTCACGTTGGACCTGCCAAAGCATCAGCAGGAGCAGCCTAAATCCAGAAGGCTTGAGATCACCCAAAAAGATTAATCTCCCGGCTCAGTGACAGGTAATTAAATATCAGGCGGCCCTCAGCGGGGATAAGCTCCCTGCCGGGGGCCGCTTTGTGCTTGCGGGGGCTTGAAAGGCAGCGGCTTTTATGGTATAATCATAGATGCGGCAGGCCGTAGAGAAAATGCTTTGAGCGGAGGGTGCTTATGAAATACGATTTTGATAAGATCATTGACAGGCGCAGCAGCAGCTATTCCTACAAGTGGGACATCGGTGAAAACGAGCTGCCCATGTGGGTGGCGGATATGGACTTTGAAACTGCCCCGGAGGTCAGGGAGGCTGTCATAAAAAGAGCGGAGCACGGAGTGTTCGGCTATTCCACTGTGCCGAAGGAATGGAGCGAGGCCTACAGGAGCTGGTGGAGCCGCCGCCACGGAATTGATTACGGTAACGAGATGTTCGTGTTTGCCACGGGAGTTATCCCCATTATATCCTCCTGCGTCAGGAAGCTTTCGACGGCTGACGAAAATGTTGTCATCATGACGCCGGTGTATAATGTGTTTTATAACTGTATCCGCAACAACGGGCGGAGAGTCCTGGAATGCCCTCTTGACTACAGTGAGGGAGCATATTCCATAAACTGGGAACGGCTGGAGGCTGCCCTTGCAGACCCTCAGACCAGCCTTCTGCTGCTCTGCAACCCTCAGAACCCCTGCGGCAATATATGGGACAAAAGCACCCTTGCGAGGATAGGAGAGCTGGCTTATAACAACGGCGTTACAGTGATCGCTGATGAGATACACTGTGACATCACCGACCCGGGAGCGGACTATGTACCCTTTGCCTCTGCCTCTGAAAAGTGCCGGGACAACTGCGTGGTATGTGTGGCGGCTACCAAGGCCTTCAATCTGGCAGGGCTGCAAACGGCAGCGGCGATAGTACCGAACAAGCGCCTGCGGCACAAGGTATGGCGGGCTCTTAACACCGACGAATGCGGCGAGCCCAACTCCTTTGCGATAACAGCGCCCATAGCTGCCTTTGAGCACGGCGAAGCCTGGCTGAACGCTCTGCGGGAATATATCTATGCCAACAAGCAGTGTGTCAGCGAATTTATAAAGGCTGAGCTCCCGGAGATAAGGCTGGTGCAGTCACAGGCCACCTATCTGCTCTGGCTCGACTGCTCTGCCCTTGGTATGCCGGTCCATGAGCTTTGGGAATACATCAGGCGTGAGACAGGGCTGTTTCTTTCTGACGGGCAGATCTACGGCGGCGGCAACACCCACCTCAGAATGAACATCGCCTGCCCAAGGGCATACGTTGAAGACGGACTTAACAGGCTGCGGAAGGCGATACGCAGTTTAAGGCAAAGATAAGGCAGAAATATTTACTATATCCAACTCCCAATTTAGATGTGCAATGCTTTCAATGCACAATTCACAATGCACAATGCACAATGAAGGTGGCGCCTCCGGCGCAGAAGCGAACGGAACATTCGCTTTGCCCATCTCGGGCGCCGTA
>CADBTF010000159.1 GCA_902797485.1 uncultured Ruminococcus sp. | reverse complement strand
GGGGGCGACCGGAAAGCCCCCAAAACAAGATGTATATCCGAAGGGGTGTGGGGGCGACCGGAAAGCCCCCACAAGGGAGCGTGCGCCGGTCTATAAATCCAAGCCAACGCCGTGAGCGTAAAAAACATTATTCACTATTCTTTATTCTTTATTATTTTAGCGCCAGCGCTCCCACTATCAACTATCAACTAATCAAAGAGATGCTCCGCATACTCCTGCCATGCCGCAAGGTCAAAGGAGGACTTTGATGCCTCCGGAGCCGGTGCGGGCTGTGCCCGCTTCGCTGACTGCTTATCCTGCTCTATCCAGTTTTTAACAGTTATATAAGCCTTTACAGAGCGTTTGCTGTTTTGCTGCTGCCACGCTATGAGCTTGTTTATATATATCCTCACTGTTATTTCGTCGGACAGACGGACAAGCTCCCTGTATTCCTCATCAGTCAGCCCTACCTTGGAGATCTCCGCCGGCGCTGACTGTGCGGCCTCTCTCTTCTCATCTGATCTTTTCTTTTCTTCTCTTTTCTTTTCTGTGAAAAAAATGTTTGCTTTTTCCGTTGAAATGTCTGCATTTTCGCCTGAATTGTCAGCATCTTCCTCAAATTGGGTATCGCAAAGCAAGAGGTATTCGGGCTTGATCTTTGCAAACTTGCGTCTGTCAACGGCATCATAATACCTTACTTGTATACCGTGAGACGTAAGTATCCCATACTGCTCAAACAAGCCCTTGTGGAAAATACCTCTTGCAATGGCACGCATCAGAACAGCCTTCACCTTGCTGAGGGCGATATTGTGCTTCTTTGAAAAAAGTATCGCAATATCGTCGTTCCATTCGCAGTAATAGCCCTCGCTGCCGTAGATCTCCTGCCACAGCTTCACGACGACTGCGAACCCCAGCAAGCCGTATTCTGCTTCGATAAGCTCCATTTTTGAGTCGAGCCGGCAGTCAAGCTTGAACCAGTCCAGCTTGTACTTTGCCATGTTCTTCTCCTTATTTGACAGCCCCCGAATGACCGCCTGCCCCACCCTTAGACAAAGCAGGAAGCCGCCGCAGAGCCGAATTGTCAAAGAGCCCCGCAGCCGCCCGGTCAACCGGCACTCAGCCGACGGACCGGGAAGCCCATAAAAGCCCTTTCACCAACAGCCGTTTTAAGCCCTTTTGTTGCATTAAAACGTGCAACCTTTGCAAGAAACTTAATATTTTATTTACATATAAGAAACAATGCACCGAATTCACACATAAAGCTTGCATTTTGGCAGGAGATATGGTATAATTATTTCAATGCACAATGCACAATGCACAATGCAGGTCAATGCACAATGCACAATGCACAATGCACAATGAAGGTGGCGCCTACGGCGCAGAAGCGAATGGAACATTCGCTTTGCCCATCTCGGGCGCTGTAGATTGTGCGGGAGGATAGCTTTGGTGTTCTTGGTATGCGTTTTATATGTGCTTTGTGATTGTGCCTGCGGGAGTTATCATTTTGGTGTTCTGCCATTGGCAAGGGGTCAATGATAAGGGTAAAATATTGGACACTTAACCGGTGAGAAGCAGAATTGAACAAATCGCAGATACCCTGACAGAACGTCAGAAAATTGTGCATTGAAAACTATCAAGGACGCAGAATTTAAAAAGCCTTAGCCAAACCCGCAAAGGCGGAACATTGTGCATTGTGCGGCCACTCGGTACGAGGGGCTGTGCATTTGTGCATTGGAAAAACGGGGGGGTATTACTATGTCAACAATGATAACATCACATTTCAAAAGCAGGGACGGTGTCCATAAGATCAGGTACCATATCTGGTTCCCGGAGCTGGAGCCGGTGGGGATCGTTCAGATCGCCCACGGCATGGCAGAGTATGCCCTGCGGTATGCAGACTTTGCCTCATATCTCACCGCACATGGGTTTGTGGTCTGCGCCAATGACCATTTAGGCCACGGCGGGAGCGTAAACGAGCCGGGCGAGCTGGGCTATTTCAGCCCCCTGAACGGCTGGGAAAATGTGGTAAAGGATATGCACAGCCTTACAAAGATCATGAAGGAATCCTACCCGGAGCTGCCCTACTTCCTTTTCGGGCACAGTATGGGTTCATTTTTGGCAAGAGCCTACACCACCTGGTTCGGCTATGAGCTCACCGGGGCGGTCTACTGCGGCACTGCCGGGCCTGTCAAGGCGGGAGAGATGATGCTCATAGCCGTCGATGCTGCCAAGCGCAGGCATCATAACGAGCCCTACTACCGCTCGGAGACCCTCAACAAGGCAGCCTTCGGCGCCTACAACAAGCGCATTGCCGACCAGCGCACCCCCTACGACTGGATCTCCCGTGACGACGAGGTGGTGGACAAGTACATGGCGGACGAGCTCTGCGGCTTCACCTTTACCCTCAACGGCTTTGAAAATCTGGGCAAGGTGCTGTGGTTCGTCAGTCAGGAAAAGTGGTTCTCCACTATCCGCAAGGACCTGCCTATCCTGCTGATCGCCGGCGAAGCCGACCCGGTGGGCGCCTACGGTGAGGGTGTCAAGAAGGTATTCAACAAGCTGATCTCCTACAGCGCCCATGCCCGCATACGCCTTTACGACAGCGCCCGCCACGAGCTTATCAACGAGCTCAACCGTGAGGAGGTCTTTAAGGACGTGCTGGACTTTCTGGAGACGTACATTTGAATCAGTTGATAGTTTTGTTTACGCTCACTGCTTTGGTTTGATTGGAAAGATTGGTGCACGCTCATTCGTGGGGGCTTTCCGGTCGCCCCCACACCCCTTCGGGGATACATCTTATTCGGGGAGAAGCAGTAAATGAGCAAATCGCAGACACCCTGACAGAACGTCAGAACATTATGCGTATGATCGCAGAGGGGAAATATTAATGTTTGCAAAGATCAACAGCCTTGGCCTGATGGGGCTGAATGCCTTTCCGGTGGAGGTGGAAATAGAATCAAGCAGAGGGATACAAAGCTTTGACGTGGTGGGGCTTGCGGACGCTGCCGTCCGGGAGAGCAGAGAGAGGATACGCTCTGCCCTGCGGTGCTCCGGGATAGAATTCCCCAAGCAGAAGATCATGGTCAACCTTGCCCCTGCGGATAAGAAAAAAACCGGCTCTGTCTATGACCTGCCTATGGCAGTGGCGATACTGGCTATACTGGGGCTCTGCAATGAGGCTCAGACCGGCAGCGCAGCATTTATAGGCGAGGTCTCCCTCTCCGGGGAGATAAGGCCCATTAACGGCGTGCTCCCAATGGCGCTCCTTGCCAGGCAGCAGGGCCTTAAAGAGATCTTCGTTCCCTTTGACAACGCCCGTGAAGCTGCTGTGGTGGAGGGCATAAAGGTCTACGCCGTGGAGAGCGTGGCACAGCTTGTTATGCACTTTTCCGGCAGAGCTGTCATGATGCCGGCAGCACCGGTTCGCCCGGAGGCTCCAAACTATTTCGGCAATCTGGATTTTGCAGATGTCAAGGGGCAGTACATGGCAAAGAAAGCTATGGAGATCGCAGCCGCCGGCGGGCATAACGTTCTGATGATCGGTGCGCCGGGCTCCGGCAAATCCATGCTGGCAAAGCGTATGCCCTCTATCCTGCCGAAGATGAGCTTTGAAGAATCCATAGAGACCACGAATATCCACTCCGTAGCCGGCCTGCTGGACAAGGAAAACCCGCTGGTGACGGTGAGGCCCTTCAGGTCGCCCCACCACACGGTATCGGCGGCGGGCTTATCGGGAGGCGGCAGCATACCCCGCCCGGGGGAGATCTCTCTGGCGCACAACGGTCTGCTGTTTTTAGACGAGCTGGCGGAATTCAACCGCACAGCGCTGGAGATACTGCGCCAGCCTCTGGAGGACGGCCAGGTGACTATTTCAAGAGTATGGGGCAGCGTGACATATCCAAGCTCCTTTATACTCATAGCGGCCATGAACCCCTGCCCCTGCGGATACTACGGGCACCCCAAGAGGAAGTGCATCTGCTCCCCGAAGCAGGTAAAGGGGTACCTTAATAAAGTCTCAGGGCCGCTGCTGGACAGGTTCGACCTGCACGTTGAGGTAGCGCCGGTGGAATATGCGGAGCTGTCCTCGAAGGACAAGGAGGAGAGCTCGGAGGCCATAAGGGAGAGGGTCCAGCGGGCAAGAGACGTGCAGCTGGAGCGTTTCAAGGGAACGGATATAACCTGCAATGCACAGATCACCAGTGACATACTGCATGAGGTATGCGAGCTGACACCGGGGGCTAAGGAAATACTTGGGAAGATTTTCAATAAACTGGGGTTATCAGCGAGAGCGTATGATAAGATCTTAAAAGTAGCAAGGACCTGTGCGGATATGAACGGTGATAAAGAGATCAATGAGAGGTTCATAGCCCTTGCGGTGCAGTACAGGAGCTTGGACAGAAAATACTGGGGGCAATGAAGCGCTGCGCTGTGCTCCGCTAAAAGAATAAAGAATAAAGAAGAAAGAATAAAGAATAAATATTACAAGCTAAGCTATCAAGAGGAACCGCGGAGCGAATTCGCCGTTTCCAAAGGCGGCGTTAGCCTTTGGCGGGGACGGGGGCAGAGCCCCAGCGGGTCAAGGGCAGAGCCCTTGCGGGTTCTTAGGGCAGAGCCCTAAGCAGGGTGTGGGACAGCGTCCCACGAAGGCGCTGCACAAGAAATAAAAGGCCCTCCGAACTGTCAGCGACCGCCTGTCTGCCAAGGACAGACCAAATGCAGCGCCGTCAAAGCCTATCCTCCCGCAGCCGCAGGAAAGAGGGAACGCAGTGACCGATTTTCCGTACCTTAGCAGTCAAAGCGTGGGTATACAGCCGGCGGAGAGCTGTGATTTTTCTGCCCCGGCGAGTGTGCTTCTGACGGTTTCCGGGCTTTTGCGCTTCTGACGGTTTCTCTGACGGCGGCGCTCCGGGTACGGAAATACGTTCGCTCCGCTCACTGTTTCCTGTGAGTGCAGGATAACTGCTTTTCCGGCGCTGCGAATTTGTGCTCTTTGTGACCTTTGGATTGATAACAAGTTTTGCTGCTCTTTGGTTTTCTTGCGCAGCGCCGGGTTGGGCTGACGCCCAAACGAGACTCCGCCTCGAGCTCCGCTGGGGCTCTGCCCCCGTCCCCGCTGGGGCTTTGCCCCAGACCCCACCAAAGGCTAACGCCGCCTTTGGAAACGGCGAGTGCGCTTCGCGGTTATGATTATTTGCTTGTGCGTTTTTTCTTTGCTTACTTTCCCCGAAAAGGATAATGCTTATGGACAAACTCTCTTTCTATCTCGATAACGCCGCTTCTATGCCCGTCAATGAAGATGCTCTCTCAGCCGCTATGCCCTTTATCACCGAGCATTACGGCAACCCCTCCTCCCTGCATAAAAAATCTATGGCGGCTGCCAACGCCCTGCTCGAATCAAGAAAATCTATCGCTTACGCCCTCGGCGCTCAGCCCGGAGATGTCTTCTTTACCTCCGGCGGCACGGAATCCGATAACTGGGCTCTGCGCTCCGCTGCAAGGGTCGGCGCTGCTGCCGGCAGGAACCACATCGTTACCACCGCCCTCGAACACCACGCCATTCTTAACACCTGCGCCGACCTCGAAAAGGACGGCTTCTCCATCACATACCTCCCCCCTGACCGTGACGGCTATATCACCCCACAGCAGGTCAACTCTGCTATCACCGATCAGACCTGCCTCGTCAGCGTTATGCTGGCTAACAACGAGATCGGAACCCTTCAGCCTATTAAAAAAATTGCCGCCGAATGCCGCAGAAAGGGCGTGCCGCTGCATACTGATGCTGTCCAAGCAGTTGGACACTTACCTGTTGATGTGCAGGAGCTGGGCGTTGATATGCTCTCATTCTCCGGCCACAAGTTCGGCGCTATGAAGGGCGTGGGGGGGCTCTGTATCCGCAGCGGATTTTCTATCCCACCGCTGATATACGGCGGCGGTCAGGAGTACGGTATGCGCTCCGGCACCGAGCCTGTGGCTCAGATAGTTTCTATGGCGGCCGCCCTTTCCGAGATGACGCAGGATATTTACCACAAGATCGAACGCACCGAGGACATTCGTGACCGGATGATAAACGACCTGCTCCAGATACCCGGCAGCCACCTGAACGGCGGCATAAAAAACCGCCTTGCGGGGAATGTGAACATTTCCTTCAGCGGGGTGGAGAGCGAGAGCCTGCTGCTGATGCTGGATATGCGGGGCATCTGCGCCTCCGGCGGGTCGGCCTGCACGTCTTCCTCAAAGGAGCCCTCTCATGTTCTGCGGGCCATAGGCACCTCGGAGGAATACATCAAGGGCTCCCTGCGTCTGACCTTTGAAGATGACCTTACTGCCTCTGATGTGGAATACATAGTTGACGCTGTCAGAGATTCGGTGGAAAAACTGAGGGCTTTGAGAAATGAGATCACCTGAACTGCCTATAAGCCGGTTTATCGAGGGCTACAACCAAAGCGGAACTATCCGCCTGCATATGCCGGGGCACAAGGGCCGGGCGCTGCTGGGGCCGGAGCCGCTGGACATCACCGAGATCAAGGGGGCTGATTACCTCTTTGAAGCAGAGGGCATTATCCACCAAAGTGAGGACCTTGCAGCGGAGCTTTACGGTGCCGGCAGGACGCTGTTCTCCACCGAGGGCTCATCGCTTTCCATCAAGGGTATGCTGGCCTGTGTGAGGGCGTTTTTGGGTAAACGCACCCGGATAGCTGCCGCCAGGAATTGTCACCGGGCTTTTCTCAACGGCTGTATTCTTTTGGGGATAGAGCCGGTGTGGATATATCCTGAGAAGCCCTCGGCGTCGATCTGCTCCGCTGAGGTC
>CADBTF010000158.1 GCA_902797485.1 uncultured Ruminococcus sp. | reverse complement strand
CCCTTTCTTTTGATAACCTTGCACTTTTCGCAGATAGGCTTAACTGAAGGTCTTACTTTCATCGAAATACCTCCTTTGGTTTGTGAAAGCGGGTCGCCCCGCACTGATGTGTGAAAAGCTTACTTAGCTCTCCATGTGATCCTACCCTTGTTAAGGTCATAGGGCGACATCTCGACCTTTACCTTATCGCCGGGTACGATACGAATATAGTTCATACGAAGCTTGCCCGAAACGTGAGCAAGGATCATATGTCCGTTTGCAAGCTGCACATTGAATTTGGCACCCGGAAGCGCCTCAGTTACTGTGCCTTCAAGTTCGATCACGTCTTCTTTTGACATACAGAGAATACCTCTTCCTTCTCACTCGTTTTTCATGTGGCAGCAGGCTCCGTCATAAGGCCCAAAGCCCCTTAAAAGCCCACGCAGCTTTCTGTCTGTCAGCCCGCTCAATTCTATGAAGCCCTCAGCAGGTGAAATGTGCTTCATGCTCTTTTTCTTAGGCTTGGAAAGCTTCCTCTCCTTGCCGTCAGCCAGATACACAAAGCCGCCGTCTGACGCTGCAGCAACGAAGCAGCGACCTTTCTCACGGCCTGCCAAAGCCCATACGACTGTCCCGGGCTTTATATTTACAAAGCCCTCACTCATACCAGCTTGTCAAGTACAACGTGCCCTGTCTGAGTTATGGCTATTGCGTGCTCAAAATGAGCTGACCATTTGCCGTCCTGTGTTTTAACAGTCCAGCCGTCAGGCATTATCTTGATGGCTGCCGTGCCCATGTTTATCATAGGCTCAATGCAGATCACCATTCCTGCCTGTAATTTGATACCCTTTCCGGCCTTACCGAAATTAGGTATCTCGGGCTCCTCGTGCATATCCTTTCCAAGACCATGCCCTACGAATTCCCTTACGACCGAAAAGCCTCTCTCCTCGTTGTATTTCTGGATAGCCGCTCCGATATCTCCTACCCTGATCCCGGGCTCAAGCATCGAAACTGCCAGCTCCAGGCTCTCGCTTGTGGAATCAAGCAGCGCCTGTACCTCCGGAGCTATCTTCCCGCAGGCAAAGGTCCTGCACGCATCGCCGTAGTAGCCGTCGATGTATGCCCCAGTGTCTACTGAAACAATGTCTCCCTCCATTATCCTCCGAGGCCCCGGTATCCCGTGAATGACCTCATCGTTTACCGAGATGCACGCCGCAGCAGGGAAGCCCTCATAACCCTTGAAGCCCGGCTTTGCGCCGTGTGACAGGAAATATCTCTCAACTACCTTGTCAAGCTCGTGGGTAGTCATTCCCGGGCGAAGTGCCTCGCCGGCTGCCTGTAAAGCACCGGCTGTTATCTCTCCCGCCTTGCGGAGCTTTTCGATCTCTTTAGTTGATTTTATGCAAATCATAACAGTGCTTCTTTCTATCAGCGCATGCGCTGTATCAGCCGTTAATGGCTGCAAGCGTCAGCTTTGAGGTGTCCTCAACATTCTCCTGGCCCTCAACGGTAACAAGCTTGCCCTGTGCTGCGTAGTAATCCTTCAGCGGAGCAGTCTGCTCGTGATAGGTCTTGAGTCTGCTGATAACGGTCTCCGGCTGATCGTCCTTACGGATAACAAGCTCCTTGCCGCAGACGTCGCATACACCTTCAACCTTGCTGGGCTTGAAATCAACGTGGTAGGTAGCTCCGCAGTCAAGGCAAACTCTTCTGCCGGAGATCCTCTGCTTGATAGTCTCATCAGGAACAAAGATCTCAACTACCTTGTCGATCTTTACGCCCATAGCGTCAAGTGCCTCAGCCTGAGGAACTGTCCTCGGAAAGCCGTCAAGGATAAAGCCGTTCTGAGCATCAGGCTCAGCGATCCTGTCTCTCAGGATACCGATAACGATATCGTCAGAAACAAGTGCGCCTGCGTCCATAGCAGCCTTTGCCTTCAGGCCGTACTCAGTGCCGGCCTTAACAGCGGCTCTGAGCATATTGCCTGTAGAAATTGTCGGAATGTTCAGTGCGTTGCAGATGACCTCTGCCTGTGTGCCCTTGCCGGCACCGGGAGCGCCTAAAAGTATCAGATTCATAGTCTTACTCCTTTACTTACTCAAGGAAGCCCTTGTGATGACGCATCATCATCTGGCTCTCCATAGTTCTTACGGTCTCAAGTGCTACGCTTACTACGATGAGTATTGAAGTACCGCCCATAGCGATCGGAACGCCGCTGACGGCGCCGAAGATGATCGGGAAGATCGCAATGATACCGAGGAAGATAGCGCCCACAAGGGTGATCTTCGAGAGTATCCTCTTGAAGTAGTCGCTGGTGGGCTTACCGGGTCTGATACCGGGCACGCCGCCGTTTGACTGTCTCAGGTTGTTAGCGATCTCAACGGGGTTATACTGCATCGAAACATAGAAATAGTTAAATCCGATTATCAGGAAGAAATACAGTATTGCATAGAACGGGTGTGTATAGCTGAACCAGCGAAGCAGCCCGTTATAGAAGCCTGTGCCGTCCGGATTCGGTTTAATGAACATTTCAAGAGTAGATGGCAGCGACATAAATGCCATTGCAAAGATGATAGGAAGAACGCCGCTCATGCAGACCTTGATAGGAATGAAGGTGTTCTGCCCGCCATACTGCTTTCTGCCGACTATTCTCTTTGCATACTGGATAGGTATGCGTCTCTCAGCTTCATTCATGAAGATGATGAATGCGATCATCAGAATGAAGATCACAATGATGATAGGAACAAGGATAATGTACTTAGCCTCGCCTGTCTTCATCAGCATGATGAGGTTCCAGACAGCCGAAGGTCCTCTTGCGATGATACCTGCAAAGAGCAGCATCGAGATGCCGTTGCCTATGCCCTTTTCGCTGATCTGGTCGCCCAGCCAGATGGTCAGGGACGCACCTGCAACAAAGCACATAATGATAACGACCTCAGAGAACCACTTCTGCCAGCCGCTTGTGTAAACAAGGGCATTGGCAGTGCCGCCAAGAGTTCTGTAGTATGCCCAGCCCTGGAATATTGCGATACCCAGTGCCACATACTTAGTGATCTTGTTCAGCTTCTTTCTGCCCTCCGGGCCTTCCTTCTGGAGTCTCTCCAGCGGAGGCAGCGCGTATGTCAGCAGCTGAATAATGATCTGTGCATTGATATAAGGTCCAACAGAAAGTGCAAGAATAGTAGCCTTGCTCATATTGCCGCCTGAAAGCACGTTCAGGTAGCTGAAGAAGTTACCGCTTGCGTCATTGGACTCGAACCAGCTTGCGATAGCGGCGGAATCCAGATATGGAACCGGCACCGCACCGCCGACTCTGTAAATAATGATAATGAAAAGTGTGAACAACAGCTTCCTTCTCAGCTCAGGAACTCTCCAAGCGTTGCGAAACGTTTCTATCACTTTACATCACCTCAGCCTTTCCGCCTGCCTTTTCGATTTTTTCTTTTGCAGAAGCGGAAAATGCCGCTGCCTTAACTGTAAGGCTCTTTGTAAGCTCTCCGTTTCCGAGAACCTTAACTCCGTCAAGCTCCTTGGTTACAAGGCCGGAAGCCTTGAGCAGCTCGGTATCTACAACTGTGCCGTCAACAAATCTCTCGAGATCCGAAACATTGATAACGCTATATTCGGTTGCAAAGATATTATTGAATCCACGCTTAGGGATCCTTCGTGCGAGTGTGGTCTGGCCGCCCTCAAAGCCCGGTCTTACGCCGCCGCCTGAACGGGCATTCTGACCCTTGTGGCCCTTGCCTGCAGTCTTGCCCCAGCCGGAGCCGTGTCCTCTGCCGATCCTTTTCTTGTCGGTCTTAGAGCCTGCAGCAGGTGATAACTCGTGCAGTTTCATTGGTTTAGCACCTCCTTGCTTTACGCTTCAGTTACCTTTATAAGGTGTGAAATGACCTTGAGCTTGCCCTGTGTCTGAGCGTTATCCGGCTGCTCTGTCACGTCACCGATCTTTTTAAGTCCGAGAGAATAAGCTGTCAAAACCTGCTTCTCAACCTTACTGTTAAGGCTCTTG
>CADBTF010000157.1 GCA_902797485.1 uncultured Ruminococcus sp. | reverse complement strand
GCTGTAAACCTTCTCCAATTCATTCCGGTTGCTCAGCCAAAGCTGCCATATTCGTTCTGCTCTTTCGTGGAGCTCTTCCGGCAAAGCCTCCGCAGCACGCTTCCATTTTTGGGCCGCCTCCAGCACCTCGTCGCACTCATCGTCAGAGCAGAAGCGCTCAAACATACAGTAGGCCGATGGCAGCTTTGTATAGCTGAAATGCTCTGATGCAACCTTGCCTGTCATTATCCAGGCATCACGCATATAGCCCCAGTCATCATCACGCTGCCTGCTGTCGTCATTGCATCTGTCCTCCGCCGGAGTATAATAGGTGTACTCCTCTGCGTAGCAGGTGCACCGTCGGCCTTTATATTCAACCACCGGAAATTTCCCAAAACGGTCCGGGAGTATTTCAGGGGCATAGTAACCAAGCTTTTTATACTCCAAAATAGTGCGCTGCCACATTTCTATTCTTTCGGTGCAGGTGAAGCTGTTGTCTGCCAGCTTGATAACAAGCCTGCTTCCATTGGACAGAGCTGCTATTACCACCAGCCGGAAGTCATTCTCTCCCCTGCTGGTCTCAATGATCCGGCAGCCCTCTATGCTCTCACCGGTAAAGCGGAGTATAACAGCTTCAAGCTCACTGTCGGGCTTTTGCAATGCTTCCATAATGCTTATCCTTTGTCATATCATGTATCACTTAAAATACATGAAAAGCTCACACTTTATCATTCCGTTATAAAGCTTGCGCTTTTTATCTGCACGCCGGCCGAAGAATTTCTCAAAATCCTCATGGGGTGAGATTATAAAGCAAGGGTTATCCCTTGAAGGGTCAAGCTTTTCACCCATGACCTTATAAAGCTCCTCCGCTTGCCGAAGCTCCAGCATTCTTTCACCGTAAGGGGGATTTACCACTACCGTAGTGCCGGGTATACGCTCAAACTGCGCTATGCCCCGCTTTTCTGCCTGAACGTGCCTGATAACTCCCGCTGCCTTTGCGTTGTTCACAGTCAGCGAGACACATTCATCATCAATGTCGAAGCCAAGGCCCTTAAAGGCGCTCTCCCGCTTGACATCAGACAAAGCCTGTTCCTTTTCCTGCTTCCAGACGGACTTATCTATCTGCTCCCACAGCTCCGAAGAAAACCGCCTCCGAAGCCCCGGCGCAATATTCATTGCCTTGTAAGCTGCCTCGATTAAGAAGGTGCCGGAGCCGCACATGGGGTCGGCCAGCACAGTGTCGCTGCGGACACGGGCGAGATCAATTATTCCGGCGGCAAGGGTCTCCTTGATAGGAGCGTCATTGGAGTTTTTGCGGTAGCCCCGCTTGTGCAGACCGGCGCCGGTGGTGTCAAGATAGAGAGAACATATATCCTTGCGGAGAACAAATTGCAGCTGATGCAGCGCACCTGTCTCCTCAAACCAGCTGACACTGTACTTGGACTTTAACCGCTCTACAGCCGCTTTCTTGATTATCTTCTGGCAGTCAGGGACAGAATGCAGCTTGGAGTCAAGTGAATGTCCCTTTACAGGGAAAGCGTCATGCTTGGAGATAAATCGCTCAAGGGGCAGTGCCTTTACTCCCTGAAAGAGCTGCTCGAAGGTCTCTGCCTTAAAAGTCCCCAGCTCGATCAGAACTCTCTCGGCTGTTGCCAGCCGGTAGTTTGCTCTGGCTATCATTGCTTCATCTCCGGAGAAGCTTATTTTACCGTCACTGACAGATATTTCCTCTGCTCCGATCTTTCCCAGCTCATATTTCAGGACGCTTTCAAGCCCAAAATGGCAGGGGCAGCATAATCTTATATCCTTCATATTTTTCCTTTCACAAAAAGAGCCGCCGAAGCAGCTCTTTTATTTATCAGCTTAGTGCCAGCCGCTGCAGGTCGCAGGAACATTAGTCTGCTTATAGTAGCCAATGTCAGTACTGGTGCAGCTGTTTCCGGCAAGCAGGCCGGTTTTAGTGCAGTATTTCGCCTGTACAACAGTTTCAGGCATTGTGAAATCGTGGTGAGGCTCTGTTTCAGCTATATCACCGAAAATGTTCTTCCAGATAGCACCTATATTCTGGTACTGGGTGGTGGGTATCTTCTCAAGGAGCTCATAGCCTATCCACACGCCGCTTACGTAGTCTGGAGTAACACCAACGAACGACAGGTCCTTCCATTCAGACGAAGTACCGGTCTTGCCGGCGAGGACTGTCTTGTTAAGCTTAGCATAGCGTCCGGTACCGTTGGATTCGGTAATTACCTTCTGCATCATCTTGTTCATAACATAGGCAGTAGACTCACTGATTGCCTGCTTGTAGCCGTCGCTCTTTTCATAAACGATCTCATCGTTGGAATCGACGATCTTGGTGACATAAGTCACTTCATATTTCTTGCCGCCGTTGCCGAAGATCATATATGCGCCCACAAGGTCCTGCAAATGCAAGCCCTGGCTGAGACCGCCGACAGTTACAGGAGAATAGTTTATATCATCCTCGGTCAGAGTGCTGACATCCAGCTTTTCCTTCAGGAAATTGTAGCAGTAGGCCGGAGTCATTTTCTCCACCAACTGTGCAGGTGCAGTATTGAGTGAACGAGCCAGCATCTGCCATGCAAAGATGTCATTGTATGACCAGTTACCGTCGTCGCCGTATTCGGAGTAGTTTACAGGCCATTTCATTTTTTGGCCTTCCTCGTCGGTTATCTCGATAGGCTTATCGTTTATCAGCGAAGAATAGGTGATAAGGTCCTGATCCATAGCCGGAGCGTAGGAGCCTATAGGCTTGATACAGGAACCGGGTGAACGTGTACCGTCGGTGGCGATATTGAACTCGTCCCAGTCCTTCTTTTCTGTTCTCTTGCCAACAACGGCCTTAACATTGCCCTCGTAGTCTATGCAGATAAAGCACGAAAGCAGCTCATCATCGGCTAAATAATAAGCCTGGAAATTTGATGGATCCTGCATTTCCTTCTCTATCTTTTTCTGCATATTAATATCAACGCTGGTATAGATGTCGTAGCCGCCGTTATAAAGCTCCGCTCTTGCATCAGTCAGTGAAATGCCCTTCTTTTCAGAAATGCGCAGTGCAGCCTCGTCGATAGCCTCGTCCATGAACCAGTCGGTCAGGCCCTGATTGTTCAGTTCCTCCTCATCAACATCGGTACGGCTCTGGAATTCAGGGTCACCGGTAATTTTCAGTTCCTCATTCAGAGCATGAACATATTCTGCATCGGTGATAGAGCCAAGCTCCAGCATCTTGCCAAGCACCCATTCCTTACGGTACTTGTTTTCCTCCGCTGAATTAAGCGGGTTAAGGGTAGCAGGAGATTTGGTGGTAGCCGCCAGAGCAGCAGCCTCTGCAATATCCAGCTCGGTAACATCCTTGCCGAAATAATAATTTGCTGCGGCCTGAACTCCCACGATATCCTGCTGACCGTCACCCAAGCCGATAATGTTAAGGTAGCACTGGAGAATATCCTCCTTGGTGTAGACCTTCTCGGTATTGATAGCACGGAAAATTTCTTTGATCTTACGCTCGATACCCTCAACGCCTCGCTGCTCGTCCTCACCTGTGATATTCTTTATGGTCTGCATGGTGATAGTAGAACCGCCCTGTGTACGGCCCAGAAGGGTGTTGGCGATAGCTGAGAAGGTTCTCAGGAAGTCAACGCCGTCATGCTGCATAAAACGCTCGTCCTCCGCCGCGATATAAGCGTCCTGGACGTGCTGGGGTATTTCTTCAAGGTCTATCCACTGTGCCTTGCGCCCTGGATTTTTAAGGGCGTAATAAAGCAGATACTCCTCGGAATCCGGGTCGTCAGCGTCATAGTTGGGGTTCTCATACAGGAACTTGGAGATGTTGCTCGATACCACCGCTCTGTCAAGGGTAATAGTCTCATCAACATTCGCAAAGTTCAGGACATAGATAGTCAGCACAGTCACAAAAATAGAGCCTGTGATGACAATGATTAGGAAAAGCGACAGCAGCAGAGTACCTATCACCTTAGCGCTTCTTATCGCAATAACGGCACCTGTGCTTCTCTTTTTCTTTACTTTTTTGATCTGTGTTGTCTTACGTTTTGGTTTGTTGGAAGCTATATTATTATTATCCATATCATCTCCGCACAAGGCGGATCAAATGCCTCCCTTCCGCAAATAAAAAAGGGGACGATAACTCGCCCCCTGCTGCTTTTTCAATCACGCTTAACGCATATTGAACGAGCGAAAACTATTGGTTTGTATGGAAGCTTATTTCTCAGAGTCAGAGTCCTCGTCTGCTTCTTCAACAGCGTCGTCCTCTTCGGGGAGAAGCTCTCTCATAGAAAGGCTGATGCGCTTCTTTTCAGGATCGATCTCAGTGATCTTTACCTCGACCTCGTCGCCCACCTTGAGTATATCTGCTACGTTGTCAACTCTCTTGTTAGCGATCTGGCTGATGTGGATAAGGCCGTCAACGCCGTTGATGATCTGAGCAAATGCACCAAAGCTTGTGATAGAAACGATAGTTGCTTTAATTACCTGACCGACCTCATAGTTAGCCTTGAACAGCTCCCAAGGATTCTCGGAATCCTTCTTGTAGGTGAGGGCGACCTTTTTGGTCTCAGGGTCAATGTCCTTGATAGTAACGTCGATCTTATCGCCTACAGAAACGATCTCAGAGGGGTGCTTGAAGCGGTTCCATGACAGATCGGCTCTTCTTACAAGGCCATCAACACCACCCAGGTCTACGAATACGCCATAATCGGTGATGCTCTTTACCTCGCCGTTGATAGTGTCGCCAACCTTGGTGTTCTCAAAGAAAGCGGACTGTGCAGCAGCTCTCTGCTCCTTAGCAACTGCTCTGATAGAGCCGACAGCTCTCTGCTTGCCCTCAGACACCTCAAGGATCTTGAACTCTACCTGCTGGCGGAGCATCTGATTGAGGTCATAGTCTCTCTTGGGAGCAGCCTGAGAAGCGGGGATAAATACCTTCACTCCGTTAGCTGAAACCAGCAAACCGCCCTTGATAACGTTGGTAACAACGCCGGTAAGAACAGCGTTCTCCTCCTTGGCTGCAACGATCTTCTCAAAGCCGATAGCTGCATCAACACGCTTCTTGGAAAGGGTAACGATGCCCTCCTGATCATTGGGCTTGAGCACGATAAGATCAACTACATCGCCGACCTTAACAACGTCCTCCGGCTTTGCGCCCGGGTCATCAGTAAGCTCTGAAGCGGGAATGATGCCCTGCTGCTTGGTTCCGAGGTCAACATAGACTTCGTTGCTGTTTACACTCAACACAGTGCCCTGCACTCTCTTTCCTATATGTATAGGCTTCAGAGACGCCTCCAGTGCCTCCTCGAAGTTGAACTCCTCTTCATTGTTAATAATTTCACTCATGGTCCGTACTACCTCCTTGATTATATAAGCAGGGGTCGATGCTCCTGCTGAAATCCCGATAATTTTTGCAGCTGAAAAATCAATGCTTTTCAGCTCGTCCGCCCCCTCTATCAGATAACAAGGGCAATAAGCGTCGCAAACTGCTTTTAGCTTGTGGGTATTTGAGCTGTGCCTTCCTCCGACTATCACCATTACATCAGCCTTGCTTGCAAGCACTGCTGCCTCGCTTTGCCGCTCGCTTGTGGCATTGCATATGGTATGATAGATCTTCGCATTCGGCAGAAGCTTCTCTGCCAATTCACAGCATTGCTCCCATTTCTTTTTATTATACGTCGTTTGAGCCAAAATTGCAAGCTTTTTTTTAGCGAGTGCGCCGGTTTTCACCAAACTTTCAAGTTGCTCACACCCGTCAAACACAAAGCTCTCCCCTGTGCAGTGGCCTCTGATGCCTTCCACCTCCGGGTGGGCAGCATCTCCGGCAATGAGGATAGTGTAGTCATCACCCGAATGCTCGGCTGCAATTTTGTGTATTCTCGAAACAAAGGGGCAGGTGGCATCCACGACTGTGCAGCCTATTTCAGACAGCTTATCGTAAACAGCCTTAGCTACTCCGTGGGAACGTATAATAACTGTATTGCCTTTTTTTACCTCGTCCAGCTCGACTGCCCTGCAGCCTCGCCTTTCAAGGTCAGCGACGACATTTCCGTTATGAATAATGGGGCCTAACGTTACAACATTATTTCGGATATCTAATTCATTATACACTATTTTTACCGCTCTGTCCACCCCAAAACAGAAACCTGCGGTCTTTGCAACTAAAATTTTACATTTTGTTAACATTTCAATGTACCAATTCTGTGATAGAATCCATGATCGTAGTTCTCAGAAGCTTCAATTCCTTGGGGCCGGGAGTGGTGACCTTGAGCTGCTCCGGGTCGATAGGCTTGCCGAAGCGGACGACGATCTTTCTTCTGAATTTGAGCTTGCCCTCAAAATTAATGCCCACAGGAATGACCGGGCACTGTGCAACTGCGGCTATAAGAGCAACGCCAGTCTTGCCTCTGCCGACCTTTCCGTCAAGGGAGCGGGTGCCCTCCGGAAAGATAACAAGGTTCCGCCCGGAATTGAGCTTCTCAAAGGACATATTTATAGCCCCCATATCCCCCTTGCCGCGGGATACTGGGAAGGCTCCGAAGACCTTGATGAGCCATACAAAGAACTTGTTCGTCTGGAACAGCTCCTCCTTGGCCATGAAAGTATTCGGCACTCTTGTGGGCAGGCAGATAAGCACAGGGTCAAGGTAGCTTCTGTGGTTGGAGGCGAAGATATTGCTTCCGTCCTTGGGGACATTTTCCTTGCCCTCAAATTTCAGGTTGAACCAAAGCTTCAGCATACCGATCACTATGTACCTGAGCAGATTATAAAAAAACATTCTGACAGGGTTAAGCTTCTTTCCCCGCTTAACGGGCTCAATGCCGGAAAAATCCAGCATCGGCTTGCGCTCCTTCTTTTCACGTGGAGCGGGAGCACCTGTCTTTTCTTCAATGAGCTTTGCGATATGCTCAACAGTTTCGTCCAATGTCATGCTGGTGGAATCCACCTCTATGGCATTATCCGCCTTTCTGAGAGGGGCAATATCTCTGTGGATATCATTATAGTCCCGCTGGTTTATATCAGCCAGCACCTGCTCATAGGTCGAGAGGTCGCCCTTTTCCTGGAGTTCTTTAAAGCGCCTGTTTGCACGCTCCTCGGCAGAAGCGGTGAGGAATATTTTAACATCGGCGTCCGGCAGGACGACTGTTCCTATATCCCTGCCGTCCATTATGATATTATTCTTCTTGGCAATATCTCTTTGCAGGTCAAAGAGAAAGGTCCTTACCTCCGGTACAGCGGAGACCTTTGAAGCTCCCATAGATATTTCAGGGGTGCGTATCTTATCAGACACGTCCTCACCGTTTACCAGAACGTGCTGAGAGCCGTCACGGTACTCAAGAGAAATATCTATTTCAGGAAGCGAAGCGATTAGTGCCTGCTTATCTTTCAGGTCAACGCCCTTGGAGATCACATAATATGCGATAGAGCGGTAAAGCGCACCGGTATCGACATATACATATTTTAGCCTTGCGGCGATCTTTTTAGCGATAGTAGATTTTCCTGCGCCCGAAGGCCCGTCAAGAGCTACATTTATTCCCATTAACTCTTATCCTCCTAATTGATGATATAGAGAAATATTTTTGCAGTAATAATTATTATACCACAAATCATTGCAGCCTGTCAAGAACTCCGGAAGGATTTTTCAATTCTCGGAGCTCTTATCCGTTGGCGCAGGCATAGGCAGTTGAAAAAGCGATCTGTAAATTAAAGCCGCCGGTGTAGGCGTCAACGTCAATGATCTCTCCCACAAAGTAAAGGCCGGCTGTAAGCTTTGACTCCATAGTTTTCGGGGAAAGCTCATCAGTGCATACTCCGCCTCTGGTGATGATAGCTTCTTCTATCGGGCGAAGGCCCTTGACGGTGAATTCAAGGTGTTTCAGCAGCTTAACAAGCCCCTCACGCTCCGGGGCGGTGATCTGATTTGCCTTTTTAAAGCTTTCGATCCCGCTGCGCTCTACTATTACAGGAATAAGCTTTGCAGGCAGCACCCCCCGCAGGAGATTTGAATAATCCTTATTCGGTGATGCAGAAATATCACGCCTGATGCGCTCATCAAGCTTCTGTTCTGAGAGGGCTGGCTTCAAGTCAATGCTTATCTTATACTTGTTCTTTTTTATCTCGCCCAAGTGGGCGGAGGCGGAAAGCACCAGCGGCCCGCTCATGCCGAAGTGGGTAAAGAGCATTTCCCCCAGCTCCGAGTAGACAGGCTTTTTAGCATCAGCCTCCCAAAGAGACAGGGTGCAGTTTCGCAGGGAAAGGCCCATCATTTCGGCGCAATCCCGCTCCTCGGTTACAATTGGCACAAGGGAGGGGCTCAGGCTGGTGACTGTATGCCCGGCCTGAGCAGCCAGTTCATAGCCTATGCCGGTGGAGCCGGTGACTGGGTAGCTTTTACCGCCTGTAGCGATAACTGTCTTGGCGGAATAGTATTCCGCCAGATTGCTGCGGGCGCCGACGCATCTGCCATCTTCAATAAGCAGTGCGTTGATCTCGTCGGTGACGAAACGAACGCCGGCGTCACGGCAGGCCTGCACCAAAGCGGAGCGTATATCCTCCGCCTTATCGCTTACCGGGAACACTCTGTTGCCCCGCTCGGTCTTGAGCGGAACACCAAGGCTCTCGAAAAAAGCCATGGTATCCTCCGGTGAGAAGCGGGACAAGGCCGAATACATAAACCGGGAATTGCGGGGAATGTTTTTCATTACAGCGGAAGCGTCGCAGTTGTTGGTAACATTGCATCTGCCCTTTCCGGTTATGAGCAGCTTTTTACCGCATTTTTTCTCATGCTCGGCAACGATGACCTCCTCACCGAGCCATGCGGCCTGCACAGCGCAGAACAGCCCTGAGGCTCCACCGCCGATAATCAGTCTGTCACAGTTCAACGGCTCTCCCCCTACGGCTTTAACGGCTGGTTGTTATTGTCCGATTTTTCGTACACATCATATTCCT
>CADBTF010000156.1 GCA_902797485.1 uncultured Ruminococcus sp. | reverse complement strand
GGCTGATCTGATCGTAACAGGAGAATTTATTGAGGACGGAACCGCAGAATTCAAATACGGCGACCCTGAAAACAAAAAATATTTCGAGGGTGTAACAGCCTATAACACCTTTAAGATCGACAAGGTACTGAAAGGCGAATGTCAGTCAGAAACAGTCAAGATCAGGCAGGATTGCGGCATAGACACTAATGACGGTGAGGAGGTCCTCTATTCCACCAGCGAGCTGACACCCATGTTCAAGGGCAGCAAATGGATCTACATTCTCAAAAAGCCCCAGCTTGAGGATAATGCAGACTACTATTTCCCTACCGGCGATTCTCAGGGCCGTTACCCGGTGCCGGAAGCACTTGATGTTCCTGATGAATACGGCTTTGTGAACGGAGTGCTTGACAGCAGCAATTTTAACAGGCAGTGGTACACAGAACTGATAGAGAAATTTGGTTTATGACCTAAAATATTTTAGCTCCCAAGCCTTTGAACTTGGGAGCTTTTTTTAATCTCTGGTCAATCCGCAGTTGTCTAAGCGGTAGACTGTGTCTGTCAGGTCAAGGATACGGGTATCGTGAGTTACCATTATCGCTGCATTTTGTAACTTCCCTGCCTCCGATAATAACTGAGCCGCTGTCCGGCTGCAAAAGCAGACCGGTGATTGAAAGAAGTGTGCTCTTTCCGGAGCACTAACGATAACTGC
This sequence comes from uncultured Ruminococcus sp., assembly GCA_902797485.1. Lineage (GTDB taxonomy): Bacteria > Bacillota > Clostridia > Oscillospirales > Ruminococcaceae > FB2012. The sequence continues at coordinate 13,630 of CADBTF010000156.1, read as the reverse complement.
CTGCGGCACCTCCAGATAGAAGGGCATTTTTTCCGGCATCATAGATGCCATAAAGAAGGTTATGCCTAAAACTAATGCAGCAGCGAACAATTAGATGATACAGACCTCGCTGATGACCATTCCGGCAAGCTCACTGTTTTTCATGCCGATTGCTTTCATAACGTCAAATTGCCTTCGCTTCTGTAGGGTAAGGATATAATTGAATATGCCTATTATTACGGCAGATATGATAACAAGCACCCAGACTATAATCAACAAAACAGCAGATATACAAAAGAGACTTGAAATCCATCAAGTCTCTTAATTGCATATTTATCAAACCTGAACTATGCTGAGCAGAACACCGGCAGCAACAGCTGAACCGATAACACCTGCAACGTTCGGACCCATAGCGTGCATCAGCAGGTAGTTGGTGGGGACCTCTTCCTGGCCGACCTTCTGAGAAACACGGGCCGCCATAGGAACAGCTGAAACACCTGCCGACCCGATAAGCGGATTGATCTTCCCCTTGGAAATAACATACATAAGCTTTCCAAGCAGAACTCCGCAGGCAGTACCGATAGAGAATGCGATAACGCCCAGCAGTATTACCTTACCAAAGGAGAGAGTCAATATCTTATCTGCTCTTGTGGTAGCACCAACAGAAACGCCAAGGAAAATGGTGATAATGTTCATAAGCTCATTCTGAGCGGTCTTTGCGATCCTGTCGCAGCAGCCGCTTTCCTTTAACAGGTTGCCGAACATCAGCATACCGACAAGCGGTGCAGCCGAGGGAACCATGAGCGAGATAATAACTGTAACAAGTATCGGGAAGATCAGCTTTTCGATCTTAGAAACGCTTCTAAGCTGGCCCATTACTACCGAGCGCTCCTTGCGGGTAGTAAGCAAGCGCATTATAGGCGGCTGTATGATAGGCACAAGAGCCATATAGGTATAAGCTGCAAGGGCAATAGTACCAACGCCTATTGAGTCCGTCTTTGAGAGCAGCTTTGAAGAAACGTAGATAGCAGTAGGGCCGTCGGCACCGCCGATAATAGCGATAGAACCGCACTCAGCAGCCGACATATTAAGCAGGGCTGCACCAATAAAGGTGAAGAAGATACCGCCCTGAGCAGCCGCACCCAGCAGGAAGCTCTTGGGGTTGGCAATCAGCGGGCCGAAATCCGTCATAGCTCCGATGCCCAAGAAGATCAACGGCGGATATATTTGCAGCTTTACGCCCATATACAATATATCAAGCAATCCGCCGTGCTGTAGTATTCGCCCGTAATCTATGTAGTGGCTGTTAAGCTCACCGGTGCGTTCCGGAATGTTTTCGAGGTATTCCCAATACTCGGGGTGATACATCTCTGCGAATGGAAGATTTGTAAGCAGCATACCGAAGGAGATCGGCAGCAGCAGCAAGGGCTCAAAGCCCCTTGCAATGGCAAGATACATAAACAAGAATGATATCAAGATCATTATAATGTTTTTCCAGCCGCCGTCAGCAAGGAAACCGGCAAAACCGGATTCAGCTGCGAGGTCAGCCATAGTATCTAAAAAACTGTCTATAATACCCAATTGATCAACACTGTCCTTTCCTCACAAACTAAAACGGCCTTGTATTATCAGCAATGCCGGCAGCCGCCCATGCAGAACGGGAGCTCTTTGCAGTTTTGATACTTCTCAACGCAAGCTTTTTGCCGCTGGAAGCGCCCATAGCTGCAATAGCTGCGGCAATGACCGCAACCACTTCTTCTTCGATGCCGTCCTCGATCTCCGGGGCCTTTTCTGACTTAACAACAGAGGCCATAGGTTTAACTTCACCCTTGGCAGCCTCACGAAGCTTTGCCTCAGCCTCGGCCTTTGCCTTTGCCGCCTTGCTCTTATTGATCGAATCAAAGATCTTGCCGTAGATCGACACAAAGAGTATCAGCAGGATAAGACCAATAAACACGACGACAATACCTGTTACGACTACTGATGTTATCGTCCCGCCGCTCAAGCCCTTATCGGTGCCTTTGAGCATCAGCTCAGGAGCGGTGTTAAGAAGCTCATTCATCAAGAATCACACTCTCTCACAAATAGTATTATATCAAGCTGCACAAAGCAGCATTACTTAAAATTACCCATACAATTTTATTATACACCAGTCTGTCACAAATTACAAGACCCGTTAATATATTTTTTACATATTAATTTTCTTTATCATACTATGCTTATTACAGAATACTGAAACGTAAAATGCTACAGTATGATTCCTACCTTAGCAAGCGCCTTTTTCAAGGTGTCAGCGTCCAAAGGGAAATAATCGCTTTTATCGGTTCTCTTTTCCATATCTATCCTTGTGAAGAACACATAGTTCTCAGATAAATCTGCATTGGAATAGATATGAGCCATTATATATTGATTTTTGACAGCATAGTAATTCACAGGCTTCAGCTTCAGGATAGCCTTGTTATCTTTGGACATATCCGACATAAGCTCTGAAAAGTCAGTATCCACATAGCTGATCTGGCGGCACTTCATGTCCTTTACCTTCTGCTTTATGGGAGAATCCCCCTCATTGCTTTTTCTCTTGAAGAAGAACACACGCTCACTTCCTTTCAGTAAATAATTATAACATAATAGTTTATCATCGTCAACCCTTAAAATCGGCAGCAGCAACAAAGTGAACAGATTTTCCTATCTTACAATATGACATTTTACACAAATATTCTTGACTTTATAAGTAAAACATATTATAATAAATAAAGAAATGTGGATTTCCAAGGGAGGTGCAGCGCTTTGACTAAAAGGTGTCCTTGGTGCGGCGAAAACATTGAAAGCAACGGATTCAACTCTATGCTTGAATATCGCTGCAAATGCTGCGGCAAAAAAAGCGTTGTTAAGCGCAGCCTTATGATATACGTTATACCTGCCTCCTTTGCTTTTGTTCTTATTTTGCTGACAAGAAGCCCCTACTCTGCGATCTCGCTACTGCCTTTGGTAGCCAGCACTTATTTTGGAAGCATCTTAGCCCCACTTGAAAGGGTAACTAAAAAATTTGTTCCGGTCAAAACAGCAGAATGCAGTGCAGAGCTTTCTGAAAAATGGAATATAATAAAAAAGAGAACTACCCTTTTTGAGGATAAGATCTTATTTATATGCTTCATCAATGATGAGGAGCAGCCAATATCTCATTCCTATGCTGTTTCAATTGATGAGCTGAGCTTCGGTAAGGAAAGCTTTGCTTTCAGAATCTCATTCATGCCCAAGAGCAAAGGTATTACCGATTTCCCTGCCGGGACCGGATTTCTTCTGTTTGAAGAAAACAACAAGATAGCAAAGGGCACACTTGCAACGGATATTAAATATCCGAGATACGAAACTGCGGAGACCCCATTATAAACCATTCCCTTGAAAGGATATAACCCCATGTCAAAAAAAGTTTACGACAACAGAGAGCTTTCATGGCTTAAATTCAATATGCGAGTTCTTGAGGAAGCACAGGACAGCTCTGTTCCCATACTCGAAAGGCTGAAATTTGCGTCGATATATTCCAGCAACCTTGATGAATTTTTCATGGTGAGGGTAGGCGCACTTATAGACCAGAAGCTTTTCGACGACAACGAGAAGGACGGAAAAACAAGGATGCGCCCCTCTGAACAGCTTTCGGAGATATATTCCAGAGTCGGAAAGCTTGCTGACAGAAAGGATAAGACCTTTCACACTATCTGCCGGGAATTGGAGCTGAAGGGTGTCAGCCGCCGGGGGTTCAAGAGCCTGAGCCGCACAGAGCAGGAGTTTATTGACAAATACTGGTCCTACGAGATCGAGCCTATGCTTAATGCAGTGATAGTTGACCGCAGGCATCCATTCCCCTTTCTGGGGAACAAGGAGCTGTTTATTCTGACAAAGCTTTCCAGTAAGAACGGCCTGCTGATCGGCTTGATAAGCTGCTCTGAAAAATTTGACAGGATAGTATTCCTCCCCTCTAATGAGGGCGAGCTAAGCTATATGCTCATCGAGGATATTATCTCAGCATACGCTGAAAAGGCCTTTGCCAGCTATAAGATCGAAGAACGCTGCGTGCTCAGGATCACCAGAAGCGCTGATATAAGCCTTGATGATGACTTTGATATGGAGCTTGACGCAAGGCAGAATATGTCTGAGCTTATCAGCAAGCGCAAGAGGCTGCGCCCGGTGCGTATGCAGTTAAGCCGGGCTATGAGTGAGGATATAACTAACGAGCTTTGCACAAGGCTTGAGTTATCCTTAAAGCAGGTGTTTGTGGAAAAAGCCCCTCTGGACCTTGGATATGTTTTTGCGCTTTGCCCCAAATGCTCCCAGAGAAGCGAGATGTTCTACTCTGTGCGTGAGCCCCAGGCCTCACGCATGATAGATGAGAACAGGCCTATGATGGAGCAGATCGACGAAAAGGACCTGATGCTCTCATATCCATACGAATCTATAAAGCCGTTTCTGAGGCTGCTTGACGAGGCCGCCGCTGACCCTGATGTTGTTTCAATGAAAATGACCTTATACAGAGTTGCCAAGAATTCAAGAGTGATAAAATCCCTTTGCACCGCTGCCGAGAACGGCAAGGAGGTATTTGTTCTTGTTGAGCTAAGAGCAAGGTTTGACGAGGAAAACAACATTGAACAGTCAAAACAGCTTGAAGAAGCAGGGTGCCGGGTAGTATACGGGCCTGCAGGGTTGAAAGTCCATTCAAAACTGTGCCTTATCACCAAACGTACAAAGGACGGTATCAGATACTACACCCAGATAGGCACCGGTAACTACAACGAAAAAACTGCCGAGCTCTACACAGACTTTGCAGTAATGACCGCCAATAACGACATAGGTCTTGACGCCAATGATGTATTCAAGGCGCTCTCTATGGGTGAGGTAGTTGACCAGACACGTCTGCTGTGGGCTGCGCCGCTCTGCTTGCAGAACCGTGCTCTCGAAATGATGGATAATGAGATCAGGATAGCCCGTGCCGGCGGTGAGGGTTATGTTGGCCTGAAGCTCAACTCGCTGACTGATAAGGCACTTATCGACAAGCTGATAGAGTGCTCACAGGCGGGAGTTAAGGTCGAAATGATAATCAGGGGCATCTGCTGTCTTGTTTCAGGCATCAAGGGAGTAACTGATAATATCAGGATAGTCTCTATCGTCGGGCGCTATCTTGAACACAGCAGGATATATATTTTCGGCGTAGGAGTAAGGCAGAACATTTACATTTCCTCAGCTGATTTTATGACAAGGAATACGACCCGCAGGGTTGAAATAGCAGCTCCCATACTTGCAGACGAGCTCAAAGAGCGTATAGTAGATTATTTCAAGGTCCAGTTCAACGATAACGTTAAGGCAAGAGAGCAGCTTTCAGACAGAAGCTATATACACGTCACAAACGATAATATGCCTTTGGACGCTCAGAAGCATTTCATCGCAGAGGCTTATGCTAATGCTCCCATACAAAAGCCGGCTCCTGAAACACCTGTTAAAAAAAAGGGGTTTTTCAGCCGCCTTTTCGCAAGGTTTAGGAAAAAGGACAAATAACAAAACGGGCAGCTCACCATGAACTGCCCGTTAAAGTTTTTATCAGTTTTCTTCCCTGGCGGAGGCGCCGACCTTCTCTACAGCCTCTCTGGTCCTTGAAACGTCTTCAAAGGCCTTTTGCAGGGTATTTTCGGTGTCGGTCAAGGTCTTTTCAAGAGTGTGAGCAAGTGCTTTCTTGATCTTTCTTTCCTGATCCTTGGCGTCGCCTACTATCTGCTCTGCCATGATCTTAGCGTCAGCAACAGTGGTATCTGCTTCCTGCTTGGCACGCTCAAGCTCCTGCTTTGCTACCTCACGGGCCTGCTTAATGATCTCCTCCTCAGAGACCATTGCCTTAGCTCTTTCCTCGGCCTGACGAATGATCTGCTCAGCCTCACGGTTAGCATTTGCAATAATATTCTTATACTCTAACTCAGTCTCCTTAGCCTTATTGATCTCCTCCGGCATATTCAGTCTTACACTGTCTATGTATTCACGCATCTGCTCAGAATCGATCATACGCTTGCTTGAAAAAGGAACAGCGGTGGATTTGTCGAGCAGCCCGTCCATCATATTCAGAATCTCATCAATTTTCATTTAAAAACATCCTTTCATATTTTAATAGTCCCTTTTTTAGGGGATAATCTGTTTAATATAGCAGAACATATCTGCGGCGGAACAAAGTCGCTGATGTCACCGCCAAGGCTTGCGATCTCCTTGACCATGCTGGAGGATAAGTACATATTCTTAGGGCTCGTTGTCAGGAAAACTGTTTCTGCGGCGGGGCAAAGCTGTTTATTGGCAAGAGCCATCTGAAACTCGTATTCAAAGTCAGTCACAGCCCGCAGGCCCTTTACTATAGCGCAGGCACCTGTACGTTCCAGATAATCAGCCAGGAGGCCCTCGTTGCAATCAGCCACAACGTTGCTGAAATCACTGATAACTGAATTTATCATTTCGATACGTTCCTTTACAGAAAAGCGGGCGCTATGCTTGTTAGGATTATAGGAAACCAGTACAATGACCTTATCAAAAAGCTGAGATGCACGGTTGATAATATCAAGGTGGCCGTTGGTGATCGGGTCAAAGCTTCCGGGGCAAACTGCTATTCTCATTTAATCCTCCGATAATTGATCTTGCTTATCATAGACGCTAAGCATTATTTTTCCGTAGCGGTAATGCTTTCTGAGCTTCAGACTGCTGAACTCATTAGGCAAAAGAAGCTCTCTTTCATGCTCGCAAACAACTACTGCACCTTCATTCAAGTTTCTTTCAAGAAGGGGCATTGCCTTTTCGATCAGGCCTTGTCTATAAGGCGGGTCAAGAAAAACAATATCGAAATGCTGCGATGTAAGCTTTAAAAAGTTTAAGCTGTCGATATTCTCTATTCTTGAATAATCAGTTAGCTTGCAGTGAGAAAGATTGCTCTTGACTGTCTCTATAGAATCCTTGCTCTTATCCACAAACGTGCAAAAGGCTGCTTCCCTGCTGAGGGCTTCGATACCGAGCTGGCCGCTTCCGGCGAATAGGTCAAGCACCTGTGAACCGGGAACATCAAACTGGATTATTGAAAAAATAGCTTCCTTGACCATATCGGTAGTCGGGCGAACGTCCTCACCCTCAAGCGTGGTGAGCTTCATTCCCCTTGCTTTACCGGTAATAACTCTCATTTTTTCTACCTCATTTTTACTGTTGTAAACTTATTATACAATAAAATTTTGACTTTGTCTATAGCCTTTTCAATATTTTTTTGTCAAAAATTAAAAAAATATGATATATTAAGGCAATGACTTGAAAAATCTCAAAAAAAATAGTACAATATAAACACGCAATATATTTTCTCCGCATAGTATAGCTATAAAAGGAGGAGATCATTGCCATGTTCATAATCATCATGATCGCTATTATAGTTTTACTGACTGTATTCTGCGCTTTGATCTGGTCAAAGCAGCAAAGGCCGGATAACTCTATGCAAGGCTACATAGTTATCCCATGCACAGAAAGCACCGAACAGCTTGAGCTGACAGTCAGAAGTGCTTACTGGGGTGAGATGCTTGAGGATCGTGATAAAAGAAGGGATATCCTGATAGTAATGATAAACGCCAAAGAGAATGAGTTTATTGCCAGAAGAATGGAAGCTGAGCTTTCGGGAGTTCAGGCGATAGATATTTCAGCTTTAAGGGATAAAATAATGCGGGACGCAGAAAAGTGAAATATAAAAGAGGAGAATAAAATGCAGGAGCCAAATATAAAAAAACTATCCGGCGAGGTTGACAGCATCATCTTCCGCTCCGAGGACGGCAGATTTGTTGTTATAATGCTGGCAACTGAGGGCAAGCTTGTAAATGTTGTAGGCGAAATGGGGAACATCGAGGTAGGTGAAGCACTGACCTGCACAGGTGATTATGAATATAACAACCGATATGGCGAGCAGTTCCGGGCCAAGACCATTGAGAGAAGCCTGCCTACCTCGGCTAATGCTATAAGGCGCTACCTTGCAAGCGGGATAATAGACAGCATTACGCCACCGCTTGCCAAGAAAATAGTGGACACCTTTCAGGAGGACACACTGAAAGTTATAGAGAATGACCATGAACAACTGATGCTTGTTGACGGTATTACCAAGAGAAAGGCCGAGAAGATCCGAGAGGAATTTCTGAAGACCTTTGCTGTACGTTCATTAATGGAGATGCTGAACAGGTACGGGCTGCCCTCATCTGTCAGCATTGGTGCCTGGAAGCTTTGGGGTGAAAAGGCCAAGGGACTTATCACAGCAAACCCTTATGTTCTCTGCAATGATGAGATAAACGTCAGCTTCAATAAGGCGGACAGCATTGCCAGCACCCTGAATATTTCAGCTACATCTAATGACCGTGTCACCGCCGGGATAAAATGGGTGCTTAAAGAAAATGCTTTTGCCGGGCATACTGCCCTGCCCAAGGACAGGCTTGCCTACAGTGTCTGCGATCTGCTGGATATTGAGGGAAGCACCTTTGAAAAGGGGCTTTCATACGAGCTGGAGGAAGAAAATGTATACTCCTACTTTAAGGGCAGCCGGGAATTTATAATGCTGCATGATTATTTCCAGGCTGAGGATTACATCGCACGGCGGCTGTCAATAATGAGCGAGATTTCCTACGATAATAAAATGGATTTCTCTGAAGTTATAAACATAGCCGAGGAAGAAAACCTGATCGAATATGAGACAAAGCAGCGTCAGGCTATAAACTTAGCTTTATCAAAGGGCTTTCTTATTCTGACAGGAGGGCCGGGTACAGGCAAGACTACTACGCTGAATGCTATAATCTCTCTGCTGGAACAGCAGGCTAAAGACGTTATGCTGGCGGCCCCCACCGGCAGAGCAGCAAAACGGCTCTCTGACCTGACAGGCCATGAGGCAAAGACAATACACAGGCTGCTGGAGGTCACAGCTGCCGATGAGGAACACCTGAGCTTTGTGCACAATGAAAACAACCCTCTGGAATGCGACGCACTTGTGATAGACGAGCTCTCTATGGTGGACAGCAAGCTCTTTGAGCATCTGCTAAGAGCAATAAGTATAAGCTGCAAGCTTATACTTGTGGGTGATTCCAACCAGCTTCCCTCAGTTGGGGCTGGAAATGTTCTGCATGACATAATAGAGAGCAAAGTTATGCCGGTGGTAACTCTGACAGAGATCTTCCGCCAGTCAAGCCAAAGCTCTATCGTAACTAATGCTCATAAGATCATTGCCGGGGAGCACCCTGATCTGAGGGAGCGGGATAATGACTTTTTCTTTATGCAGAGGCTCAAATTTCCTGAATTGCAGCAGTTGGTTGTAGATCTTTGCACCAAGCGTTTATATGATGCCTACGGATATGATTGCTATAACAATATCCAAGTGCTCTCCCCTACCAGAATGGGGCCTGCCGGGACAGTCGAGCTGAACAAGATCATTCAAGAAAAACTGAACCCGCCTGACAAGAAAAAGCCGGAGGTCAAAAACAAGCTTTACACTCTGCGCAAGAATGACAAGGTGATGCAGACAAAGAACAACTATGACATCACCTGGAAAAAGGAAGATGACAACGGCGAAACAGAAGAAGGCGCCGGAATATTCAACGGAGAGATAGGTATCGTTATCGGAGCTAACAAGGTGCTGAGAACTGTTACAGTAGACTTTGACGGCAGAATTGCAGTTTACCAGCCCGAGATGCTGGAAAATCTGGAGCTTGCCTATGCAATCACAGTGCATAAAAGTCAGGGCAATGAGTTTGATGCCGTGATCCTGACTGTTCTGGGCTGCTCGGATAAGCTGGTATACAGAAATCTCCTATACACCGCAATAACCCGAGCGAAGAAGCTTTTGATAATCGTCGGCTCTCAGGGGCAGGTATACAAAATGATAGACAGCAACAAGAAAACACTGAGATACACCTGCCTGAAGGATATGATAATCGAGCAGTATGAATAGCCGGTGATATTTGAAAAGTTACATTTAAGAAAATGAAACTATCAGGAAGTAAAATACAATCATTTCAGCTGGCAGATAATTGAAATATTTATCAGAAATAGCATATTTCTTATATTTATCTATAATTTTAGATGTTGACAAATTAACAAATATAGGTTATAATATCTACGAATATAATTGAACGAGGTTAAGCTATGAAGCTATTATTTATTGGTGATGTTGTCGGGAGCTCCGGTGTTGAATTTGTCAAAAACAAGCTCTGGCGCATCAAAAAAGATCATAATATCGACTTCACAGTAATTAATGGCGAAAACTCTGCCCAAGGAAACGGAGTGACCTATGACTCCTGCCGGGAGCTATTAAGGATCGGTGCTGATGTTATAACCACAGGCAATCACTGCTTTCAGAGGAAAGAATCTATTGACCTCTTTGAAAGCGAGCCCCTGCTGCTGAGGCCTGCTAACTACCCGGAAGGTGTAGCAGGCAGCGGTGTCACAGTTGTTGACATCGGCCCTGCAAGAATAGCTGTTATCAACCTTATGGGCACTGTCTATCTTGACAGCCTTGACAACCCGTTTACTGTAATGGACAGGCTGCTTGAAGAAATTGACACACCAAATATCTTTGTTGATTTTCATGCCGAGGCAACAGCGGAGAAAAAGGCAATGGGATATTATCTGGCAGGCAGAGTGACCGCAGTTCTTGGAACACACACACACGTTCAAACCGCCGATGAAGCAATTATTAAAGAGAAAACCGCTTATATTACAGATGTAGGTATGACCGGCCCGGAAGATTCTGTCCTTGGGGTGGACATTGACTTGGCTGTTTCAAAGCTAAGAACTCACTGCCCGGTGACCTTTAAGGAAAGCAGCAATCCTTGCTTTCTGAATGCTGTAATAGTTACCTTCGACGAGAAGAATGGCCGCGCAGCTAAAATAGAACGACTCATAGTTAGATAGCAAACCCCAATCGTATTCAAGTTCGCATATTTTTTTAAGGAGGAACAAATATGGAAATATTAAAGGTATCTTCCCGCTCAGCGCCAAATTCTGTTGCAGGTGCTATAGCTGCGGTAATAAGAGAAAAAGGAGAGGTCGAGATCCAGGCAGTCGGCGCCGGAGCAGTCAATCAGGCTGTCAAAGCCTGTGCAGTTGCAAGGGGCTATCTTGCTACCACCGGAATTGATCTGATATTGATCCCTGCATTTGCAGCTATCACTATTGACGATGAGGAACGCACCGGCATCAAGCTTATCTGCTGCGAAAGATGAACGAAGTGATCCTATCATGTCATGGCTTGACCAAAAGCTATGGCAGCTTGACTGCACTGAATGAATTAAGCTTGGATATTTTCAAGGGCAAGATCGTTGGACTGTTAGGGCCAAACGGCAGCGGAAAGACCACATTTATCAAATTAGCCGCTGGCTTGCTGAACGCAACCGGCGGCTCGCTGACTGTAAACGGATTGAATATCGGCGTTGAGACAAAAAAACACGTCAGCTTTCTGCCGGACAAGGACTATCTGCCAAACAAAATGCGTGTCAAGGAATTACTTAGGCTGTTCTCGGATTTTTATGAGGATTTTGATAATGCCAGAGCTGTTGATATGCTATCAAGGCTCGGCATTGATTTTTCTCAAAGGTTCAGCACAATGTCAAAGGGAACAAGGCAAAAGGTGCAGTTCTCCCTTGCGATGAGCAGGCAGTCTGACCTGTACCTGCTTGACGAGCCGATAGCAGCAGTTGACCCTGCCGCAAGAGACTACATTCTCAGAACTATTATCCAAAACTATAAGGAAGGCTCAACAGTCATTATCTCTACGCACCTGATAGCAGATGTGGAGCCGGTGCTTGACGATGTTATCATGCTGCAAAACGGCACCCTCCGGTTATACGGGCCTGCCGATCAGATTCGCAACGATACCGGCAAGAGCATAGATACACTCTTTCGGGAGGTGTATAGATGTTAAGAAAGTGTCTTAAATACGAAACCAAAGCATTCGCAAGGATAATGCTGCCGATACTGATAGCAAACGGCATCTCCAGCACAGCCTTTATTTTAGTTGCAAACAACATCAAGCTGCTGAAAGGCAGCCTTGGGATATTAACGTTCTTTGCCTTTTTATTCCTGATACCTGTGATGTTCTTCTCCATGTTTGGGATACCTATTCTATCCTGCTTTCTTGGTGCAAAGCGTTATAACGACGTTATGTTCTCTGAACAGGCATATCTGATGCGAACTCTGCCGGTCAGCGGAAGAACACTCATAATCTGCATTCTTGTCAATTCGCTGATATGGTATGTGATCTCATTTCTTGGAATCTTTATTTTTACAGCAGTGCCTGTCGCTACAGTTGTAGGAGACAGAAATGTAGCAGATAATATTTCAGCAACTATCACCTGGGTGGTGCAAAACAGAGAGCAAATATTTCAGGGTGCAGTTTATATCTTCACTGCACTGATCTACACCGAATGTCTGATATTTCTTTCTATCACATTTGCTTCAAGGATCAGCGGCGGAAAATGGATCTTTACTTTCCTGTTCTTCATGCTGTTTCGGTTTCTGTTTACAATTCCGGAAACTATCATTATGATAATTTTTCTCAAAGAAGAAAGCAATAAGATCGGAGAGATCATCACATCTTTCTCCTCACTTATTCCCTCGGTCTCAAGAGGGATACTGTCGGTTATAATAATAGCTTATCTGCTGATAACTGTTGACAAAAACACAGAGGTAAAATAAAAACGCCCGAAGGCTTCAAAATGCTTTCGGGTGTTTTGTTATATCAGGAGCTCGATTATTCGTAGGCTAAGAATTCCTGCGGGATATAGTTGATGCAGTATTGAAGGTCAGACCTTTGCAGGCCGCTGCGGACGTGCATCATATGCTTGGCAAACATTTCATCAGTGTAATCGCCGTAGGGGTATACCCTGCAATTATACCACATTGATTCCCAGGTCTCGCCCTCAAAATGAGAGATAACAGGAATTGCCTTTACATTCTCGATAGTGATCTCTTTTGTGGCATAGTCCTTGATTATATCCACCTCTCCCCAGATACCGACAAGTGATTTTCCTTGATGGTCGTCAGGGTTATCGTTGTCATACATAGTGTGGAAGAAATTGCCCAGACCGTAGAACACAAATGCCTGACCGCCCTCCGGCTTATCAAGATACTCGCAGGTGGAAAGTGCATGGGCCTGAGTGCCTATGATAAGGTCAGCGCCCCATTCTACAAGCTTGGGAGTGATATAGGTCTGCTGGAAATTCAGTTCATTGCTGATCTCAGTGCCGTAATGGCAGGAAACTACTACAACATCTGCGATCTCATTAGCCTTGCGTACCTGCCTTTCAATAACGTCCTCGTCAGAGAGATAAACGACCTTGCCGGGTTCGTTATCATCAAGGAAAATGCCGTTGGTATGCTCCATATAGCCTAAGAAAGCAAATGTGATGCCGTTCACTTCTTTGGTGCGGATATTTTCTGAATCTGCGGTATCACGGTAGGCGCCGTAATGAACAACGTCCTTGCTGTCCCAATAATCAAGGGAGCTTATCAGGCCCTCGGAGCCCTTGTCGAGCACATGGTTATTGCTCATAGAAATAACATTGAAGCCGAAATCAACTACCTCGTCACCTACTGCTGTCGGGGTAGAGAACAGCGGGAAGGT
>CADBTF010000155.1 GCA_902797485.1 uncultured Ruminococcus sp. | reverse complement strand
GTAATAATTATCAAATGGCTGAAAAACAAATCCGCCCGCAAGCGCCGCAAGATCAAGACATCTTACGACAGAAGCTCAAAAAATAAAAAGTAAATATTGACTAATCATTTTAAATGTGATATAATAATATAAGTTTATCACTACTAATTATGAATTGTGAGGTTATAATATGTGCGGAATAGTTGGTTTTACCGGTAACAGTCAGGCGGCGCCCATTCTTCTGGACGGCCTTTCCAAGCTGGAATACAGAGGCTATGATTCTGCGGGTATCGCAGTGCGTGACGGAGAAAAGGAGATCGAGATCGTAAAGGCCAAGGGCAAGCTCAAGGTATTGCAGGAAATGACCAATGACGGCGCAGCTGTAGCAGGCTGCTGCGGTATCGGTCACACCCGCTGGGCTACTCACGGAGAGCCTTCATCTCTGAATGCTCACCCCCATGCTTCCGATGATGAAAATGTAGTTGCTGTTCATAACGGCATTATCGAAAACTATCAGGAACTGAAGGAAAAGCTTATCAAGGCGGGTTATTCCTTTAAGTCACAGACTGATACAGAAGTTGCAGTCAAGCTCATTGATTACTACTATAAGAAATATCAGCTGGGGCCTGTAGATTCTATCGGCAGAGCCATGACCCGTATCCGTGGCTCCTATGCGCTGTGCGTTATGTTCAAGGATTATCCCCAGGAGATCTACACTGCCCGCAAGGACAGCCCTATGATAATCGGTATCGCTGACGGTCAGACCTTTGTGGCTTCTGACGTTCCGGCTATTCTGAAATATACAAGAAACGTATACTATATCGGCAACATGGAGATCGCAAAGCTCACCAAGGGCAAGGTGGAGTTCTTCAATATCGACCGTGAAGTTATCGAAAAGGAAATGACCGAGATCAAGTGGAATGCCGAGGCTGCCGAAAAGGGCGGCTACGAGCACTTTATGCTGAAAGAGATCCACGAGCAGCCCAAGGTCATCAGAGATACTATCAACTCCGTTGTCAAGGACGGGCAGATCGTGCTTGATGAGTTCGGCCTGACTGATGATGAGGTCAAGGAGCTTTCACAGATCTATATTGTTGCCTGCGGCTCTGCATATCATGTGGGCGTTTGTGCGCAGTATGTTATCGAGGAGCTTACAACTATCCCTGTCAGAGTTGAGCTTGCTTCCGAGTTCAGATACAGAAAGATGCCCCTTAACAAGAACAGCCTTGTTATCATAATCAGCCAGTCCGGTGAGACCGCTGACAGCCGAGCTGCTCTTACTCTTGCCAAGGAGCACGGCATCAAGACCCTCGGTATCGTAAATGTTGTAGGCTCAAATATTGCCCGTGACGCTGACAATGTGTTCTACACCCTTGCAGGCCCGGAAATATCCGTTGCCACCACCAAGGCCTACAGCACACAGCTTATCGCAGGCTATCTTCTGGCTATGCAGTTTGCTAAGGTCCGGGGTGAGATCACAGACGAAAGATTTGCAGAGCTTCTGGAGGAGATCTCCAAGCTGCCTGATAAGGTGGCTAAGATCCTTGAGGACAAGGAAAGGATCCAGTGGTTCGCTTCCAAGTTCGCCAATATCCGTGATGCCTTCTTTATCGGCCGTGGTATCGACTACGCAGTCAGTCTTGAGGGCAGCCTGAAAATGAAGGAGATCAGCTATATCCACTCCGAGGCTTATGCTGCCGGCGAGTTAAAGCACGGGCCTATCTCTCTGATCGAGAACGGCACTCTTGTTATCAGCGTGCTGACACAGCAGGACCTCTTTGAAAAGACTGTTTCCAACATGGTAGAGTGCAAGAGCCGTGGCGCTTATATCATGGGCCTCACCAATTACGGCAACTACAGCGTGGAGGACACCGCAGATTTCACTGCCTATATCCCCAAGACTGACCCGCTGTTTGCTGCAAGCCTTGCAGTGGTTCCGCTGCAGCTCTTGGGCTACTATGTTTCTGTTGCCAAGGGCCTTGACGTTGATAAGCCGAGAAACCTTGCCAAGAGCGTAACTGTTGAATAAGATACAATTTAAAGCGCCTGCTTCCGGAATGGAGGCGGGCGCTTGTTTTATTGCTTATTGTTTTGCTATCAGCTCTAAATCCCAGGCGGGGTAGTAGCGGGGGCGGCGCATATAGAGCTTGTATTTCGGCTGCATGGAATGGACCAGCAGGGGAATATCCAAAATGTCATAGGGGCGGTGATATATCCCGGTGCGCAGCTTGGGGCAGAAGCTTTGTATGGTGGACCTGCTGCCCAGCAGGGCTGGGGTGTCCTCCCCCTCAACGTCATATTTGACAAAGGTGCAGTGGGAGCCGTTAAGGATACTGTCAAGGGTCTTGACCTCTATAAGGTCGCCTTTGTCTGATATGCTCTGCTGCCTGCCGGCGCCGACGGAAAAGTGAGCGAGATCGTTATAGTCGGAGACTGCGGCATTTATAAAGGTGATATTCTCTAAATGAGAGCATCTGTTCACGCATTTGGCATAGTTCTTCCTGCTGGGCTCCACTGCATAGATCTTCTTATATCGCCCTCCGGTGTATGAGACAAAGCTCTGGACCGTATCTCCGTTGTAAGCGCCGAGGTCAGCGTATATCTCATTGCCTGTCAAGTCTAAAAGCTTGTAGACCTCGTCGGGGGCAGAGTAGGAGGAAAGATAGCCAATATCCCCGGTAATGCGGAATTTGAGCACGTTTAAAAAGGTCTCTTCAGAAAGCTCATCACTCAGCAGACCGTATACTTTTATAATGTCCTCAGCTCTGTCAATCAGCTTGTCTTTACAGAAATATTCATCACCTGCCACAGCAGTTTCCGGGAACACAAGCAGGTGCCTTTGGCTCAGGCCCTCAATTCTCTCCATGACCTCCGGTATCTGAGTGCCGAAGGCACAGGCCACCGCAAACTTCGCAACAGCGCCCTCCAGCTCTGACAAGCCCATAAGCTTGAAACCGTGAAATATCTTCTCACGCTTGAAATCGTCGCTGGAAAATATACCGCTGCAGGTGATACCGTACTCCTCAAAGGCACGAAGCAGCTTTTCACAGCCGTCGCCCATGCCGTAGATATAGACAGGCAGCTTGCTTTCTTTCAGTTTTTCGCTCCAGGTCGGGAGCTGTTTCAGTTCATTTATATCAAACATATTTCCTCACAAAATAAGGGCAGCAAAGCACTGCCCTTTTTCTCATATTGATAGATTAATGGTGATGATCCTCAAAGGCATCGTCCTGGTCAAGGGCATCCATTGCATCTGCCGGGTGCATTGGGTGAACTCCTCCGATCATATCTCTGCCCCGGATATTGTATTTATCCCGGTTTATGTCGATCTGCTTATCAAGCATGGCAAGCACCTCACGGGGCTTCTTTACATTTTTTACCTCTTTGATAGGTGTGTCCACGTCCTTGGTGTTCAATACTATCGTGCCGCACTTGAACATTCTGGCAAAAAGCTTCAGCACCAGCTTTTTATCAGTCACCTTGTAAAGGTCAAGCTCGTCCTCAACTAAGCTCAGGAACCCCTTGCGGGTAATGAATTTGGTTTCGGTCAGATAGTATCTTGTAAAGGAAATAGGCAGGCCGAAAAGTGTGCGCTTTTTGTCTGTCCAGATGTAATCAAAATCTGCTTTCTTTGACATAATGCTCCTCCGTTTTTAGCTGGCTGTGTCAGCTATGTTATTTTACTGTTATTACCTTCATTATGCTCAGGTCGCCGTATCTGGTGGAATTGATATTGCCGTCCAGGGTCACAAAGGCACGCACCTTTACATACCAGGTCTGCCCGGGCTTGATATTCTCATTGACGGTCAGAGATGTCTGAGAGAGATCTGTTACCGTGAAGGTCTTTGCATCTCTGTTGAATGATCTGTCAGTTGCGATCTTTACCTCATAGCCTGTGGAGCCGGGTGATGCCTTGGTCCAGGACAAACTAAAGCTGCTGCCCTTGGAGGTGGAAGTCATTATGACCACCTTTGCGGGCTTTATGATATACTCCTTAGTGCAAATGCCTGAGCAGTCACCTATGCCTGTAACTATCATTGTGGCTGTGCCTAATTTCTTGTTGTTCTTATAGGTTATCTTATAGTCAACATTTTTCAGCAGCTTCTGCCCTGTGCTGTCCTTGACTATGACATAATCCTTGCCGCCGTAGTAATCAGGCCTTACGGTGCTGCCGGTGTAGTTATATGAGGTGTTCTTTAATGTTACGGTCCTGATAGCGTGGGTGCTTCCGGCGACTATAGTGCCGGCATCTGAATACACTCCGTATTTAGTTGATGAGGTCTTGCCGTCGGTGGTGTAGAAGGAACGCACCTTTACATAATATTTCTTTCCGACACTTACTCTGCTTGAAAAGGTGGTGTAGGCCTTGTTCTGAACCACTATGGAAACAGAGGTCCTGAAGCTGCTGTCGGTGGAATATAATACCTGATAGCCGGTAGCTGAGCTGTCCTCTTTCCATTTTACATTGATCTTATTATCATCGGTGCTGAGTACAACAATTTCATTTTTGGCCGGGCTTACAACAAACTGTACTGAATTAGTTCCGCTGTAGGAGCCCTTGCCGGTCACAGTTGCAGTTGCAGTACCGACGTTTGTGTTGTTGGAAAATGAAACGGTGTAGTCTGTGTCCTTGGTGAGGGTCTTGCCGCCAAAGTTCACAGTGATGTCGCTTGCGGGAGCGATGGCTTTGCCGGTGTAGGTGTAGGAAGCATTCTTGACAGTTACCTTTGCGTCCTTCAAATTGTTTTTGGCAGCTTTCTTGTAGCTTGAAAACAGAGCGTTCATATAGGTCTGATCGGGCACGGTCAGATTTGATCTGTTAATGAAGCCGAACTTTTCGTTATAGTTATTCTCATAAGAAGCGGTGAATGCGTTGTTATCCCAAAGCAGGCAGGCGACGCCCTGTTCTGCTGCTAAAGCGGTATAATCTGTTGCCCACTTTGCTCTTGCGGCTGAATTCTTTTTATCAGTAGCACCGAACTCTCCGATGACCACCGGTATGCCCTTGCTTGTGAGGGAGCTTTTTATGGTGCTGAAAAAGTTGGTAACACCGGTCTTTACGGCATTGCTGTACTCCGCTGTTCCACCGGCATTCAATGCAAAATCGTTAGGCAGATAGCCGTGTACAGAGACAGCGATCATATTCGAGCTGTCAGAGGGGAGCTTGAAATAAGGTGTTGTAGCTCCGTCGATAGAAGCGTCGTAGCCGGGCACCATGATAAGTCTGTTCTTGTTGTTGCCGCCGGAGCTTCTTATAGTATCAACAGCGGCCTGATTCAAAGTGTTGATGCAGTTGATAGCGTCCTTAACTTTAGTCTGAGGGTTGCTTTTAGTGAACCACCATTCATTGGTGTCACCTATAAGTCTTGGCTCGTTGAGGGTCTCAAAGATCAGGTGCTGGTCGTAATCTTTAAAGGTGCCGGAGATCTGCGTCCAGATCTTGGTAACGTAATTCTTAGATGTAGTGAGATATGTTGATGAGGGGTAGAAGAAATTCTTACCGTTATACTGTATCGCATTATCGTGGTGGATATTGACGATAACATAGAGCCCGTCATCAATAGCATAGTCAACTATCTGCTTAACTCTGTTCATCCAGACGGAGCTGATGTTGTTGTTGGCGTCAACGTGGTCGTGCCATGAGACGGGTATCCTGACAGAGCTGAAACCAAGGTCAGCGACCTTGTCGATGAGCGCCTTAGTTACCTTCGGGTTGCCCCAGCCTGTCTCATAATCAAGTTCATTGGTTATCCAGCTGCAATTCTGGCAGTCAAGAGTGTTGCCAAGGTTCCAGCCCAGCCCCATGTCTGAGACTATGTCCTTAGCCGAGCTTGCTGCGCTTGCGGGAAATGCGAATGCCGCAGCTGCCATTGCAGCCGAGGCCGCAGCCGCCAGAAGCTTTCGTATGATCTTCATAAGTATCTCTTCCTTTCATTTATAAGCCCTTGGCATTCGAGAGAGTGATCCCGTTTGAGCCAAGCTTGTTTACATGGTCGAGGCCGACGAACTTGCCGTTTTCCTGCCAAAGGACCTCCTTGACAAATTTGTACTTTTCTTCGTCCCAGTCGGTGAAATTGTCGGTAAGCAGGCCGCCGGTGTCGCCGGAGTTGGCGTTCAGGCACCAGAAGGTGTGGTTGAGATGATTTTCCTTGATGAGCCTGCGCATATATGTCATCCAGGTCAGGTTGGGCTCCCTCATAAATCCGCCCCATTCACCGATAAGCAGGGGAGCGATATTCTTCTGCTTGATGAAGAACCAGTTATCTCTCCAGCAGTCCTTCATAAGGGAATCAAAGGTGTAGCCGCCCTGGAACCATGGCTGCTCGTAAACAGTCGGGCCGTAATCGTGGGGTGAGTAGACCAGCTTGTTCTGATATTTTCCAAGGTTTATGGGGTACTCAGCAACGCCTCTCAGGTTTCCGCCCCACCAGTTGAAATAGTAATCAGCACTGTTGGAGGAGGAATAATCGCCCTTCTTTTTGGAATAGATCTCTGTTCCTTCGACCATTATCAAAAGGTTAGGATTCTTTGCCAGCACTCTTGCCGCAGCAGTCTCGGCTACATATTTCCAGTTGTTGGCAGCCTTGGAATCGTTCCAGATCGCAGCATTGCTGCCCTCGTTGGGCTTGCCGTGGGGCTCGTTTTTAAGGTCAAGAGCGATGATAGTATCGTTGTTCTTGTAGCGGTCGGCGACGTATTCAAGAGCCTCATAGAAATTGTTCACCGTGATCTTGTCAGTACACCAAAGGTTTACGTTATGCCCGGAGGCATTGGTCTCGGCAGAATGTATATCCGGCATTACCTTGATGCCGTTATCGCAGCAAAGCCGCAGGAAATAATCAAATATCTCCTGACTGTTCATAGCGTTAAGGGTGGGGTTATAGGCGTTGTTGTAATTGGCCTTCGGGTATTCGCCCCGCTTCCATTGGAGCAGCAGCTCTGCGGAGATAGGCACTCTGATAAGATTGAAGCCCCTGTCTGCGATAGCCTTCACGGTAGAGACCAGCTCGGAGTTCCAGAGCCCGTCAAAGAGATTGGTGCCGGTGTTGTATCCGAACCAGTTAAGCCCGGTAAGCCATACCTCCTTGTTGTTCTTATCAAGTATCCTGCTGCCGTCGGTATGCAGCCAGTCGTCACCCTTGGACGCAGCCGCAGGAGCAGCTATAAGCTCCTTGACCTCCGCACTTGAAGGCTGAGCGTTCTGGCCGTTATTGTTGTTATTGTTGTTGTTGCTATTATTGTTGTTATTGTTGTTCTGCTGAGGCTGATTGTTTTCCTGACTGACGGTGCCGTTTACAAGCTTAACATCTTTGCCGTTCAGCTTTGCCGATTTGACATTCAGCTTGCCG
>CADBTF010000154.1 GCA_902797485.1 uncultured Ruminococcus sp. | reverse complement strand
GCGCTGCACTAAGTAACGCAAAGACACTTCTGCCGTGATACAGCAGAAGTGTCGGAATAAAAACTTCTTTATTGCGCCTGCGCTAACAGCAGTCCCCTTTATCTATTCCCCCAGCGGCAAATGCCTATTGCCCGCTGAACCTGATGACCTGCTTTTCTGCATCAACCACTGCTTCCACCCCAAAGGGGATAATGCACCGTGGGGCTGCATGGCCTACGTTTATATTGCAGACTATCGGCAGCTCCGGGCGGGCAATCACCTCTGCCAGCAGGCGCTTGTATTCCTCTGTGTAGGTCTCGTCCATGGGCTTTCCGATCAGCACACCGCTCACAGCCTCAAACACGCCGGTCTCTTTCAGGTATTCCAAAGAGCGCTTGTATTTCTCAGGGGAGGGCTTTTCCTCACTGGTCTCAAGCAGCAGTATCCGCCCCTGCCAATCCTCCTTCCCAGGGAAGAGCTGGTATTTCCTGATAAGCTCCGGCATATCGCTGTAGCGCTCACAGTTCCACATATCATACATGGAGCAGATGCACCCGCCCAGTATCCTGCCGGAAAACACCGGAGGCCCTTGTAACAGCTCAAAGCCACGGTCCGGGTGAGAGACCGGCGGCTTGCCCAGCTGCTCCGGAGTGAAGCTCTCACGGTTTTCATACCAGACCTCACTGGGAGTTATCTCTTTAATGGTGCCGGTGGTTATCAGCTCACGGAAATACTTTTCTGTGTATGGCAGCATCTCATTGCTCAGCTCACAGATGTCCGGCAGAAAGGCCTGACCGTAAAAGCTTTTCATGCCTATCTTGTGCAGCATAAGGTGATTGATAGTTGTATCTGAAAAGCCGAGAAAGATCTTCCCGGAGGCCGCCTGCTTCAGCTCATCATGATCGAACAGATAGGGCAGCAGGCGGTAGGTGTCGTCGCCGCCGATAGTGGTGAGTATCATATCTGTCTCAGGGTCACTGAGGGCTTGCAAAAGGTCCTCCGCTCGCTTTTCCGGGTGAGCTGCGGTGTACTCAAGGCCCTTGAGAGCATGGGGCATGAACCTGACATTCAGGCCGTATTCCCGCAGCCTTTTTACTCCAAGCTCCAGTTCAAACCTTGCAAAGGGCTCTCCCGCAAGCCCGCTGGAAAGGCTCACTACAGCAATGTTCTTTACCATAAACTTCTCCTACTTGATCGCATTCAGCCATTCGCCTATAGAGTCCTTGGCTCCCGCTGCGTCATCGTCAAAGAGCGTAAAGAAGGGCCGCTCTATTTTTATGCCGGCTGTTTCCTCCAGCGCAGCCACACTGCCCGCTTCGCCGCTGCCCCCGTGAGACACCAGCGCATAGACTCTCTTGCCGGAGAGATCCACCTGCTGAACAAAGCTCTGCACTGCCATCGGCACCTTATACCACCAAAGAGGATAAAGAATAAACACAGTGTCGTACTTTGAAATGTCAGGCAGTTCCCCCTCAAGCTCAAGCTTTGTGCCTTCGCTGAATTCTTCGCTGGCAGCGCCTACAGTCCCGGTGTAGGAGGAGGGGTATTTCTTCTTGGTCCTGATAGCGTAAATATCTCCGCCCACGGAGTGCTGGATCATCTCTGCGGCCAGCTCACAGTTACCTATGAGCTTATCTCCGTCCCGCATAAGCGAGGCAGATGAAACTGCGTCCACATTGTCCTCAAAATCGCAGTTGCCGTTTCTGGTGAAATAAACCGTCAATATATTCTTTGTTCCCAGATCAACAGCCGGGGTGTTGATGGCCTCTGCCTCGTTCATCTTTACTTCAATAAAATGCCTCTTGAAATAAGGCACCCCGAAAATGACAATCGCCGCCGCCAGTACAGCCACGATCACCAGTATTATTATCAGCTTCTTCTTAGACTTTTTTGCTTCCATGGCACACACTCCTTTATGTGGTTTTATGCAGTAATTATACCACAGAGAGCCAAAATAGTCAATGCTTTACAAACAGCAAAGAGCCTGACTTTCACCGGTCAGGCTCTATAATTGTTTCTTATATCAGCGTTATTTCCAGCATCGTGAGGTCGTCAAACTGCTCGGCCTCACCAACGTAGCTGTTCACTTCATTTCTGACCTCCGCAAGCACATCTACCGGCATCTTGTCCTTGTGCTTGTTGAGCACCTCGACCAGCCTGTTCATGCCGAACATTTCTTCGTCGGTATTCTGAGCCTCCGGCAAGCCGTCGGTATAAAGGAACAGTGCGCCGCCCTTTTCAAGCTGTATCTCATATTCCTTGTATCTCAGGCCGGGCATACCGCCCACTGCCATGCCGTGTTTATCCTTCAGGATCTCATAGTCTCCGCCCGCAGTCCTGATAATGGGGAATTCGTGGCCTGCGTTTACAGCGGTTATCCTGCCGGTGGAGATCTCCATTATCCCGAACCACACCGTAACAAACATCTCCTCCTCGTTGTTGCGGCAGATTATCTCATTGGTCTTTTCAAGGACCGTCGCCGGAGGGAGCCCCATCATGGCAAAGTTCTGTATAAGTATCTTGGACATCATCATAAACAGCGCCGCTGGTATTCCCTTACCGGAAACATCTGCAATTGCCAGAGCAAGGTGGTCATTATCCACAAGAAAGAAATCGTAGAAATCGCCGCCCACTTCCTTGGCCGGGGTCATGGTGGCATAAACATCAAACTCCTGCCTGTCCGGGAAGGCGGGGTATACGCTTGGCAGCATATCCGCCTGTAGCTTGGCAGCCAGCTCCATTTCAGCGGCTACTCTTTCCCGCTCGCCCACCAGCTTCATGTTCTCTTTCATGTAGCTGTCGATCTCAACAGCCAGCGCAGAGACATCGTCCGCCAGCACACCTATTTCGTTTTTGGCCTTTATCCTGCCGATTATATCCACAGCCCTTGCGCTGTCCTTTGATCTGCTGTATTCCTTAACTGCCCCCTGCAGCTGCGCCAGCGGCTTTACGGCAATGCGCCTGAGCTGCAGAATGATGATCCCGCAAATAACGATAATACCCGCAAACATCAGCACCAGCATTATGAGAATACTGTTTATCAGGCTCTCACGGAACTCATTCCAGTTATAGTCAATTACCAAAGCAGCCTGAGTCCTGCCCTTAAAGACGATCGGGCAGAAGGCCATGTAGTGGCTTTGATATTTAAGGTCGCCTATCTGGCCGGTATATATCTCAAACTCTGTCTGGTCCGATTTTCCCAAGGAGATCTTTCCCAGTGCGGTGGATTCATCGCTGTCCAGATCAAGCCGGTCTCCAAGCTTCATGCCCACATAAAAGGGTTCTGACTCGCCGTCTGTCAGCCCGTCCACACCGCCGTAATCGTCAGCCTGATAATACACAAAGCCACTATGTTCGCTGTCAGCTGAGATCAGAAACATATTGCCGTAGCCATAGCTGTTGCTGTCATAATCCATCTGATATTTCAAGGTAGAGTAGATGCTTGAGGCTATTTTTACCTTCTCCTCATAGCTGGAGCTTTTTTCTATGGCATTATACACCACTTCAGGGTCATAATAAATGCTGTCGCCTAAATTTTCCCTTTCTATCAGATCAGACCAGGCATTGTTTTCAAGATCTACTGATGCTTTTATTTCATCATAATGGTCATAAGCGAAATCAAAGAACCAGTTGATGCCGGAGTTTGAAATCGTAGTTTTTCTTACAGCTTCAATATCTCTTGTTATCATATCGTTTTTGGCGCTCAGATATGTCCGGGTAGCGCTTTTGTAGACCAGCAGCGCAGCCAACACGCCTCCGGCAAGAAAGAAAGCAACTAAAAGCGCAGACACCTGTATCATTAGTTTGCGTTTTTTCATGTAAGCTACCTCAGCTTTTTCTCAAGAGTGAGTATGTTTTTTCCGCCCTGATACTCATAAGAGACTTTATCCATGCTCTTTTTGGTCATGTATATCCCCAGCCCGCCGATAGGCTTTTTATCAAGGGGAAGGGTCAGGTCAGGGTCCGGCTTTTTGAGCGGGTCATAGGGAGTACCGGAATCTGAAAGCACCACTATGAGCAGGCCGTCATCAGTCAGCTCTTTAGTAACAGTAACAGTGCCTGTCTCCGGGGGGTAGGCATAGTGTGCGATGTTCACAAAGCTTTCCTCCACAGCCAGTTCAAGCTGCATCAGTGTTTTCTCACTGCACCCCTCTGCTTCAAGATTTTCCGTAACAAAATTCTTTACATCGTCCAGCCTGTTGTCCTTGGCAAGAACAGTCATGGTTTTTTTCATGATCTTATCCCTCCGTTTTCATATTCTCTGACTTCTCTATCAAAGCATCTTCACTGCTCTGCGTTCATGGGGACATTCAGCTCTCGAATCTGATATGAGGAAGCACCTCTGCCGAGAGCCTTTGCAGATCGTCAGCGCTGGTCCGGCGCACAATAAAGATCAGCCCGTAAAATGCACCCTTATGCTTAACGGAATAGACCTCCGCCTTCATGGGAACATTCTCAACCTGAGTGCTGAACTCAAAGCCCATGCCGGGGCAGCTGACGCCGGCTATCTCCTTGGTAAGCTCTTCGGTCTTTTTGTAGTTTTTCAGGCGCTGAGAAAAGCCCCTGTCATAATTCTTTATAATATCCTTGGAGCTGAACATCATAGACACCAGCAGCTTCTTGGGCGCAAAGCCCACGCTTATCATTGAGTTATCGCTCCTGCGGTAGAAGCCCACAAGGTTCTCGGTGCTTGAAAAGAATTTTTTTAGCTGCTCCCTGCTCATTGTATCAAAGCCGTCAGGCACCGGGAAGCTGAAAGAGCCGTTTACTGTTTCTGTTCTCATAATGATCTCTCCTCAGGCTTAAAGCAGTATCTCCGAGAATCCTGTGATCTCAAGAATATCCTTGACCTCACTGCTTACCTTAGTAAGCGAGAATGTGCCGTTTTTCTGGCTCATGGTCTTATGTGCAGCCAGCAGCACCCTGATGCCCGCAGAGGAAACATATTCCAGCTCAGTGCAGTCCAATATCAGATGAGATGTTTCGGCAGCAAGTGTATTGATCTGCTGCTGGAGCTGCCGGGCTGTGGTAGTATCTATCCTGCCCTCAACAGCTACAATGATGCTTGAGCTTTTTTTCTGTACGGTTGTTTTCATAGCTGATCTTCCCTTCTATAATCAAGTGTTCCGAATTACGGCAGCTGATGCTTTCAGTTTTGGGTTATCTCCACCTGTGAATGGCCATTTTCGCTGTATACCCTGACGGAGAAATGATCCTCCCTGCCTCCGTCCGAGATCGTGAAATAAGCCGTCCCGTAGCCGGCGGCATCAACTGAAACAAAGCCCTCGGCAGGGTCAGAAATGCTGACATTTATCGGGCCGCTGCCTTCCATAGTCAGCACTGCGCTTTCAGAATAGGTGAAGCCCTCCGGCAGAATGCTCTGCCCGTGTACCTCTACCTTTGTCTGCGTCACTAAGACAACAGCTATTGTTATCACAGCAGCTGCCAGCCCTGCGAGCCGCTGCCATTTATTCTCTGTAAATGCAAAAATATACACTGCGGCCTGCCCCAGACAGAACAAGCCTGTTACCAGCAGGAACGGCGGCTCCCGGAAGGTATTTATCAAAGCACCGGTGCCGACGGCTGTAAGAAAAACGATGACCGGTGAGATTATCAGCAAGCTCAGCCAGTTCCTTTTTCTGATGAACCAGCCCGCAAAGGCCAGCGGGAAGCTCAGCAGGGTCCAGATGAACCAGTATTTATAATAGCCGAAAAGCCCCCAGCCCATATGGGAAAACGGCACCTGAAAAAGATAGATCAGCGGCTGGCTTATCAGGAAGAACACAAAGGTCTTGAACGCTGAATCCAACGGGCTTTTGCAGTTTGGCATTATAATGATCGCCAGGCAGAACCAGGCCTCAAAATCCACGCCCATTCGCTCAAATGAGGTGTCCTTAAAAAACGGCACCACAAGAAAGACTGCCGTGATAACAGCCGAGACTACAGCAAAAATTATTACCTTCGGCCAGCTCATGCTGATGCCGCCGTATAGCTTGCCGGTGATGCGTCTGAAAAGGTCAGGCTTAGTATTCTCCAATAGATCTCACTCTCCGTAGATATTAGTATTTGCAAAATCACCAGCCGCATTAAATTACAATACGGCTGGTATTGATTATACTCTGCTGATAGTATCCGGCAGCTCCTTATCGAATTTTGAGACTGTCCTCCTGATAGATATAAAGGCCAGCGGAGACCTGCCGCTGTAGGCGTTAAGCTCCAGGTAGGTGGAATTATCCTCCAGAGTGACCTCCTCGAACACAAGTATCACCGGGCGGTACACAAGGCTTTTTACATAGCAGGCAAGAGCATCCGGGGCGCAGTCAAGAGCTATGGCCCGCCCTATGTTACTCATCGCCTTAGAGACAGCGAACAGCGCCTGCCTGTTGCTTTTGAGCCGGGTGTTGTATCTGTATCTCTTGGCCTTTACCCCTAAGAAAATGGTGGAGCCGGCGCCCTCACCCAACCCCAGAGGGGACATCCACTTGCCGCCGCCGGAGGCCATTCTTCCGTCCTCAAGGGTGAAATAGCTTCCCAGAAGAATATGTTTGAGCTCTCTTTTTCTGTCCTTATTCTTCCGTCTGGCAAGGCGCTTCAGCTGGCGCTCTGTCAGCTGGGGCTTTTCATTTTCCTTGCTCTCGTTATTTTCAGCCTTGCCCTCCGGAGAAGGCTTTACGTCCTTTTGCTTTTCACTGCTCATTACTCAGCCTCCACCTCAGTAAGCGTCAGCTCATTATATTCATTTATCTCGCAGCTTATCCGCTTCTCTATGCTGAGGGCCTCGCTTTTAAGCAGCAGCTTGCTGCCAAGGGCTGCCAGACTAAGCTCGCCGCTGTCATCAAAAAGCCGGGAGGTGTCAACAGCAACATCAAAGTAAGCATTGCCGTCGTCGTCTGTGCCGGGAAGAATACTGTAGTAACCCTCCGGCACTTCTCCGTCAGCCTCGATAGTCAAGGTCCAGTCTCCGCCGTTGGGAAGAATGACCCTGTTGCCCGCCAGCAGGAAAGGTGTTTCGCTTTCTAAAGCTCCTGAGGAGGCCAGATCCTGCCGCATATTCTCAAGCCTGATATACATAGCATCGTTCTCGTCGGCATAGACCATTATCTCCGCCGCCATGCTCACAACATCATAGCTCAGCTCGCCCACCTTGCCGGTCCTCTTGAAGGTCACAGTGCTGTAGCCTGTTTTCATAGGGGTCAGGGCGAAGGAAGCATTGCCGTCGGTCTCATCACCATCAAGGCTGACTGAAACTATCCCGGAGGGCTCGCAGGAGTATTCCCATTTCTGGTCTGCGGCTTCCTTAGCCTGAAGGCTTATTATCATTGACTGCCCCCTGCCGGACACACTGACAGGGTAGGCAGTATCTTCAAAATATCCGCTTGGGCCCTCTTCCTCACCGGAAGCATTTTCCTCCGGCAGGGAGCTCTCTGCATCACTGCTGCTGCCGGTGCCGCTCAGCTTGACCACCAGCACAGTGACAGCAATGACTGCCAAAAGAACAGCAAGGCTTATCAGAGCTGCTTTTTTATGTTCCTTTATATTTCTGATAAAGTTCTTCATATCATTTCCCTACCGTACTGTTCTCAGCCCTCCTCTGGGGAAGGTTCCTCGGTACCCTCTGCTTCATCTGTCTCATCAGCCGGGGTGTTTTCAGCTTTCTCCGGCTCAGAGCTCTCGTCAGTGCCGGTGTCAGTGCTGCTTTCGTCTGACTGTTCCTCCTGAGAAGATGTGTCAGGAATACTGCTGCTGTCTGATACAGGGGTGCTGCTTGTAGTATCAGGCTGCGCTGCGGAGCTGCTTGAGGTGCTGGTATCTACAGTTATCCTCTGAGCCTCCGCAGGAACGGTAACGTTTATCACGTCCTTGATGCTCGGGTTCTCAACGGCCCAGATAGTGATAATATAGTTCATAGGGACAGAGCTCTCATTCACGGGTATCGTTACGGCAAAGGCCGAATCGTTCCTGCTGGAGATCTCCTCTGTAATATCCGTCAGAATACCGTTTGAGAGCAGATCAACTCTCATATCAAAGCCCTCGTCGGTCTTCTTGAGGATAACAGTTCCGCTGACGAGCTTTCCGCCCTCCAGCTTGATATTCTTTTCGTGGTTCTCAACTCTGCCCTTGTATTTGCCGTCAGCTGTTACGCTGGTGCTGAGGGTCAGATCTTTCAGGGTTATCGACTGGCCATCCTCAGTGAACACAGTGTCCACCTTGCGGTTCACCAGTTCCTCGCCAAGGCTCTTGATCTCAATGGAGTCTATCTTCCAGCTTCCCGATGACGGGGTCAGCTTTATGGAGGACAGCTCGCTGCACTCAGGCAGGAGCAGTCTGACAAGTGTTTTCTCCCCTGTGGGGAACTGCTTGCTGTCCGACTGGATATACTGCCTTATATCCCTGATATTTCTGGTGTGCGTTTCGCCCTTGCTGTCGGTATAGGTGAATTCCGCACTGACGGGAACATTGATCCCGCTTTCGGTGTTTTCCGCTGCCTGTGCAGTAGTGAAATAGATGTCCAGCGGGAGCACTGTGCCTTCACCGGAAGTACCCTTGACGCTTTCAAACTCTCTCGGTATATTTCCGGCTTCAAAGCTGTTGTTGAAGCTGTATACATTTTCCAGCTTGGCTGCCTCCGGGTCCTGATCAGAGCAGGTGTAATTCAGCCCGACTGCTGAATCCACCGTCGCCTTTATGTTGCCGAAGGATACTATCCTGTACCCGATGATCTCCGCAAGGTACGGTATGTTAAACCCGAATTCCGCCATCAGGCCCGGGTATATCTTGTTCACGCCTGTTTCCGTCAGGTAGACATAAGGCGTATAATACTCGCTGCTCCTGTCAAGAGTTGAGCGGTATTTCAGGCATACGGCAATATCGTTGGGGTTGAGGTTGTCGTCAGACATTCCGAAGAGTGCCATTTCAGTGGTGTCCGCCCCGAAGGAGACCATAAGCGTTTGCTTTCTTGGGTCGTACACCTTAGTGTAGGCAGAAGGCAGCGCCTTTAAGCCCAGTGTTGCCGATGCCCCTCCGAAATTGAAGGTGTAGGTCATCACCACAACACCCTCCCGCACCTGCTGGACAATGGCGTGGTCAAAGGATATTTTGGAATTCCTGCACTGTATCGACAGTGAGGACATACTTTGCATATCCGTTGCCGGCAGGCCGGAGTAGTAGAACATTGCGTCCTCTGTGCCGCTTCCGTAGACATTCAGAACGCTCTGCTTAGACTGCATCACTCTTGAATTGGCGATGTTGAACTGCAAAGCAGCGCTTACGCTTACGTCTTCGATATTTCTGGTCTTTGAGGAGGGGAAAATAAACACGTTCAAGGTGTCGTTGGAGGACTCCGGGAACTTAGACACGCTGGAGGTCCAGGAGGAGTTCTCTGCCCAGTTTATAGTGTGCTCGTCGAAATAGACAGTCAGCTTCTGGGGCTCGCCCGCCGGCAGCAGCAGCTCCTCATATTCCTTATCGCTTCTCAGCACCATATGTGCCAGAGGAAGCGTCTGCATAGAGCGCACATACTCACCGTCAGTGCTGTTATTGTTAGCGGTCAGAGTAACAACTCCGCTGTCAGTTTTTATCCTTAGCAGGTCAACTCCTCCGATGACCCACTTGGCAGGCTTGTTGTTTCTGCTGGTGGCCGTAAAGGTCATGCTGGTTATGGTCTTGGCGTTTACCAGCGAGGGCAGGATAAACCTGTCTGTATGGTTGGGCCGCAGCATCCAGTTCGGGTCGGAGACAGTTCCCATATTGGAATATACCGAAGGAGCAGCTGCGTCGCCGGAGCTTTCAACAGACTTGGCGGTCTTGTTCATATAAGATGCCATTCTTGAGATAACATCAAAGCTCTTGGTATGAGGCTGACCGTCTGCATCGATGTAGTTAAGGTCGCAGGAAATGCTTCCCTCGACAGGAAGATAATCGGTATCCCATGGGAGGGTCTTGATCTCGCAGAGAATGTTGACTACCTTCTGCTTATAGGAGAGCTTATATTTTCTGGCAATTTCCTCCAGAGAACGTCCGGCACGGATCTTGACTGCTGAATCCTCGGATTTATCGTTATAGTCAATGCCTATCCAGCCAACATTGTCAAATACATACTGGTCCGCACTTCCGCCGCTGGTCCTTTCGGTGACGGTTATCTGATCGACATTGAGCTTATCGAACACATCGTTATCCTCAGAAACGTCCTGCGGGATAATTCTGATCTCTGCCAGATCGCCGTAATCCCGGTTGATCTGAATAGAGAAGGTCTCCTCGCAGCCGGCTCTGAATGCGTCAGAGGAAAGCTGCTGGTTAGCCAGCACGAAGCCGCTCTTGCCATTCTTGAACCTTAACTGGAAATAGAAATGGTTGCTGGAACCGGAATCTCCGTTGAAATTGCCGGCGTCCGGGTCTTCAGCGACCTGCACAGCCACATCATAGATCTTGCGGGTCTTGGCATAGCCGTAATTCTCTTTGGTCTGATTATAGGACATAGAGTAGCGCACTGCGTTGAAATCCGCCTCTCTTGAGGTGACGATAGTTCCCTCACCGGTGTTAAAGGAGAAGGAATCGCCGGAGGTCACAAGCAGCTTCAGATCAAGGGGGAATGGCGGAATGACCGTCCTGTTCATTGAGCGGACTATTTTATAGTCGCTGGTTATCTCATTTGCAGTCTGAGTCTTGGCATAGATCCTGCGCTTGCCGATATCGCTGGCAACGGCGACCGAAATGCCTGCCACCTGCCAGTCAGAGGAATCCTCACCGACATTGATCTCAACGCTGGTAATAACTGCCACGTCCGAGAGCTGCACCGGGAACTCGACCACATTTCCCGCCTGCACTCCGTAGGAATAGCCAAAGTTATCATTGGCAGCAGTCTGTGTGGGCCAGTAGCCCAGATAATTCAGCACCTCATCCTTTATGTTATAGAATGAGGAGGTCATCTCGGTGCCGGAGGTGTCCTGATATGTAAGTCTTATCCTTGTGGTGCCGGTGGGCTCTGCGCCCTTGATGCTGTCAGTTTTCAGGCTGATGAGCACATTTCCGGAATACTGAGCAGCGATCAGCGGCGCCTTGCCGTTATAGGCTGTCATTTTAAAGGCGTCAGAGGCACCGGGGTTTATTCTTGTTCCCTGGGGGTTAGTGGTGGTATTGTAGATCATAGGAGCGCTCTCGGAATAAGCGAAGGTGTAGCTGTAGCTTTTGAGTATCTCCTTGGTAACACTGTCTGCTCCGTCAGGGGTGTTTGACATACGGCAGCTCCCCTTGTACATGGAGATCCCTGCCAGCCTGATATAGTCACTGTCAAGAGCGGTTATAAGCCTGTCTCTCTCTCTGCTGCTGCCAATAGGGGCTATTTTGCCGTCGGCGTTTATCTTATCTCTTGCAGCCTTGCCCACAAGCAGCCTTGCGCTGATAAGCGAGCTGAATTCCGGCAGGTTTGCTGTGAAGGCCAAGGTGTCGCCCCGCTGGGCAAGACCCATAGTCCGGACGGTATCTCCCCACTGCTTATACTGCCCGAGCACAGAAAGCAGCACCGGCATAGTCACCGATCTGGTCCATCCGTTTACGTCCTTATAGCTTACCTCCAGCGCCAGATGCTCGGCAACTGCGCCGTCAGTAGGGCCGCTGGTCTTAGCATTGGTCCTCAGCAGCGATTCGATGCCGCCGTCGGGGGTGTCAGAGAAATCGAGCCTGAAGGTATACAGGTCGTTAAAAGCAGCCTCCTTGGTTTCGTTGAGCTCCTGCAGGCCGTAATAGATAGAGCTTTTCCCGCCGATATTCAGAAGGGTATCGCCGTTGGCGTTAAAGGTCTGGGTGCCGCTCTTTTTGCTTTGGAGCTGGCAGATAAGCTGCTTATCCAGCCCCAGGAAATACTTTCCGGAGAAGAAACCGTATTCGCCGTAGCCCTTGATGCTGTTCACCTTGCTTACGGTCATACCCTGAACTGTCCACTTGCCGTTGGACATAAACACATCAATGCTGTTTACCTTGCTGATAGGTGTTTTGGTCTTGAACAGCAGCTCCTTGATAGACCATGCGTCCAGCCCGTAGGAGCCGGCAAAATCGGTGCTGGCAGAATAGCCCAGGCTTTCGAGTATGGCATTTCTCGCCTTTACCGGCCTTGCAAGATCGTTCGTGGCCGCTGCTGTATAGTTTGTATAAGACTTTTTGACCTCTATAACAGAGGAAAATTGTCTTTTTGCTTTTTCAATATCTGTTTCGTCAATGCCCACTACATACGATCCGATGCCATAGGTGCCGTCCTCAGTCTTGGTGAAGGTGTAGCCGGTTACAGTGGTAGTCCTCCAGTTTCTCAGACTGGTGGTGGCTTCCAGGCCGCTGATATAGCTGTCTGCCAAAGCCTGACGGTCCGCTGTGGGGAAAATATACTTAGTCTGTGCCTGGCCAAGGGTATCTGTATAGCGTATCGCAAAATACTCAACGCTTGTGCCGGGGTTTATGCCGGTAGCGACTGTGAGAGTATACAGGCCGCTGTCCGGAGTGACAGTAATATTATTTGTATAAAAGGGTTCTTCTTCATCAACAGAGAGCAGCGGCTCAAGAGAGCCGGTGACAGTGCTTTCGCTCCAATCGCCTCCGGTGGTGATCTCAGTGTTATATACCTCGCCGTTTTTGTAGATCTCCATTTTCGGGGAGTCGTCTTCTTCCTCTTCATCTTCCTCAGACTCATCTGCCTGCCGGGCAGCCGCAGTTGTCTCAGTCTCGGCAGCGTAGGCATCAAGGCACAGCGAAGAAGGCACTAACGAAACTGTCATCATCAGAGCCAATAGTCTTATTAATGATTTTTTGATAAGGCTTATTTTGGGTCTCATTTTAAATTAAACATCTCCGCATATCCGATCATTTCCAGAACTTCTTCAATATAAGGGGCGGCATTGATAATGCTCATTTCGCCGCCGTTGCCCCTGACCTTCATATAGAGCTTTTTGAGCGAACGTATGCCGGCGCTTGAAATATATTTCAGCCCGCTGAGGTTCAGGGTAATGTTCTTGAATCTGTCTGCCGTCTTTACAAACAGCTCTCCTACCTGCACTGCGTTGTTATTATCCAGCTTGCCGGTAAGTATGAGCTCACCCTCCTGGCCTCTGTCCACAAGCTTTATATCCATTATCAAGCACCTCGTTTCTTTCTCGAATCCTTGATATGAGCCGCCAGCTCATCAAGAGATATTTCCATAGTGTTCACATCTATCTCGTCCATGCGCTCAGCCAGGGACATTTCGCTGTAGCTGTCGAGCTGTTCGTCCAGCAGAGCCATGATGTCGAACTTGGGTGTGAATTCGTCGTCGTCATCATCTAAATCGTCGTCATCATCGCCGGTGTCAGCAAGCTCATCGGAGTCGTCATCGTCATCTGTTTCGTCCTCTTCATCAAGGTCATCAAGATCATCATCATAATCATCTGTATCCTCCGGCTCCCCGGCGGAAGCAGTCTGTTCCGAAACGCTTTCTGTCAGCTCCTCCTCGTCCTCACTGTAAAGCTCATCATCTTCATCATAGAGTTCTTCCTCAGAGTTATCCTCCGGCTGGTAGGTCTGCTCAGGAGCAGGGCGTACCGGCGCAGTATACTGAGCCTGCTGAGGCTGCTGAGCCATTTGTGCCTGCTGGGTAGCCATTTGCAGCTCCATCTCACGCCTTACCTCCTGGCGGATAGTAGCGATAAGCGAAGCAATGTCGATCACAGGCTGCACAGTCTGTGGCTGGAACTGGGGCTGGGGAGCGGGGGCAGTCTGCGCAGGTGCAGGCTGGGCTTTTTCCTCCTCAAAAGTAATACCCTCGCCGTCGTCCTCCGGGTGCATATCATATTCAGGCGCCCTCTGAGGCCTTGCGGGAGCTTCATAGCTCTCATAGAGCATATCAGCTTCCTCGGGAGTGATCTCGCTGAAGGTGAAGCCCTCATAGCCGTCGCTTTCCTCCGGCTGGTCATAGACATAGCCGGAGATCCTGTTGCCGATATTTTTCTCATGCTCTGCACGGCTGTCTGCGATAAAGTTCTCCCATACCTCAGCGCCGTCGTCGCCGTCAAAGTAGTGGGTGTGGTAATCAGGCTGCTCGAACATATCCACCATAGTCTGGGGCACTTCGATCATAAAGGAAGAACGGCTGGTGGGGCTCATAACTGTAAAGGCCATTCCTCTCGGAGCCGTCACGATCTGATCCTGCTCAACCTCGTTGATGCCGCCCGCCTTCTCATAGAGCTTGCAGAGGTCGTCCATATCATTCGGTGCAAGGCCGAAGATAAAGCTGTACTGGCAGGCATTGATAATAGCGGTGGATTTTCTTGCGATCTCCTCGCTGCCCACAAAGTCCTTGATGTTCTGAGTAATAACTATCTGCATACCGTTGTACTTACGGATACGCTTAGCCAGCTGGAACATAAAGTCAAGGGCAATGGGGAACTTGGTGTCTATGAAAACATGGGCCTCGTCGATAACCACAACTATCTTTCTGTTGAGGCCGTATTTGCGGTTGTAATCACGGTTCTTGATGATCTCGTTGTCGATGTATTTCAGCACCAGCAGCATCTGAGCATTGGCAATGGTAGAGTTGCGGTTTGAAAGCAGCGACTGGAAATTGAATACCGAGAAATTCTCCTCAGTGGTGATAGAGGAAGGCCCGTTCCAGATATTGGCATTGCGTCCGCCGGTGGCAAACTTTGAAACGTAATTCATAAGGGTCTGAAGCAGGTTTCTCAGGTAGTCGTTCTTGGTGCGCTGGAAGTCCTCAAGAACTATATCGTATAGATCATCGAAGATCGGGTAGTCTGCGGGGGTGAGCTTGGAAAGGTCAGTTTCCATGGTAATGCCAAAATTGGTATAAAGCCGCTCCACCATAGAGTTGAGATACTCCAGAGCCTCCTTGTCAATATCCGGAAGTATCTGCTTAAAGAACTCCTCCAGGAATTGCAGGTGCGCCGAGAAGCCAGTGCCGTAGCTGTCCCCGCCGGCCTCGTCGTCCTCAAGGGTGGTGATGATATGGAATGGGTTAAGCCTGCCGTACTTGGCATTGCCCACATTTATGATCTTTCCGTGGAGGGTGTGAGCCAGCTCGGTGTATTCATTTTCAGGGTCAAGAATAAATATCTTGGCATCATCAGAGGCCATATTCGTAAGCAGGGCCTTGGTGCCGTAGGATTTACCGGAACCGGATTTACCGATAATTACCATATTGGAGTTTACTCTCTCGGAGTCTCTGCGGAAGAAATCAATAAATACCGGGACCCCGTCCTGTGAGCCGAGACGGATACCGCCCTCGTCGGAAACATGGGCATATATCCAAGGGTACATAGCGGCTATGGTATTTGCAGGCATAGGCCGCCCGTCAGCAAGCAGCGGGTCATATCCGGACACCTGCGAGCCGATAAACGCTTCCAGCTGGGAATAATCCATAGTGCTGAGCTTCATGCCTGTTTCGTGCCATATCCTGCGGACTGTCTTTTTCATATCTGCAATTACCGCCAGCGAAGAATCCTTAACGGCTTCTCCTCTGCCCCACTCGGTAGTCTTTACCGCATCGAACATACTGATATAGATATTAACTGTCAGCAGCGCTTCGTTATCCTGCTGCAAAGTCACCAGCAGTCGGCCCAAGGTCTCGATATGAGATTCCAGCTCTATCCTCTTGGAGTCGATACCGGTGTTCATAAGCCGCCCACGGAGCTCCTGCAGGGAGCGGTCGATAGCACGGATAGACTTGGTCCTCTCCATAGGGGTGATATTTACAACGACCTTTGTCGCCGGAACAGACATAACTCCCGCCAGCCATGCGTCGCCCACGTCGGAGGGGTAGCCCACAACACGCATCTGGTGGGTGATGATCTTGTTTATCTCCGCACGTCTGGTGGTGAAATTAAGGCTCTCAGGCATAGCCCACTTAGCGTAGTCCTTGGGGGCTATCTTATCGACCTCACGCTCGTCAAAATCCAGAGAGTTGGTATATTTCAGGAATACAGCCAGCTCCTTATCTGCCTCCAGCCTTCGGACCGTCAGCTCACCCTGCTCAAGGGCAGAGATAGCTGAATCCGTGTCTATCACCAGCTGGCGCTTGTCAATGTTGAAAAGTGCGAAATAATAGAAGGGCTGTATAACTTTGTTCTCAAAGCAAATATCCCGCATTGCGTTAATGCGGTCATACTGTATCTCTACACGGCTTTTAAGCTCGTCTTCTGTCAGCAGCCCCTTTTCGTAGGAGGCCTTTAACTCGTCGAGCTTATCGTATTCCTTTTCAAGATATCTGTCATATATGATCGGTCTGTCGATCTTGATGATATTGGCAGAATAATCCAGTTTAAGAGAGCGCATTATCTTGCCTAAGCAGTTTTCGATAGAAGCATCTCTGCGCAGCTGGCTGAAGAAACGGAACTCTACAGGGTCGATCTCGATAACGGTGCCGTAGTATTTTCCGTTATACTCGATAAAGCCGTCACTGATGCCGGTAAAGGGCATTATCTCGTCAACATCTCTGTCACCCTTGGCGGAGGTAGTGTCCTTGCTTTCCTCCTTCTTTTTTGCCTCGGCGTTTTCTCTTTCCTTGCGGTTCTGCCAGATCTCATTCTTTTCCTCGTCGGTGATGTCCTCACTGGCAAGGCGTTTATCCTCTTCCTTTCTGAGCTTTTTCTCGTCCATTATCTTCTCTATGCTGCCTCTGAGAGAATCGTCCTCATCGGGCTCATACTTTTCCGAGAAAAAGTCCTTCCAATGGTCGCCCTTGTTGGCCTCGGTGTTGCTGGAGATAAGGTGCTTGTCGGTAAAGGTCCTCCAAAAGCGCCTTGGATAAGCAAGATACTTGAGCAGATTCATTATCAGCCGGTAATTCGGCATTGAATCTATCCTGAAAATGAGCAGTATACCCACAGCGAGAACTCCCACCGAGATATACACTCTTCCCGGAATAGTAGAAAGGAGAACAAGCGCCACCAAGCCCAGCGTAACAGCGCCGACTATAATATCTCCGAGAGTGATCCCACGGAATAATTCAATTTTGACTTTGGTTTTTCCGGGTATCAGTCTCATTGCCCGTTCTCCTTTCGTGAATTATTTTTTACCGTTTCTGCTTCCCGGCCTTTCGGGAGGCGGGAGTTTGTTGTTGCCCTGTCTCCTTGGGGCGGTCCCTGCGGTGCCCATCGGGTCAGCGGCTGTTCCGCTCGGCTGGCTGCCTGCCGGGTTGGTTACTGTTCCGCCGGACTGACTGCCTGTTGCATCAGGCTGCTGCAGCTGCTGTGAATAGTAGCTGTGACCGACCTTGGGCTCTTCGGGAGCCGCTTCGCCGTTTTGGAGCGCTCTTGCGGCCCTGTATGACTCATACCGCTCATTCGTCCGTTTCAGCTCACCGTTGCTGTCATAAGGCAGAGCATCAGTAATTTCCTTTCCGAGCTTTGGAGTCTCATAGAAGGAGCTCGGAATGTTGATCGGCTCATCAGTATTGGAAACGTATTCGCCGCGAGCTCGCTTTTCGTCCTTGGCGATCTCGTTTTCAACCCTGTTGTTAAAATCAATGGTTTCAGGGTCCTGTCCGACAGCCCTCATCATAGCATCAAGCTCACGGTTGGCCCTCTCAAGGTCCTGCGGGCGGTTCTGATTCTGAGGGAGCTGACCGTTTCCGGTGCTTTCCTTAGCAGCATCATCAAAGAGCTTCTGAACTTCCGGGTCCAATGGACGAGGCGCCCGACGTCCGCTCTGACTGCTGCTTGTATTATTATTTCCTTGGTTGTACCGCCCCAATATTCTCTGCATCGCCGGGTCAGGAGGCCTCTTGGGAGCCTGCTGGCCCTGAGCCGCTGCTCCTGCCGTTCCGGCATTTCCTGCACCGGCGCTGCCTGTTCCCTGACTGCCGCTGTTGGTAACATTCCCGGAGGAATCCATTCCAAAGAGCCTTTGTGAGGCCTGGTTCTGCGGGAATCGGCGCTGGTTAGGATTTGGCGCCGAGAACTTTGGCGCATCTGCATTTCCGGCTGCACTGCCTGTGCCTGCATTACCGGGAGCGCTTTCCGCTCCGGCTCCTGTGCCGGCATTAGCCAATCCCTGATTATTCTTAGGGATATTTGCGCCTTGCCTGTTGTTTGCAGATACATTCCCGGAATTCTGATAGCCCGCTCCAAAGAGATTGGAGAAATCAGTTCTGGGCTTTGGCTGCTTTCTCTGATTACCGGAGCTGTTTGCATTAGCCGCTCCGGGGCCCCTGCCGGAATTTCCTTTGCTTTGGTCATTAGCCCTGACACCTGTGACTGCTCCGGCAGAAGCGCTGCCGCTTCCGCTTGCTCTTGCACTGCCGATGCTCTGACTATTCACAGAAGCACCTGCTCCTGCGCCGGTGCCAACACCGGCATCAACTATGCTCTGATTATTCTTTGGCAACTCTGAGCCGGCACCGGCATTTACTATACCCTGATTATTCTTAGGGATATTCGAGCCTGCACCCCTGTTCGCCGAAGCATTTCCGGAGCTGTTTGCGTTGACTGTGCCATTACCTGCTCCGCCGGCTCCCGCCTGACTGCTGCTGTTTATCACATTGCCGTTTGAATCATATCCAAAGAGCTTCCGTGTGGACGCATT
>CADBTF010000153.1 GCA_902797485.1 uncultured Ruminococcus sp. | reverse complement strand
CGATAAGGTGCTGGATATCCTTTATGAGTATGATGTTACTATCAGCCTTGGCGACGCTCTGCGCCCCGGCTGCATCGACGACGCCACCGATGCCGGGCAGATCTCCGAGCTTATCGAGCTGGGCCACCTGACAGAGCGTGCCTGGGAGAGAAATGTTCAGGTAATGGTCGAGGGACCGGGCCATATGGCTATGAATGAGATCGAAGCTAATATGCGCCTGCAAAAGCGCCTCTGCCATAATGCCCCATTCTACGTGCTGGGGCCGGTTGTCACAGACATCTTCCCCGGCTATGACCATATCACCACCGCTATCGGCGGAGCTATCGCTGCTGCCAGCGGCGCTGATTTCCTCTGCTACGTTACCCCCGCCGAGCATCTTCGCCTGCCGGACGTAAACGACGTTAAGGAGGGCATCATAGCAGCAAAGATCGCCGCCCACGCCGCCGACATCGCCAAGGGCGTTCCCCACGCAAGAGATAAGGATAACGCCATGGCCGAGGCCCGCCACAGGGTAGAGTGGGAGGATATGTTCAAGATCGCCTTTGACCCCGAAAAGGCAAGAGAGTATTTCGAGAGCACCCCTCCCGCAGACCGCCATACCTGCTCCATGTGCGGAAAGATGTGCGCCGTCCGGACCACCAATATGATACTTGAAGGCAAAAAAGTAGAGTTCTGCACAGAGCTTTAAGGCGGCAGCTTTCTTTCGTATGCACATCTGCCCTTGACAAAACCCGGGTGATGTAATATAATAGAAGCAAAGGAAAACTACATGAAGGGAGGCGGTCGATTGAAAGCCCGTAGATTTGCTGCAGTACTGGCTGCCGCTGCTATTGCAGTATGCACCGCTTTTAGCGCCTTTGCCGAGCCCGAAGCTCCCGAATCATCTGAATCGAGCAGCGACTCGGTGTCCTCCGCTGATGAAAGTGAACAGCCGGGGCCTGCGGAGACCAGCGCCAGCGAGACCCCAGCTGTGACCCAGGCCCCTGTTACCTATACTACCCCGGAAACAACTACCGCACAGCAGACCTGGCAGACAGCCACCCAGACCACCGCTGCCACTGTAAACACTGAAACACAGACCACCACCAACAGAGTGATTAAACCCGCTCAGGTGTTTCTGAATATCGGTGAGATCAAGGACGATGAGTTTGACGTCACCTTGAATATCACCCCCGACCAGCTTATCTCCAGCGCCACCATAAAGGTGGAGTATGACAGCTCTCTTATGGAAATGACCGGAAGCCTCATCAACTCAGGGGCTATCGGAGGGCAGCCCTCTGAGGAAAGCAAGGAGGGCTCCTATACCTTCAGCTATATCAATACCAAGGGCACAGACTTTATCGGCACCTATTCAACTATGCACTTTAAGATCACCGATAAGAAAATGACTTCCTCTGTTATCTATGTCTCTGTCGAGAAGCTGGAGGATACAGACCTGCTGGACGTTCCCAACAATATCCAGAACGGCATAGTCAAGTATCAGGACGAGGTACCCACAGAGGAGAGCAAGCCGGAGGAATCCCAGGACGAAAGCTCCAAGGAGCTGCCGGTAATAAACGTTAAGCTGGGCAGCCTGCCCATGATGCTCTCGGAGCTGAATGTACCCGATTCCAAAAATGTTAAGTCTGTTAAGTTAATTGACGCAAAGCTTGCTGTGTATGAGCAGGGGGCTCTCTCACTGCTGGAAGCCGGCGAAACTGAAATGGTAGTCAAGTACAACAGCGGCAAGGAGCTCAGGTTCAAGCTCGTTATCGCCCCTGCTGATGCGGTATCCTCAGCGGCTGAGGTATCCAGCGCCGCAGAGGTCAAAGAGAACACCACCGGCAGAACCTTTATGATAGCTTTAGCTGTGCTGGCAGCAGCGGCGGCTGTAGCTATCGAATATATCCTCATCATGAAGCCCTTCGGCAAGAAAAATGCAAACTATGACGAGGAAGAAGCAGAGCAGGAATACGAGGAATACGACGAGGACGACGAGACCGAAATGGTCCAGAACCCGGAGGAGGTCTTTGCCCGCAGAAGAAAGCCGAAGCAAAACGGCGGAAACAGACCTGACAAGCCTGCAAAAAAATAATTTTCAAAAAGCTTTTATAAAGCGGTCAAAGCACGCAGCTGCGTGGTTTGAGCCGCTTTTGTTTTTTTGTTTTCCGCTGCCCTCCGGAAGGTTTTCTGATTTTGCGGTGTATAATGAAGCCATAGCAAAAACAAAACCAAGAGCAGAAAGGAAATGATACTATGGATTTCATTATCGATCTCAAGGACACAAATTGCAGGAGGTGCCGGGAGAGCCTGATCTCCGAGCCTAAGATACTTCGCCGTGAAAACGGTGACTGCTTCTGCCCCAAGTGTGCAGCTGAAAGACTCAACGACTACTTCTACAGCTACATGAACACATTCAACGACAGGTGCGAAGCCATGCTGGTGCTTGACTACGACACATACCAGAGCACCGTAAAAACACTGGCTGCCAACTCCGAGAGCAGGAGGGTCAAGGTCTTTAAGGGGGGCATCGACCAGCTGGCGCTGGAAGATGACGCCATAATCTTTGTGGAGATCTATGACAAAAAGCCCCGCCCCTACCCCCTGCAGCGCTTCATGGACGAACACTACGATCTCGTCAAGCAATGCTCCCTCGCCCAGAACTCCGAGTCAACGGTCACATTCAGGCGCTCCAGAAACTCCGGCAGAAAATACCTGTTCTATAAGACCGACAGCGAGGAGCAGACCTTTGAAAGCCTCTCCAT
The DNA here is from genome assembly GCA_902797485.1 of uncultured Ruminococcus sp. Taxonomy (GTDB): domain Bacteria; phylum Bacillota; class Clostridia; order Oscillospirales; family Ruminococcaceae; genus FB2012. Next base: position 1,359 of record CADBTF010000153.1, on the reverse strand, counting down.
GGCATTCAACAGACTCAGGGTGGAAGCACGCCCTGACCAGACCGTATACTTCCAGCGCTGTGAAAGCGATAAGTACGAGCTTGCCATTCGCCTGCTGAATGATTCCGGGCTCAACTGCGTCTACTGCCTCAACGAAAACGGCTATTCGCAGGAACGCAGGTCCTTCACTCTCGATTTTACCGCCGCCGACCTCTATGACTACTGCCGCAGCCGCATCATCGGGCAGGACGACGAGCTGGAAAAGGCTGTGTATTTAGTCTATGACTATGCAGAGAGCCTTTCTGCCGGCAGAGAGTATAATCCGCCAAGCTGGCTGCTCACCGCTCCCAGCGGCATGGGAAAGACCGAGTTCTACAGAGCTGTCAGAGACTTTTTCAAGCAGCACAGTGTTCCTATCCCAGTAGTTCAGCAGGACCTGAGCCACATCTCCGAATATGGCTACAAGGGCAATAACATTGACCGCATCGCAACCGCTATCTACCGTGACAGCCAGCCCCAAAGCGGTCTCCCGCTGGGTGCCGGCATCTGCTTTCTGGACGAGGCAGACAAGGTGTTTATCCCCTCTATCGGCTCCAGCGGCACAGACCATAACGCAGCAGTGCAGGCTAACCTGCTCACGCTGATAGAAGGTGCCGAGACCGACGGCAAGGACAGCGAGAACGATGACATAACTATCGACACCAACCACACCATGTTCGTGCTCATGGGAGCCTTCCAGAAGATCAGAGACAAAAAGCGTGAGAACGGCGAGGCCATGAGACGCATCTTTTCCGACGACGACGAGCTCACCGACCCGGAGGACTGCTTCTACAACGACATCACCATCGACGACATGATCGCTCAGGGAATGCTGGAGGAGCTGGCAGGGCGTATGGCACTGGCTATCAACTTCCACAAGCTCTCCAAGGAGGATATGCGCCGCCTTATCATAGAAAAGGCTGATTCAGTCGGTGAGGAGTGCGGAGTATCCATCAGGCTGACCGGCAAAGCCATTGAGGAGCTGATGAGCATAGCCTACACCAATCTGGGAGTGCGTGCTCCCCTCAACAAGCTGAGAGAGCTCACCTATCAGGTGCTCGCCTCAAAAATGCGCACCGGCACACTGGACAAGCGCAGCACAGAGGTGGTCATCACCGGCAGGTCCAGCGCCCACGCCAAGACCAAAGAAAAGGTCAGGCTTGCCTTCGGCAACAACTGACCGTTGATAAAGGCAGCACCGTGCATAAGCTGTGCGGTGCTGCCTTGCAGTATATTTTTTCACCAAACACTTCCGGTTGACAATTTGGCTGAAAATTGATATAATGTTCTTGTGCCGCTTTTTCGGCACCAGCATTGTTAAAAGGAAGATGTATAATGAGT
>CADBTF010000152.1 GCA_902797485.1 uncultured Ruminococcus sp. | reverse complement strand
GCCTGCCGACATCAGGCGCAGCACCACAGGACGGCACAGAGCAGGCGGCAAGGCCGCTGGAACGCGGCAAAGCGGCAGGGCTGACAAATATCAAAGCAAACACACAGCAGGCGCACAAGCCCGCTATATGTTTGCTTTACGCAGGATAACCCCCCCGGTCAAAAAATTCTACTCTGTTTTTAAAGAACCGCGTGCAAGTGCTTTTTAGGATTCCACGCGCGCACGTAGACCCCCACCTTTGGGATATTTTATTGAAAAGAAATGAAAAACAGCATATTATACGCATTTATGATTATAAATCTATAAAAATGCCGAGTTTTTTATATTTTTCAATTTCTTTACTGGTGAGTTGACTTTCGAGCAGGTTAGCCGAAACATGCACGCTGACTAATTCGTAATTCTCTACTATACCCGGGCGCGTGAGCAGCTTTTCGCTGCTTTGTTTATATTTCCTTTTGTGCTGCTGCCTGAGCTTTCTTTTTTTCTTACCCACAATACTCCCCCCCTTTGTTTACTTCCTGTTTACGTGGCTTGCAATATCGAGGTTTTCAGCCCATTCGCTCCATTCGTCAATATCATAGCTCGGCTTTCTATGTTCATCAAAGCCCGGTTTGTTTCTGTCCTCTTTTATCCAAGCCCTTATAACAGCGCAGTAGTCAGAGTACTCCTTGTTTTTAGACTGACAATATAGATCAACTCGCTTGATGTAGGCTTTTAGTAAATCTTCACCAAATTCTTTTACAAGCCCGCTATAATCTAAATCTGTAAGGTGTACCCGGTTATATTCACCATATGCTTTTGACTGCTCGCGTGCGGGCGCGTCTGCGCTACACTCACGCTCTAATAAACTATTCTTTTCTATATTACACTCTTCTATACTGCGCGGGCTTTCGTCTGCCTGTTGACCGTCATTTGACTGACAACTGACCGCCAACTCTTCACCGCCTAATAAATAACGGCCGCTTTTGTCTTGGGCAAGTAAAGCCCGCTCATTTATACAAATCGTTTTCTTTCGCCTATCTGCGCGGAGTTTATTGTTTATATTCCAATCTGTAATAACTACTACTCCGCTGTCAAACGGTATTATATAGTTTTTGGCTATTAGCATTTTCAAATCATCATCAGAGCAGCGCAGCACGCGCGCGATCTTCTTAGGGCTGCTCACAAAGCCGTCATCATCTGCTTTCATACCTAAATGAAAATATAGGGCTTGCGAGCTTATAGGCATTTCAAGAAATCTGTCACTATCTACAACGCTATTAGCAAACATTCGCTTTTCAGCCATTATAACCGCCCTCTCTCCATTTTTCAAGCATTATTTCAGCAGGCTTTATACAAGCTCGCCCCGATCTAATGCGGCTGTTCATTCGCCTTATATATCTTTCCAACTCTGAAGCAGTACCCGGGTAATAATACCCTTGATTTCCGGAACATATCACTTTGCCCGAACGTCTAAGCTTTTCAATAATGGCTCGGACGGTTCTATCATCAATATTACATAGCCTGCACAAAGTCTTAGCATTAACGGCGTTGCTTTCTCCGGTCTGCAAGGCTGACAGAATCAAAGCCATAGATTCAGTTACTATCATTTCGCCGCCCCGCTTTCTCCGTTCAGAAAGCCGAAAAGGCTGTCAAGGTTTATAAGTGTCTTTGCGCCTATGTGAATAGCTACTATTTTGTTTTCGCGCACAAGCGAACGCAAATAGCGGTCAGAAAGTTGTAAATCCGGATATTCGCGCCGGACTTGTGCAACTGTACGCATACGCGGAGCAGCGCGGCTTATTTCTATGTTATTCAAGATAATACCTCCCATTCTCCCAAAAGGGCTTGCATTTCCGCCCCGATTATGGTAAAATAAGAGCGGAAACTATTTGACGTGGTTTTCATGCAGCGGGCTTGCTCATGCCCGCTTTACCGCTCGGACGTTGGCGCGTTCGGGCGGTTTTCTTTATGGCTCCTTTAGCTCGGCAATAATTGCCTTTATGCGTTCAACCTCTTCACCCGAAAACGGCTTTCTGAGGCGGCGCGAAAAATTACCGTCTGTTATTCCCAAACGCTCGGCAATCTGCCAGCACTTTAAGCCTGCTTCTTTGATTAACTGCTTTATTTCAGCACCCGACATTATTTCACCTTCTTTCAGAAAATGCTTGACAACAACAAGTTATCATGTTATAATAATTGCATTAACAAACTTTGTTGTTGTTAGCAATATTATATCATTTAGGGCTGTCAAAGTCAATACAAGAAATAATCTTTTAACTTTAGATAACAAGTACACTATTTGTTAGCATTATAAAAAGAGGGTTTGCATTATGGCTAATAAATCACAGATTAATTTAACCTATATACCGGGATTTGGCGCTAATTATGCCAATCTGCGAAAAAAAGACTATAATCACAAGCAAGATTATACTATCAGAGAATTAGCAAAGCTGCTTAATATTTCATATCCGACGATCTCGAATATTGAAAAAGAGAAAAGAACACCCACAGTTGAACAGGTATATTTATACAAGAACTATTTTAAAGAACATTGCAACCTTGAAATATCCCTTGACTATCTCACAGGAGAAAGCACTTGTTTACAGCTTGCTATGAGTGATATTTGCAAAACGCTCGGGCTGACCGAAGAGGCGGCAAAGGCCATTATTTCTTTACGATCTAATGAAGAAAGCAAAATGAACATAATGGATATAATTGCAGAATTCGCTAATGAAATCAAAGAAGAAAATGAAGAAGATAATAAGAGTATAGAAAAGATAGAAAAAACCTTGACAACAGAACATCAAATATTTAATGATAACATACTTAGTAAACTGTTAGCCTCCGAATATTTCAATGAAATTGTGTTTTATTGTACTACTATTTCAAAAAATGCAAGGGAATTGATTGAACTGTATGAACAAAACCATTACTTGGTGGGTGAAATTCAGAAAATAGCTAAACTTGAAAAGGAATTGAAGCTGTCACAATATGAAGCAGCAACTATTTTTCAAAAGATCATAAGTATTTTTGATGAACATGAAAACCTCGAGGCTTTACGCAAAGATAATGAAGAACATATAAAAATCAGCCTAAATAATGTTATTAACGCTGATAATGCATTCCCGACTGAACAAGCCTAAACCCACCGAGAGGGCTTTAACGTTCCTGATCATACGCCCGGCAGGCGTGCAAGCCCGCTCACGCTTCTAATTCAGAAGAACGCAAGCAATCATAGAGCAGGCTTCAAGGCTGCTGGAACGTGAAGCACCGCGCCCGGACATCTGACGGCAAAGCTGCAAAGCGGGCTTTACTTTCCCGATCACGCGCCCAGCGTTCCCGCAGGCTCGGCGGTTTGCCGAATAAACAAAAGCCTGCTCATGAATACAATTCACAAGCAGGCTTGAAACACAATCACCAAAGAGCGACTATGCTATATAATGCACTTAGATTATAACATAAAGCCCTTTGTGTGTCAATATTACCACGAAAGGACTTGATCTAATGGCCAGTATCAGAGCACGAAAGAACAAAGACGGCGTTATCACATCTTATCAGATACGCGTATTCAAGGGATATGCCCCGGACGGCAAAGAACTGCCGAAATATACGGCTACCTTTAAGCCAGACCCCAACAAGACCGAAAAGCAGAACCAAAAGGCTTTAAACAAATTCGCTGTTGAGTTTGAGGAAAAGTGCAAGCGCGGTTTGGCGGGCGATACGCGGCAGTCTTTCGCGGAGTATGCGGAATATGTAATTAGGCTGAAAGAGCGAGCGGGCGTAAAACACAGTACATTGACAATTTATAGAATGTTTTTGCCCTTGATAAATGAGCATATAGGACATTTGAAGATAGCCGAGATCAGACCGCAGCAGCTTAATAATTTCTATGAGGTACTATCAAAGCCCGGAATACGCCGAAAGCCGGGAAGAGCGAAAGCGCGGGAAGATATAAAGGCCATTTTAAAAGAAAAGGGCTTGACTATCAAAATGGCCGCAGAGTTAGCGGGCATAGCAAGCAATACGCTTTCAACGGTATGCAACGGCGGGAGCATTAACGCGGACAAGGCGCAGGCCATTGCAAGCCTGTTTGAAATGCCTTTAAGCAAGCTCTTTATAATCACAAAAGACAACACACCATTTTCCAACAAAACGATACTTGAATATCACCGCTTTATTTCAACAGTACTTGACCAAGCCGACAAAGAATTGTTGATACCCTATAACCCCGCACGTAAAGCGACCCCGCCAAAGGTAAAGCCCCATACTGCAAATTATTTTCAGATTGAAGAGGTCGAAGCAATAAGGGACAGCTTGGAGAAAGAGCCGCTGAAATGGCGTGTGCTGGTTCATCTGCTGCTTATATCCGGAGCGCGGCGCGGCGAAATATGCGGCTTGAAATGGGACGTTATCGACTGGAAGAACAACCGCATACATATTTGCAACAATCTGCTTTATGCTCCCGACAGAGGGATATATGAAGAAAGCACCAAAACAGAAGAAAGCGACCGCTTTGTAACGCTGCCGCCCGAAACAATGGCTTTATTGAAAGACTATCGCAAATGGTATCTGCTTCAAATGCACAATTACGGCGATCAATGGAACTTTACAAATTACCTATTCTTTCAAGAGAAAACCGGAAACGTCGGAAAGCCCATGCACCCCGACACAGTAAACAGCTACCTTGACAGCTTTTCAGAGCGTTACAAGCTGCCGCACATCAACCCCCACGCCTTCCGGCACACAATGGCCAGTATTTTATATTTCAATAACGTTGACAGCGTAAGCATTAGTAAACGCTTAGGACATAGCAAAGTTAGCACAACAAGCGACATTTACTCCCATATCATCAAAGAGGCAGATTCGCGCTCGGCGGAATGCATAGCGGACGTTATTCTAAGAAAGAATGCAAAAGTCATAGACATAAACGAAACAAAGAAAAAAGCGGACTAAGATAGAAAAAAGAGCGGGCTTTAAACTGTCGAAAAACCTGACAGTAAAGCCCGCTTTTGATTATTTTTTTTGAAAAACGTGGCCAAAACGTGGCCAAACGCTAATAATTCACAAAAAAATACGCGCCTTGAAATTTATCAAAGCACGTAATTGCACTGGCGCGCTGCAAGGGACTCGAACCCCTGACCTACTGGTTCGTAGCCAGTCACTCTATCCAGCTGAGCTAGCAGCGCTTATCAATCAGCCCTATTATTATAGCATATCCTGATGCTGTTGTCAAGGGAGTACGGATTATATTCATAATTAATTCACAAAACTTTTGAGCGGGTGATCTCCTTGGCCGGCCTGCTTCTCCGCCCTGCTGAGGGTCGGGCTGGGGAGAGAGAAAAAAGTTCAGGACATAATTGCAAAACATTGACAAATTAGTTGATGTCTGTTAAAATAACTATAATGGTATAAGTGCTGTCTGCGCCCGGCGGTTTCGCTTTGCAGGGCTGCCGGATAATCGTTTGAAAAGGTCGATGCCTATGAAAAATAAGATCAATATCAAGGTCACTTTGTTTGTTCTGGTCTGTATGCTCCTCAATCTGGGAGGGCGGCTTTTGTCTGACCGTTTGCAGCTCCCCATGTGGCTGGACTGCTTCGGCACTGTGCTCACCTCTATCAATTTCGGGCCGGTGTGCGGGGCGATAGTGGGGGTCTCAAATAATATCGTTTACGGGTTCACCAACCACGTCACCTTTGCCTACTCCGTGACCAGCATCTCTATTGCCTTTGTGGTGGGCCGATGCGCTCAGAAGAAGCAGTTTGAGACCGTCTTCGGCACCCTGACTGCCTCAGTGCTGTGTACGCTGGCGACGATCGGCGCCACTGTGCCGCTGAATGTCATTTTATACTCCGGGCGCACCAACAATATCTGGGGCGACGGTGTTATCGGCAAGCTTTCGGAGGAGGGTGTCCCCATTTGGCTTTGCTATATCATCGGGGAGTTCTATGTGGATTTCCTTGATAAGATACTCACGCTTTTCGGCCTTTACGGTGTGCTGAAGCTCCGGCAGTACGTTCTGCGCAAGAGAGGCGGGCATTCAGAGCCCGACGAAGAAGATACCTCCTCCGGGAACAAGGGCGCTGCTGCCAAGGCCTTTTCTGTACTGCTCTGTCTGGTGCTCACCGCCGGAATGGTGCCTGCACTGCCGGCGTCGGCGGAATATGAAAGTGAGCTGACAGACTACAGCGACTATATCCACACCGTCTACAGCAGCGACAACGGCCTGCCCTGCGGAGAGGCCAACGACATAGCCCAGACCAAGGACGGCATACTCTGGATAGGAACCTATGCGGGGCTTTACCGCTACAACGGCAGGGAGTTCCGGCACATGAACGAATACAGCTCTGTGCGCAATGTGAACTGCCTTTACAGCGACGACGAGGGCCGCCTGTGGATAGGCACCAACGATAACGGCCTTTCCATAAGCATCAACGAGACTGTTTCCAGCGTGGTGGACAAGGCGACCGGTCTTCCATCTGATTCGGTGCGCTGCATAACCCAGACCTCTGACGGCGATTACTATATCGGCACCACCGAGAGCATGGCAGTCATCAGCCTGAGCGGAGGATTGAAGATAAAGAATGTCATAGACAGGGTGCATTATGCCACGACCCTGACAGCTGATGATGAGGGCCACGCCGCAGTGGTGGATTCCGACGGGCGCCTGTTCCTCATGGGCGGCGGCGAGATACTTGACACCAAAGAGCTCTCCTCAGGTTCAGAGACCTATAACTGCTGCACCTTCAACAGCAGCGGCCTGCTCTATGCAGGCACCTCTGAGGACCATATGTATATCTATAAGGTGGAGGGGGGCAGGCTTCGGCAGACCTCTGTGTTCAAGCCGGGGGAGCTCTACAGCATACAGTCCGTCACCTTTTCGGAGGATGGGAGGGGCTTTCTCTGCGCTGACAACGGTGTGGGTATGCTGGACACCTCCAACAGATACTATGCTATCAACACCGGCAGCTTCAACAATTCCATAGACAACATGACTATCGACTATCAGGGCAACCTGTGGTTCACCTCCTCAAGGCTGGGGCTGCTGAGGCTCTCGGAATCGCCCTTTACCGACCTTTACAGGGTCTACGGCTTTGAGAACAAGGTGGTGAACTCTGTGGAGGAGTGGAACGGCCAGATCTATTTCGGCACCGACCTTGGCCTTGATGCGGCGGATATTTCCACCCACAAGCAGGTGACGAATGAGCTCACTCATATGTTTGACGGCATCAGGATACGCTGCATCAGGCGGGATTCTGAAAACAACCTCTGGTTGTGCACCTACGGCATGGGCCTTGTTATGGTTAAGCCGGATATGACTGTAAAGGTCTTCGATCAGGAGGACGGCACCTTCGGCAACCGGGCAAGAGTGGCTATGGAGATGAAAAACGGCTGCATAGCCGCAGCGGGAGACTCCGGAATGTCCTTTATCGAAAAGGGCAGCATCAGCAAGACCCTCAAATACGGCGACGGCTTATCCAATGCCATGATACTCAGCCTGCTTGAGCTGAATGACGGCTCTGTACTTGCCGGCACTGACGGCGACGGCATCGCTGTGGTGAAAAACGGCGCTGTGACACGCACCCTCACAAGGTACGACGGCCTTTCCTCCGGGGTGATACTCAGAATGTTCGGCTGCTCCGACGGTGAGCACACCCTCATTGTCACCAGCAATGCCCTCTGCATCATGGACAGCAGCTATAATATCGCCAGCGTTACCAATTTTCCCTACACCAACAACTATGATATATGGTCCGACGGGCAGGGAAAGCTGTTCGTGCTGAGCAGTGCGGGCATATATGTGGTGAACGAGTCAGATGTTATCAATAACACCAAGGACATGAACTATGAGCTGTTGGATTCCAACAGGGGCATGAGCGCCTCTCTGACAGCCAACGCATGGAACCACTGCGACGAGAACGGCAGGCTCTATCTCTCCTGCGACAGCGGCGTTTACAAAATGGAAATGGGCTCCTATTCCTCCAAGAAGCGCTCCTACCGTCTGCTTTTGTCAAATATCAAGCTGGACGGAAAACAGCAGGCTGTAGAGCGGGGCGGAGAGGTGACTGTTCCGAGAGGCACCGGCAGGCTGGAGATTTTCCCGGAGGTGGTGAATTTCTCCAATGAGAACCCCTACGTCAGCTACTATTTAGAGGGCTTCGACCCTGAGCCGACGGTGGTGCTGCAAAATGAGCTGGATTCCATTACCTACACCAACCTGCCCGGGGGCGACTATACCTTCAGGCTGAGCGTACTGGACGGCAACCGCTCTCAGGTGCTGGAGCAGACTGTCTACCGGTTCAGCAAGGAGAAGGAGATCTACGATAACAGCTGGTTCATCGTCTATATGCTGCTGGTGGCTGCGCTGGCTATCGTATGGCTGACATGGTTCGTGGCAAGGGGGCGTATGCAGCACACCCTGATGATACAGCAGCAGCACCTTGAGCTGGCGGAAAAGCAGATACAAATGGGCAATGAGACTATCCTTGCCATAGCCAAGACCGTTGACGCCAAGGACGAGAACACCAGCCAGCACTCCCAGAGAGTGTCGGAATACGCAGTGATGATAGGGGAGCGGCTGGGTATGTCAAGAGAGGAGCGGGAAAATCTCCGGAAGGCGGCTTTGCTCCACGACATCGGAAAGATAGGCATACCCGACAGGATTCTCAATAAGCCTGACCGCCTGACGGACGAGGAATACGCCGTTATGAAGACCCATGTGGTGCGGGGCGGGGAGATATTGAAGGATTTCACACTGATAGAGAATGTGGTGGACGGCGCTTTGTACCACCACGAGCGCTATGACGGCAAGGGCTATATGCACGGCCTTTCAGGGGATGACATTCCCCTTTACGGGCGGATAATCGGCGTAGCGGACGCCTTTGATGCTATGACAGCCAACCGTGTTTACAGGAAAAAGCTGGATTTTGACTATGTGGTAAAGGAGCTGGAGCGCTGCAGGGGCACTCAGTTCGACCCGAAAATGGCAGACATAATGCTGGAGCTTATCCGGGACGGCAGCATAGACATTGAGCGCATTTACGGAAAGCGGGGTGGGGATAAATGACCGGCAAAAAGTATATCATCAGCACCCTGATAGCTGCGGTGATCTTCATTTCAGCGGGAGCTGTGCTGCGGCTGGCATTCCTCAGCCGGGACAAATCAAAGCAGCAAATAAGAGTGGGCTTTGTTTATGACAGCGATGATGTCACTCCGTACACTGCAAATTTCATCAAGGCGCAGAAGGCGGCGGAAAAGAAGCTGGGCAGTGATGCTCAGATATTCGTCAGGACCAATATCCGGGAGAATGATGCGGAGGAAGCTATCGGCCAGCTGATAGCTGAGGGCTGCGATATTATCTTCACCACAGCTTACGGCTACGGCGAGACTGCCAAGCGGATAGCCGCTCTCCACCCGGAGACACAGTTCTGTCAGGCCGCCTGCGGCAATGCCAACGACGAGCCCTTCTGCGAGAACTATCACACCTTCATGGGGGAGATATATCAGGGGAGATACATCTCCGGTGCTGTGGCGGGCATGAAGCTCAACGAGATGATAGAGCGGGGCGAGATCACCGCCGGCGAAGCCCGGCTGGGCTATGTGGCGGCCTTTCCCAATGCGCAGGTCATTTCCGGCTACACTGCCTTTCTGCTGGGGGCCCGTTCGGTATGCCCCACGGCAGTCATGGAGGTGTGCTACACCAACACATGGTCCAACTATGCCGTTGAGAAGAAATGCGCCCTCCGGCTCATAGATGACGGCTGTGTGGTAATATCCCAGCACTCAGACACCACCGGCCCGGCAGTGGCCTGTGAGGAGGTGCTCTCGAAGAAGAACGTCTGCCATGTGGGCTACAATCAGAGCATGACAGACATTGCGCCCACCTCGTCGCTTATAAGCTGCCGCATCAACTGGGAGCCCTACATTGTTGGGGCCTGCGAAGCGATGCTGCAGGGCAGGAGGATAGAGCAGGCAGTCAGCGGGAACGTACACGGCAACGACATCGGAGCGGGCTTTGAGCAGGGCTGGGTGGAGATGCTGAACCTCAATGAGCTGATAGCCGCAGAGGGCACAAAGGAGAAGACAGATGAGCTTATCGAGGCCTTTAAGGACGGCACCGCAGAGGTATTCAAGGGCGATTACACCGGCACCGACCCCTCTGACCCGACCCGGACTATCGACCTATCCTCCGGCTACATTGAGAACGAAAATTCCTCTGCTCCCACATTCAGCTATGTGCTGAATGATGTGATAACTGTCGTGGAGATTTAGTCAATGCACAATGCACAGTCTCTCGTTCCGAGAGACCGCACAATTATTCGGCCCACGAAATGTGGGTCGATATTTTTTATGACGTTCTTTTCAAGCGCCTGCGGTGTGCTCATTTTGGCTTTCTCGCCGGGTATGTGTCCACTTATTTGTACTCTTGCCCCGGGCAGGACAAAAAAATGAGGACGCCCGCAGGCGCCCTCTAAGAAAATAAATAAACATACTAAACCAAGAACACCAAATCTATCCTCCCGCACTCAGTACATTGTGCATTGTGCATTGGAAAGTGCATTGAAATCACGGCTGTATCTGCCTGACCTCATATCCGTCGGCTTTCAGCAGCTCCACAATGCCCTTGTCTCCGCAGAAATGGGCGGTGCCGACTACCAAAAAGACGTTCCTGCCTTCCTCAAGCAGCTGCTCTGCCTTGGCTGTCATGCTGCGGTTGCGGGAGAACAGCATCTGCTCGTTATAATCCAGCCAGACGCTCCTGAAGTGCTCTGCTTCTTCCTCTGTGAGAGTTTTAAGCTCGGCCTCAATGGAGCTGACATCATTCGCATTGGCGAAATAATCGTAATCGCCTTTGGTCCATGCGGTGAACATATCATTCATCTGCTGCACCATCTGCTCCTTGGTATCTGCCGTGTAGAAGGAAAGCAGCACCTCACAGGTCTCCTCAGAAAGGCCGGAAATGATCCCGGTCTGGAACTCGGCAGATTCCAGCTCTATTATTTCTTTGCCCTTTTCCTTGGCAAGCTTTGTCAGGGCCATGTCGATGCTGAGCGAGAGGTCAAGGTCCGTCTGGGACATCACAGCGCTTTCCATAAGCACCGTATACACCCAGGGCTTGGCAGTGCGGTAAAGTGCAAGACTGAACCCGCAGGCCTCAGCGAAGCCCTGCACACCTGCCAGCACCTCCGGCGAGAGGTGGTCAGCAATAGTGCTGCCGTCGGAATAATACATTTCCTGAAGCTCTGACATCTGAGCGGCTAAGCTGGCGGCAGTGTTTGTAACATCGCACTCCACAGCCAGAGCGTCGGCGCTGTCAAGGGCAGAGGTTATGATCTCCGGCAGGGGGTAGCAGTCCTCCGTCAGGGCGTGCATGGAGCCCATAAGCACGAGCTTTCCGCCCTTGTCGGAGGTGACCTCCCACATAAGAGGGGTGATCTCAGAGGCGGGCTTTTCTGCTGTGCTGCTTTCGGTCTCCGCTTCGGAAGCGGCAGAGGTCGTGTCGGCGGCAGTAGTTGCTGCGGCGGTAGTTGTTGTTGCTGCCGCAGCGGTAGTCTCAGTGGGCTGAGAGGAGCTTTCGGCTGTGGAACTCTGCTCCGATGCGCAGCCCCCCAGCATAAGTGCTGCTAAGAATGCCGCAGCAAGCTTTTTTAATCTCATATTCAATGTCTCCGATCTGAAAAAGGTATAATAAAAGAGCCCCTTTTCAGAGGCTCAAAAGCAGCAGTTCAATCGTCATTGACCGCAGCCTCAACGTATCTGACAACATCACCGACGGTCTTGATATTTTCCAGCTCTTCTTCAGAGATCTCAATATCATACTCATCTCCCACCGCCATAGCGACTTCCATAACATCAAGAGAATCAGCGTTAAGGTCGTCCTGGATAGATGACTCCATTCTGATGTTTTCAGCCTCAATGTCGAGCTGCTCTGCGATGATCTGACAGATCCTATCAAAAATCATACTTACCCCTCCTGAACAGATAATTTCAATGAACCGCACAAGGGCTGTGCGGAGAAGCACCATAAAGGTGTGACCTATACTGATATTATAGCGTTAAGTTATAGTTTCGTCAAGACCTTTTTGAAAAAAATTTTTACTTATAAAAAATAACTGCTGCCTATTGCCAAATATCTGCGCTTGTGATATAATTGAGCTAATAATAAAAGGAGGGACTGAATATTTATGAAGCGGCAAGACTATCTCAGCTGGGACGAATACTTTATGGGCATAGCTCTGCTTTCGGCGGGCAGGAGCAAGGATAATAACACTCAGGTGGGGGCCTGCATAGTATCTGATGAGAACAAGATACTCTCTGTGGGCTATAACGGTATGCCCACCGGCTGCAATGACGACGAGATGCCATGGGAGCGTGAGGGGGATTTTCTTGACACCAAATATCCCTTCGTCTGCCACGCAGAGCTGAACGCTATCCTGAACCGCTCGGCGGGCAGCCTGAAAAACGCCCGGATATATGTGTCGCTTTTCCCGTGCAATGAATGCGCAAAGGCGATCATTCAGTGCGGAATAAAGGAAGTGGTCTACTGGGAGGATAAATACGCCGGCACAGACGGTGTAAAGGCCTCAAAGATGATGTTCTCCCTCTCCGGAGTGAAGCTGCGGCAGTATATCCCCACAGACAGGGAGATCACCATTAAGGTCTGAGGGCTGTCAGGCTATTCCTCGTGGAGCAGCGCATACAGCTCATTGGCAGTTTCAAGGCTCACCCCTGCGGCAGCGGCAAGCTGGGCGGGGGAGGCCTCACGCAGCTTGTCACGGGTCTTGAATTCCGTCATCAGCCGGACTGCCTTCTTTTCACCGATGCCCTTTACCTTAGTAAGCTCCGACTGGAAGGAGCTTTTTTTGTGCTTCTTTGCCTGATAGGTTATGGCATAGCGGTGGACCTCGTCCTGTATCTGTGTCACCAGATTAAAGGCTGCCCGGCACTTGGTCAGGCTTATCTCTCCGCCGCCGGTGGCGACGGCACGGGTGCGGTGCTTGGAATCCTTCACAAGGCCGTAGATCGGCACCTTGATGCCCATAGCCCGCACAAGGGGAGTTATCACATTCACATGGCCCTGACCGCCGTCTAAGAAGATAAGGTCCGGCAGGGTGGAGAAGCCTTCGTCGGTTTTGTCAAAGTAGTTTTTGAAGCGCCGTTCCAGCACCTCTGCCATGCAGGCGTAGTCGTTCTGGTCGGCAACGGTCTTGATAGAAAAGCGCTTGTAGAACTTTTTACAGGGCCGCCCGTTCTCATAGACCACCATTCCCGCCACCATATCGGAGGAAGCAAGGTTTGATATATCATAGCACTCAATGAACCTTGGGGGCTTGGGCAGGCCCAAAGCCTTTGTGAGCTCCTCCAGGGCGACTATCTCATGGCCTGTGCGCCCCACCTTGATAGAGAGGTATTCAGAGGCGTTGCTTTTGGCAAGGGTAGTCAGCCGCAGCAGGTGCCCCCGCTGGGGTGTGGAGATGTGTACAGCGTGGCCGCTCTTTTCTCTGAGCCATTTTTCCAGCAGGGGAGCGTTTTCGATCTCCTCGTCCAGCAGGATCTCCTTGGGCACAAATTCCCGGACGGAATAATAGCCCGTCAGGAAGCTCTCCCGCATCTGGGACTGGTCCTCCTTCTCGCCTAAGAAGAAATCCGCTTTGTCGAAGAGCCTGCCGCCCCGGTACATGATAACGCTGGCGCAGGCCTTTTCGCTGTTCTGAGAAATGGCGATAATATCAGAATCCTTCATGGAGTCGTCGATGATCTTCTGGTCGTCGGCGGCCTTTTTGATAGCGGCTATGCGGTCCCGCAGGCGGGCAGCCAGCTCAAATTCAAGGTTCTCGGCGGCCTGTTCCATTTGCTCTGTGAGCCGCTCCACAGACTGCTGAGAGCCCCCCTTGATGTATTCCACCGCCTGCCGGACGGTCTCGTTATACTCCTGCTCGGAGAACTCCCCGGTGCAGACTCCCATACATTTTTTGATATGGTGGTTCAGGCAGGGGCGTGCCTTGCGAAAATCCTGCGGGAAGCGCCGCTGGCAGGTGGGCAGCTGAAACACTCTGTTAGCCTCCTCGACGGCCTGCTTCACAGCGTAGGAGCTGGTATAGGGGCCGATATACTGTGCGCCGTCCTCCTCCTTTTGCAGCACTGCCTGAAGCCGGGGGTAGGGCTCCTTGGTGACACGGATATAGCTGTAGCCCCTGTCGTCCTTCAGGAGGATATTATATTTCGGGGTATACTGCTTGATGAGGGAGCACTCCAGCACCAGCGCTTCAAATTCGCTGTCGGTGACGATGAAATCATAGTCGTTCACATGAGATACCATTTTCCAGACCTTGGGCAGGTGGTCCTGCCAGGGGCGGAAATAGGAGCTTACTCTGTTCCGGAGGTTCTTGGCCTTGCCGATATAGATTATCTTCCCGGTGTTATCCTTCATTATATAGCAGCCCGGAGAGGTGGTCAGCTTTGAGGTCTTATCCCGGAGATAGGGCAGGCGGGGGTTTTCGTTTTCGGTTATTGTCATATGTATCACACCACGTTTCAATGCACGATTCACAATTGTCAATGTTCAATTATCAATTTGCAATTGCTGTTCTGGTTTTATTATACAACATAAACGGGGAAATGTAAAGCTGTTAGTTTGTGTATTCGCATTAGTTTTTGAGAGGGGCCAAAAAAAGCTTGACTTTGCCGGTAAAACGTTATATAATTTAAAGGTATAGAAAATTCTGTTTAAGGAGAGATAATAATGCTCGATATTAAACTGTTCAGGACAGAGCCTGAGCTTATCAAGGAAAACATCAGAAAGAAATTTCAGGACGAAAAGCTCCCCCTCGTTGACGAGGTAGTTGAAATGGATAAGGAGTACCGTGCCACAAAGACCAAGTGTGACGAGTACCGTGCCAGAAGAAACAAGCTCTCAAAGCAGATCGGCGGGCTTATGGCCAAGGGCGAAAAGGAAGAAGCCGAGAAGGTCAAGGCTGAGGTAAAGGAGCTGGGTGAGGAGCTGCCCAAGCTGGAAGCCCGTGAGGCAGAGCTTGAGGAAGAGATCAGAAAGAGAATGATGGTCATTCCCAATATCATTGATCCTTCTGTTCCTATCGGCAAGGACGACAGCGAGAATGTTGAGATAGAAAAGTTCGGTGAGCCCTTTGTGCCGGAGTTTGAGGTGCCTTATCATGTTGATATCATGGAGAACCTGAACGGTATCGACCTTGACTCCGCAAGGCAGACCAGCGGCAACGGCTTCTATTATCTCAAGGGAGACATAGCAAGGCTGCACTCTGCTATCCTTTCCTATGCAAGAGATTTCATGATAGACCGTGGCTTCACCTATTATATCCCGCCCTTTATGATCCGCTCAAACGTTGTGAACGGCGTTATGAGCTTTGCTGAAATGGAGAACATGATGTACAAGATCGAGGGTGAGGACCTTTATCTTATCGGCACCTCCGAGCATTCTATGATCGGCAAGTTCATCGACACTATCATCCCTGAGAGCGACCTGCCCCAGACCCTCACCAGCTACAGCCCCTGCTTCCGCAAGGAGGTGGGCGCTCACGGTATCGAGGAAAGAGGCGTTTACCGTATCCACCAGTTTGAGAAGCAGGAGATGATCGTTGTCTGCAAGCCGGAGGACAGCAAGGCATGGTATGACAGGCTCTGGCAGAACAGCGTCGATTTCTTCCGCACACTGGATATCCCGGTAAGAACTCTTGAATGCTGCTCCGGCGACCTGGCTGACCTTAAAGTCAAGAGCTGCGACGTTGAGGCCTGGAGCCCCAGACAGAAGAAATATTTCGAGGTGGGTTCCTGCTCCAATCTGGGCGACGCTCAGGCAAGGCGCTTAGGCATACGCATCAAGGGCGAGAACGGCAACTACTTTGCTCACACCCTGAACAACACAGTAGTCGCTCCCCCGAGAATGCTCATAGCCTTCCTTGAAAACAACCTGAATGAGGACGGCAGCATTCGTATCCCTCAGCCCCTCAGAATGTATATGGGCGGCAAGGAGCTTATCACCGTCCCGGAGAAATGATCTTATAGTAAACGACATCAGCGGTTACTATATAATAATGATGCGCCTGCGGCTTTTGTGCTGCGGGCGCATTTTTTTGTATGTTCTCAAAAGCTCATGGTGCTCTTGATCTGTTTTTTGTTTTCGTACATCTCAGCGTCGGCTTCGTGGATAAGCTCCTCCAGCTTTATGTCCGGGGTGTAGCTGCGCAGGCAGCAGCCGAAGCTTGCCGAGAGCCTGTAGGGGTTATCTCCGGCAGCGTTTATCCGTTCGATCAGCTTGTTCAGGCGCTCACGCTTCTGCTCTCTCAGCTCATCACCGAACCTGCCTATGCCGATCACGAAGAACTCATCTCCACCGGCTCTCACCGCTGCAAAATGCTCGTCAGAGGCCAGCCGGGAGGTACATTCAGCCAGCTGCAATATCGCCTGATCGCCTGCTGCGTGGCCGTAGTTATCGTTTATCTTTTTCAGCCAGTTCATGTCGATAACGCAGACAAAGCAGCTGTCCCCCTCAGAGGCGCCCTGACAGAGCTGTTTGAAGGCTCTGTCCATGCCCCGGCGGTTGTAGAGGCCGGTCATGCTGTCATAAAGGGAATAGCCGATAAGCTTGTTCTGCACCCGCATCATTTCAAGGGCGTTGTTCACGTTCCTGAGCCAGTTGCGGAACACAGCGGTAGGCTTGACATGGTCTGAAAGGTCGCAGTGCAGCACGCAGAAGCCCAGTGTGTCCTCCTGAAAATGCACCGGGGCAAAGTAGAATACTCCCGGCTTGTCTCTCGGCGTGTCCATGACGGGCAGGAGAGAATCTGTCTCGAATTCTTCGCATTCATTTTCCGAACAGAAAACATGAGGGTCGTCCCGGGACATTTCTCCCTCCGGGACGGTGTGGATAACTGTTCTCATAATATCCGGGTAGCCGTGGCGGAGAGTGTGGTTGGTGTTCAGCCAGTCGGGGCGCAGGCAGAGATAGAAATTCCTG
>CADBTF010000151.1 GCA_902797485.1 uncultured Ruminococcus sp. | reverse complement strand
TGTCGCAACTTAACTGTAACACAGGTTCATGCTGGTTCGCTATCTTTTTTTCTTAATTTGTCTCACATCTATTGTAAACCTACAATTTTTATTTGTATTATTAACAAAAATCTGTTGACATCTGCTTTAAATTATGTTAAAATATAATAACAGACTTTATGTCGATTATTACAAGGAGGAATATTATTATGGCTAAATTTAAGTGTGAGATCTGCGGAGAAATTTTTGAGGCGGACAGTATCGAAGATGCAGTATGTCCCCGCTGCGGTGCTAAGGGCGAGAAGCTGACTGAGATCAAGCAGAACCCTTATGCCGGCACTCAGACAGAGAAGAATCTTCAGGCTGCATTTGCCGGTGAGAGCCAGGCGAGAAATAAGTATACATACTTTGCTTCAAAGGCTAAGAAGGAGGGCTTCGAGCAGATCGCTGCTCTGTTTCTCAAGACCGCTGACAATGAGAAGGAGCACGCTAAAATGTGGTTCAAGGAGCTCGGCGGTATCGGCTCTACAGCTGAGAACCTTGCAGCAGCTGCTGACGGCGAGAATTATGAGTGGACAGATATGTATGAGGACTTTGCAAAGACCGCTGAAGCCGAGGGCTTCCCTGAGCTTGCTGCTAAGTTCCGTGGCGTAGCTGCAATTGAGAAGCATCATGAGGAGCGTTACCGTGCTCTCCTCAAGAATGTGGAGATGCAGGAGGTATTCAAGAAGAGTGAGGTCAAGATCTGGGAATGCCGCAACTGCGGGCATATCGTAGTTGGCACTCAGGCTCCTGATGTTTGCCCTGTATGTGCTCACCCGCAGTCCTATTTTGAGGTCAATGCTGAAAATTACTGATATTAAAAAAGGGCGCTCCTGCTTTGGGCGCCCTTTTTTATTCTTTAAATTATCATGAAAAAAGCCGCCAGAAAGCTGACGGCTTAATATTTGTTATTTAATTAAAGATCGATCTTATCAGCAATGCCGTTGATAACATAGTAAGCAGCATTGTCCTCAGGCTTAACATAAACCTCAACAGTCTTGATAGTGCCCTTGTTCTTAGCCTTGAAATCAGCCTTAGCAACAGCTACGATCTCCTCAACAGAAAGATCCTTGCCGTTGAACTGGAGCTGTACAACTTCTTTTTTTATTGCAGCCTTCTTAGCTTCAACCTTCTCAGCAGCCTTCTTTGCAGTCTTCTTAACAGCAGCGTCAGCCTTAGCAGCGGTCTTTTTAGCAGCTGCAGCAGTTTTCTTTGTAGCCTTCTTAGCAGTTTCCTTAACAGCAGCAGCCTCAGTCTTTGCAGCCTCAACAGCCTTCTCTACAGTTTCCTTAACTGCTTCTTTCTTGTTCTCAGCCATGATATTAACTCCTTCCAAAGATATGATTATTTGTTTACAGCATCTTTAAGAGCCTTGCCAGCCTTGAATGCAGGAACATCCTTAGCCTCAACGTGGATAGGCTTCTTAGTAGCAGGATTTATACCTTCCTTAGCAGCTCTGTGTCTAACCTCAAAAGTACCAAAGCCTACGAGAGAAACCTTGTCACCCTTCTTGAGAGCATCTGTAATAGTGTCTACAACTGCAGTAAGAGCTTTCTCAGCGTCTTTCTTAGTTGTGTAGCCGCCTTTTTCTGCGATTGCAGCAACGAGTTCAGCTTTTGTCATATCAATTGACCTCCATTAAATTTATTCTGCTGTTATTATAGCCTATTTTATGCGGTTTGTCAATTCTATGACAGTCTTTTTCAGCGTTTTTTTCAATCTTTGTAGAAGTACATAAAATACCAATAAAGCCTTAGATATTTTTTTGTATTTATTAACACAATATTTAATAAATATAATAGGATTAGATTTCCGAAAAATGGCCTAAAAACGTTATATTCACAGCATAGAATGAATTAGTATACCACAGTATTACGCAATGAGTTCACTGAATATTAATACTTTCTGTTACAGTATGATCGTTATAGTAAGGCTGCCGTTTGAAAGTGATGCGTTGATGCTTCCGTCCATTTGCTCAATGAAGGTTCTTGCAATAGAAAGGCCGAGTCCCGTTGCATTTCTGGCTGCTTCGACTGTGTAAAACCTGTCAAATAATCTTTCAACCTGAGTTTGTGTCATCGAAGGGGCTGAATTTGTAAAGGTGATGATACAAGGCTCTTTCAGCTTGATGATAAGATTGCCGCCGGAGTATTTTAATGCGTTATTCATAAGGTTGGCAAACACTCTTGAAAGTGCTGCCTTGTCAAGAGTGCGTACTATTTTAGCACCACAGATCTCTACCTGCGGTGTTATGCCCTTGCCTGTTAAAGCAGCATAATAGCCTATTATGCAATCCTCTAAAACTGTTCCGATATTAGTTTCCTCCGGAGTGTTCAGGCCCTCGTTTGAAAGTATAACGGAGTAACGGAAAAGCTCCTCTGTTAGCTGGCTCATTGCTTCGGCTCGGCCTTCGATTATTTTAAGATAATTTTCCAGTTCCGGTGATTTTTCCATGTTTTTCATCAGGTCAAGATAGCCGGTGATAGCTGTCAGGGGAGTGCGCAGATCATGTGAAATGTTAGTGACTGCTTCTTTAAGCTCACGGTCACCGTTAATATATCTCAGCTGCTCACGTCTGAGTTCCCGTAAGCGGTTGTCAAGGGTGGAAGCCAAGGCTCTGAGCTTTTTATCTGAAGAGGATATGCCTATGACTGCGTTAGTGTCCTCTGAGAGAATTGTTTCAAGCTGTGAGCATATCTCCTCTGCTGCACGTCTCATCGTAACGATCTTTAAGATAAGCAGACTGCAAATAATTACAAGCACACCTATTATTACATATAGCAAAGACATACACCTCAATTCTATTTCAGTTTATGTCCTTCCTCCTGAAAACAATTACCGCCACACCCGAAATGATCAGAATCACAGCAAGGGTATAAACAGGAACTGTCAATACATCTGTTTCTCGTTCATTATAATAATTGACCTGTGAACTCTTATAGTTGTTCCAGCCCTCCGGTGCGTCTGGCCCGGCGTCTCTTTCAGCTTCGGCTTCTGAGTCTCTTTTTCGGCTTTTAAAGCTTGCGTTCAGCGTTTCATCAGCTAAATAATACTGCCCGTAGGGAACTGAAAAGGTAAGAAGCTTGGAAGCAGGCCGTAATACACCGCTGATATATTTGGGATTCTGCACTGCTTGGAATTGTTCATTCCAAGTATAGCTGCGCTCAGTATCAAGATTAAATGAGATCTTTACAGCCCAGTAGATAGAGCCGATATATAAGGCTATAACAAGCAAGATCGCACCGGTCCTGGAGCCTATGACAGTACTGATAACCGCTGATACTGCGCCGACGGTAATAAAGCTGCACATAATTATCATCAGACGAAGCATGAAGCTCCCGGAAAAGAATTGATCGTATAAGAGTATCATCGAAGGAAGAAGTCCTACAATACAGTATAGCACACTCAACAACATTCCTGCAAGTATTTTTGAAAATAAAATCTGCCTTCTGCCAAAACCGGCAGTGATCCGATTTCTTATTGTGCCGTAATTATTATCGTTTGAAACTGCATAGGCAATAAACACAGCGGCCGGAGCATTGATAAACAGCATGGATATTAGTTTCATACCTTCATAGGACAGCACCCATGCTTCAAACAAGCCGCTGATGATCTCAACAACAAGGCCTACGATTGTTTCTGTGCTTGTGACAGTGCTTTTAATATCTGTTTTCATCAGTCTGCCCATTCAGCTTCACCTCCTTCGTTATATCAGCTCTAAGATGTCAAAAAGGCAAAAACCTCTGTTTCAGATCATTTTAATTCACGTTCCTGAGCTTAAATACCACAAGCCCTGCAATTACAAGAATTACCGATAATCCCAGTGAATACAGCGGGTAGTAAGGAAGCATATCGATAATATCCCATGACAGTTCTTCACTTGCGTCAATACCTGATACTTTAAATGCTTTGATGAGATCTGAATAATTACTCTCTACCAGGCGGTTTAGGATCCTATCCAAATTCATAAGCTGGGTGTATGGGTCGGAGTAGAAAATGGTCCTGTAAACAGTTCTTTTTGTGCCTCCCACAAAATACGGGTTTGGCTGTTCACGGTATTGAAGATATGCTCTTCCGACGTTATATTCATCAAAGTAATAGTCCTCAATAACTGTAAGAGGGTATTTGTCTGTTTCGTCTGCCTGAGAAGGGTCGGTGTATTCAACAACATAAGTTGTTTCTTTACTCTCGTAAAGCTTGTGATCCAGTCCTTCGTTGAGCATTACAAAACCGATTGCCGCAGCAAGCAGTGCTACAGCCGCCACAGGCATGAGAGGTATGCAGAGTGCAAGACATACACTGCCGACGGTGACTAAAACCAATACCGCCAGAATTATCAGTGAGGCCAGTATTACCATATCAGTACCCGAATTTTTGGCGTAGAGGTCACTGCCGATAATAAAGTAGGGCAGACTGAAAATAAGATACAATGCTATCGAGTTAATTACCGACGAGATAATAAACGAGCCGAATACTGCCCCTCTTGAATAACCGAGTATCAGCTTGCCTCTGAGGGTGCCGTCTGAGTTTTCACGCCCGGCTGTCAGAAGAGTTACAGCAGCAATTATAAGCACACAAAACATAATGTGCTCGATTGAAAACCCGTATTCTGCTGAGACCATTCCTCCTCGTATGCCCAGATATAGGAGAACTGCCGCAGCCAGCAGAAATATTCTTCTGAAAAATAAGTATACTAAATTTGTTTTTATAAGCTTTATCATTTGATTAACACTCCGTTTTGATGTTATTCCTGTACAGTTTATTGTACAGCTGACTTGAATGCTGTTAATATACATTCCGCTTTCTGAATATTATTATCCCTGCTGCTGTCAGTACGATCATTTCAGGTATCAGCCAAGCGGGATAACGCCAGAGTTCAAAATGTGTTTCCAGTGCAAAGTCCTTGTCCCATAGATATTTGTTTTCTTCGTAGTAATCTGTTACCTTATCTTTGTCTTTATCGCTGAATGCCATTATTTCAGTAGATATTATTATCCCGGCCTGCTTAACTCCTGATATGGGTATCGCATAGTATGAAGCCTTCATAAAATCACGCAGCGGCTTTTCAATGTATTCAGTGCTTTTGGCGATTGTGCTGGTTTGGTAAGAAATATTGCCTGATTCTTCCATATCAACGTATACCGCCTCTGTATATTCCGGCTTTAGAATATCCCGGCTGAGCTGACTTGATGCAATATCTATTCCAAATGCAAGAGCAGCACAAATTATGATCGAAACTGTCCTGAGCCTTATTGACATACACACAAGTGTAAACAGCACCGAACACCCGGCCATAGAAAGCAATATCAGCCCAAAGGCTTTTATAAGGTATTCCGTCGAGAACAGGGAGAAGAAATTTTTGTATGCCATCAGGAAATACGGTACTGTCACCAGCAGAAACAATATCAAAGATACTATCAGCATGAATAACAGCTGTGAGATGTAGAATACGGTTTTGCTGTAGCCCATAGTCAGTTTGCTTCTGACAGTTCCTTCCTGAAACTCTGAGCCAATAAAAACAGCCGCCAATACTCCGCATACTATAACAGCAATAATGTAAGGCATATCCTCTAACTGGTAGCCAAAATCCTCGGTCACCGGTCTGCTGTGCCCTGTGCCGAACATTATGCCGAATAATAAGCATATTGCTGCAGCGGCAATAAACCACATGGAGGAAAGTCTCGTTTTAAGCTGGACCTTCAATAGCTTAATCATTGTTCCCGCCTCCGACCAGATCAATGAAGTAGCTCTCTAAGCTTTCGTCAGCTTCGGAAACTGATAGCAGTTCACAGCCTTCGTCCATAAGTGATTTAGTAAGCTGTGTTATCGAGATGCGCCCGTATATCTTGGCTTCTTCATTTGAGAGTATTTCATATTCCAGCTTTATCTTGTCAAGAACTCTTGCCAATGCCCTGGTATCTGAGACCTTTGCCTTAATACACTTGCGAGTCTGTTTTTCGAGCTCCTCGGCGCTTATTTCTTTGATTATGCGGCCTTTATCAACGAAGCCGTAATGTGTAGCCAGCAGTGAAAGCTCTGAGAGAATATGGCTTGAGATAAGCACTGTAATATTATTCTCATGATTCAGCTTTAATATCAGTTCTCTTATCTCAACTATGCCCTGTGGGTCAAGGCCGTTTATAGGTTCGTCAAGCAGCAGAAAATCCGGGCTTCCCGCTAAGGCTACTGCGATCCCGAGGCGCTGCTTCATGCCAAGTGAAAATCGCCTTGCTTTTTTCTTCCCGGTATCTGAAAGGCCGACCAGCTCCAGCAGCTTGTCTATGCCTTCATAGTCCGGCAAACCGAGCAGGGAATACTGGACCTTCAAATTCTGCCTTGCAGTCATGTTCAGATAGATCGCAGGCTTTTCTATGACTGCTCCCATTCTCCGGCGGGACTTGACTACGTCTCGTTCAGAATGATCTATCCCGTAAAGAGAGTAGCTTCCGTTTGTCGGTTCCTGCAGCCCGCATACCACCCGCATGAGCGTTGTTTTACCGGCACCGTTCCTGCCGACCAGCCCGTAGATCGACCCCTTGGGAACATTCATTGTTGCACCGTCAAGTGCAACATACTTGTGATAACGCTTTTGCAAATCATTTGTTCTTAATACATACTCCATGTGTATCCTTCCTTTCTTTGTCTATATGATAACACACAATGGTCAAGAAATCGTACAAGAAAAGGTCAAGATTTTGTCAAGATTCAGAGTGATCTTCTGTTTAAAATAATCGCAGTGATGCTATATTTCAAAAAGGTATATACAAAGCTGAAGAAATGTGCTATAATACTATTATAGAATAAAAAGATAGTACGGAGACTGTTATGAAAAAGCTTTTAGTCATACTGCTTGCTGTAATGCTTAGTTCCTGCGGAACGGCTATTGCAGAAAATGAAAATATCACTGTATCAACAACTACATCTGCTGCTTCTGAAACTGCCGCCGCAACAAAAGCGCCTGAAATAACTACTAAGGCAGCTGAAACAACTGTTACGACCTGCATTTCAAGCTCAGAAACAGAGTCAGAAGCGGCTGCCGAAACAGGTCTGCTTTCATCAGCGGAAGATGTCGGGTTATATGATGCTGACGGAACAGAGACAAATTATCAGTTCTCCTACGGAGATGAGTTCTATAGTGTGATCTATACGGAGGATAACTGGAAAATAATTGATTCATATAAAATAACCAGCCCCTATGATATGTTTTTTATATGTGAAGCCTTAATTTCTGTTCACCCTATCCACGGCAAAGATTATGTCAGCTTCAGAACAGCAGAGGATATGGTATTTGAATGGCAGGAGCATAATGCTGCTTATATGACGCTTCCTGATACCTCCAAATGGAAACTTAACACAAAAGATGTAGACTTTGATCCGGAGGATCAGGGAAAGACCGGGATTGAAATGGCACTTGACCGCTTGCAATAACTGCATTATATCTGATAAAACAATATAGGAGAGAAACAGTAATGAAAAGATTTGATAATTCCTTCCGCAGCAAGATCTTTGAATATGCCAGGAAAAAATACAAGACCAAGCCCGAATATCTCTGGGCCAGTGCACCTGATTATGCTGTGCTGCGGCATAGCGACAATGCAAAATGGTACGGGCTTATCATGAATATCACATACGATAAAATAGACAGGTCAAAGTCAGGCGAGATAGATATTCTTAATGTGAAGCTTGATGATATGCTGCTTCGTGATATGCTTATCCAGCAGGAAGGTTTTTACAAGGGTTATCATATAAGCCGTGGGAACTGGATATCTATTGTGCTTGACGGAACAGTAGAGCTTGATGAGATATGCAGCCTGCTTGATGTCAGCTTTGCTGCAACTGCTTCCAAAAAGAAAAAGGAGGAGATCCGCCCGCCAAAGGAGTGGCTAATTCCTTCTAATCCTAAGTATTATGATATCGTTCATGCCTTTGACGATAATGATACTATTGAGTGGAAGCAGGGGAGCGGCATTAAGAAGAATGATACAGTTTATATGTATGTGGGAACGCCTGTATCTGCAATACTTTATAAATGCAAGGTCACAGAAACTGATATTCCTTATGAGTATAGCACCAAGGGCTTGACGATCACAAAGCTGATGAAAATAAAGCTGCAAAAGAGATATGACCCTGAGGCCTTTACTCTTGACCGCCTTAAAGCTGAATTCGGAGTATTTACGGTCAGAGGCCCAAGGGGAGTACCAAACAGTTTATGCGAAGCACTAAACAAAAAGTAATAAAAATACAAGGCACCGTGCTCTTGGCGGTGCCTTGCTTGTTATACTAATCTGAATCCGATCCCGTAAACTGCTTCTATATGGTCTTTGCCGTCTGCTTGCTGGAGCTTTTTGCGCATATTGGAAATGTGCTGTTTTAACGAGCGCTCTGTGCAGTCAGGGGTGTCCATGCTAATTTTATCAAGTATAGTGGTTCTTCCGACTGGCCGGCTGTCATTCAGCATCAACAGCTTTAGGATTGCACATTCTGTCCTTGTCAGCCGTACCTGCTCAGTTCCTGCGGTGACAGTTAAGGTTTCTGAATCAAGAGTTAATCCGCATGATGTGATGCTTTTTTCATTTATAGCTGAATATTTCCTTAGTGCGACTGCTATCCTTGCAACCAGTTCTGAATTGTTAAAGGGCTTGGTAACATAGTCAGCAGCGCCGTTCATCAGCAGACCGACCTTGCCTGCAATATCAGCTTTGGCGCTTAATACAATAACTGGTATGCCCTCTGTCAGCGGTAAGACTTCCTCGCCGGACAGCCCCGGAAGCATAAGGTCAAGCAGTATTAGATCAGGGTGTTCAGATTTGATCTTTATCAGCGCTTCAGTGCCTGAATATGCTCTGGCTGTGCTGTAGCCTTCTCTTGTCAGAACATCAACAAGCAGATTCCCTATATGCAGATCGTCGTCAACGATAAGTATTTTTTTCAAATTACTCACCTCTGACATATTATAGCATATATTCATAAAAAAATCAATAATAAAAATGTCCGAAGAAATACTTCCCGGACATTTTGCATCTTATTCACTATTGCTTTTTCGATCTACGATATTATCGTTTAAAGTGAAGCGCCCTTTTCCGTTGATGATCTTGAAATTTTCGGGCTTGGCGAAGCAGTCACAGTTGATGTCGTTTTTGATGTTCCACCTTACATCTGAGTCCTTCATTTTGATTTGCTGGTCCTCACTGTAGCCGCCTATCGCAAGGGCTTTTTCGCCCGAACATTCAAGCTTGATAACCGACGAGACAGTCTCTATCCTTGTCTTTCCGAACATGGCACCGATAGCCGTGGATTTAAGAGCATTAAGGGTAATGCTTGCACTTGAAGCGTCCATAAGCATACGGCTGTTTGTACCGTGCATGGAACCGACACCTATTATATCTGTGCCGCTTCCGTAGACGCTTAATGCGCAGTGAGAGATAGATATGCCTGCATTTCCGGCAATAGAACCGATGCCCACGCACTTGAGGCCGCTAAACTCTATCGCAATGGTGCACTGATCTATGATGATATTCGCATCTGCTGAGAGCACTCCGATACCGACAGTGGCATGGCCGTTAGCTTCCAGCTTATAGCGGCCGTTTGTAATCCTGATTCTTCCGCCTTTGCCGGCACCAATACAGGCTCCGTTTATTCCCTGGCCGATTATTTCCAGGGTGCCGCTTTGGTTTAATACGATCTCTCCGGCCGCCTTGGTCGGCAGGTTGCCGATCCCGTAATAGTCAGAGGAATAAAGCTCGATCTTGAGGTTGCCGTCGCCCTCCAAGGTTAAGCGTGAGCTTTCCGGAACGAGAATTCCTGAGTTGCGAAGGGTGTTCTCACCTGCAATGGTAATTGTAACATCAGCGTTTTCTCCGATCTCGATCGTCGGGAATGATTTATTGTTTGAGAGGCAGGCGTTTTCAAGAGTTATCCTTCCGGTATAATCGTCCTCAACTTTGATGTGAACATTGGTCCTGACGCCTGGGGTTCCGAAAACAGTAATGTCCTTGTAGATCATAGCTCCCTGTCCGACAATGATCTCATTAACATTATCACGCACTAAAGCAGCCAGCGAAACACGGTTAGTCCTTCCGGCAAAATATTTCTGTTCCAAACTGCCTTCTGAGTATTCTGTGCGGTATTTTTTGATCTCTTCGATAATGCTTTCATCTATATGGCTGATAAATTCGGGAGAGGGCTTTGCAGTGTAATAGCCCTGAATAAGGTCAGCGCCAAGAAGAATTACAGCTCTTAATTCTTCTGTGGTCTCAACGCCCTCTGCCAGCGCAAGTATTCCATTATCGTGACAGAAACCGATTATTTCTCTTACAAAATGCTTTTTCTGTGGCCTGTTCTGAATGTCACTTAATAGAGCTCTGTCGATCTTGACATAATTGGGCATATATCTCAGAAGATTATTAACATTTGAATAACCAGTGCCGTAGTCATCAACTGCGATCTTGATCTTTAGCCTTTTAAAGAGCTCCTTTAATCTGTTAAGGTCTTCGTCGCTAAGCTCAGCTTCTTCTGTCAGCTCAACAACTATGTTGTTGGAAAACTTGTTAAGCCTGTCCTCAACGTGCTTGAAATCCTCCTCACTCAGCTGCACGCCGGGGATACTGTTTATAAAGATCTTGGTTCCGCCAAGCTGAGTTATATTCTTTTCGATGATGTCAAGCACATTGAAAAATGTTGCTTTTTCTACATCGTTGAGCCTGTCCTGCATATCGGCGTATTTTATGATAGAAAGGGGAGGCACACGCTTTTCTGTCTTTGAGCGCATCAGTGCTTCATAGGAATAAATACGTCCGTCTATGGTATTAACAATCGGCTGGAAATGATATGTCAGCAGATTTTCGTCAAGTATATGCCGAACCAACTCATATTCTGCACGTTCTTCATCATCAAGCTTATCGTATGCAGAAGCAAATGCAGCGAATTTACCGCTGCTCAATTTGCTCAGTTGCTCTGAGACAAACTGAAATGCCAAATATCTCCGCAGGCCCTCAAAGCCTCTTGCAACCTGTAAGATCCAGCGTCTGTATGTATCGTCGTAGCTTCTTGGGGTAGTACCGTAATCAACAGCAGCATAGCCAAAGCAGTGATCCTCAAAGAACACCGGTGTAAAAATAAAGCATCTTGGTTTGTCGGACGGCTCATGGAGTGAGGGCAGGATGAGGTTTTTATTAAAGCGGTTTTCAAGCCCTGCAATACCGTCCTTGCGATTCCTGTTGTATCTGATGGCATAGATTATCTCATCAGTATACCCGTTGTTAGGGCAGCTCAGATCGCTGCTCTGTGACATATACTGCCAGGTGTCACACAGGCAAAGATGAAAGCTGTTTACTCCCTTTATCTGGAAGGCAAAGGAATAAACTGAGCCGATAAACTCATTCAGGTCTGTCTGATTGAGAATCTCCTCCGGCATGGTGTTGTTTACGGAGTCAAAGCCTTCTTCTGAAATATCAGTGGCCCATTCATCTCTTATGAGCTTATAGCTTGGGATATTTGTTTCTGTGCAGCCGCAGGTCTCACCTACCACAAGATATGGGTCAGCCTTGAATGCGGCGGTTTCTCTTCCTGCAAAGGTATCGTTCATATAGTCAGCAGAATAATGCCCGAATTCTTCTGCGGGAATAAGAGATGAAGTGATGGGTTTTGGAGAGGTCTGGCCTTCAAAGGTGGAATCGTAGCTGACTACTTTTATATCATCAGGTACCTTTATACCCATTTCTTCAAAGGCTTTGCATAGACCGATCGCCATAGCATCATTGGCACAGACTACTGCATCAGGTAACGGTTTGCCTGATGACGTAAGGGTGTCTGCGCACAGCTCTCCGCTCTTATACCAGAAATCTCCGTATATAATGCGGTCATCAGGAAGGGTCAGTCCATGCTGCTCCAAGCAGTCACGCACAGCACGAAGCCGCTCCTGGGCGTGCTTGTGCCATTTCTTTCCGGAAAGAAATGCTATGTCCTTGCAGCCGTGCTTTTCGATCAGATGCGATACTAACTCTACTATAGCATCATGGCATTCTGTCAGTATGCTTGGAAAATAGGGGCTTTCTTTTTCGATAACAAGGACTGGCTTGTCAAAGCTTTTGTGAAGTCTGGTCTCAAGCTTCTCTGCTTCTCCCGGTGCCTGGATAGTATCTCCCAAGAGAACAGCTCCGTCAAAAAGATCATCTCTCATAAGAGAGAATATATTTAATTCTCCACGTTCATGTCTTTCATTGTTCTGATATTTATGATACATTGAGAAGACACACACGTCCATATTA
The DNA here is from genome assembly GCA_902797485.1 of uncultured Ruminococcus sp. Lineage (GTDB taxonomy): Bacteria > Bacillota > Clostridia > Oscillospirales > Ruminococcaceae > FB2012. The sequence continues at coordinate 8,811 of CADBTF010000151.1, read as the reverse complement.
TATTTAAAAGCGCTTTCGAGAAAACCTTTTATAAATCTGCTCTGATAGCTTTCGTCAGCCTGCCCGACGAACACAGCTATTCGTTTCCTTCCTTCTCCCATGATTATCACCTTATGATGTTGAAGTAAAAGTAAATTTGAGTGACTATAACTATTTGAATTATATCATATTTTAGTATCAAAAGTCAATACTAATTGTCATAAAAATTGTGTAAATTGCTATAATTGTTGTGCATGATGCTGCAATTGCACAAGAATTTCACCGTCGGAAACCATAACTGCATTGACAAATAGCTGCTAATCATTTATAATATGTACTGAAAGAATACCAAGGTGTTTATATTGCTTTGAAATAAAGAGGTTATGCTATGCAGCTGAATAATAGAATTGCACTTGCAAAGAAGCAGATCGAACAAATGAAAAAACAAGGAGTCAAGGTGAAGATCGTCACCTGCGGAAAGGTCCTGATCGACGGGCTCCCATTTTCGTTTTCAGTTTCAAGCGCAGGCGAAGCGTCGAACAAAGGTATAGTTGTTTCATTTTCAGGGGAGCCTGTTGAAAGCGGTGCATTGGTTCTGGGCACGATCGAAATGCGGTATATGAGGAATGGCAGAGCCCATTCACAGACAAAGAAGCTTGCGAGAATCGTAAAGAAGGACGGAAAGCATATCTATCAGGCGAAATTTACAGATGCTGTTCTGGAAGATCATCAGCCGTCAAAAAAGAAGGCAAGTGCAGATGACCTGCTTGCAGATATTTCATCAACATATAATTTCAAGGTCACACCGGAATACAAGCTGGAAGATGAAGCTGAGATTATGCTCACTGTTTATCCTTTAGCAGACCCTCTTGCGGGGCTTGCTGTTGAGTGGCGCAACTGCACCTCTGATAAGGATTGGTTTGAGCATCACCCGGAGGCCCTTCGTGCAGCTGCAAAAAAGAGATTTTGATATAAGGAGATAACTATGGCTCTTGACGGAGTATTTTTAAGACAGGTGAAAAATGAGCTTGCCCCTTTGATCGGTGGGCGAGTGGATAAGATACATCAACCCTCACGGGAGGAGCTTCTGATAACTATCAGAACAAGAGAGGGCGCTTTCAGGCTTTTGTTCAATACCGGTGCGGGCACAGCCAGAGTTCATGCTACTCGAACTGATATTGAAAACCCTATGGTCCCACCGATGTTTTGTATGCTTATGAGAAAACAGCTCTCAAGCGGAAAGCTGGTGGATATAAGGCAGGACGGCCTTGAGCGTATCCTGTATTTTGATTTTGATTCGTCAAATGAAATGGGGGATATCTGCCGACTGACGCTTGCAGCGGAAATAATGGGCCGTCATTCAAATCTTATACTGATAAATTCAGAAGGGAAGATAGTTGACAGTATCAAGCGTGTCGGGCAGGATATGTCACAGGTGCGGCTTGTACTGCCTGGTATCAGTTATACGCTCCCGCCGAAGGGAAGGCGTTTGTCTCTTATTGATGATGACCCAAGGGATATTGTTGAAAAAGTTCGCACTCAAAGCGGCATGAAGCTGCCAAAGGCGCTTATGGCGGTTATGGAGGGTATATCTCCTGTTTTTGCAAGGGAGGCAGAGTTTTATACCGGCAGGGGCAGGGAGCTTGCTGCATCAGAATTGACTGATGATGAATGTGACCGCCTTGCCTTTTACCTGAAAAAGGTTTCAGGTGAGCTTGCTGCCGGAACTAATAAATACACGATCATTCGTACCAAAGACGGGCAGTTCAAGGATTTCTGCTTTACGGATATTCACCAGTACGGCGCATTGATGATAACCAGCGAAGCGGCGTCGGCGTGCGAGACGCTTGACAAGTATTTTTCTGAACGTGACCGCACTGCAAGAATGAAGCAAAAGGCACAGGATCTGTTTAAGCTGCTTGTAAGCACGTCAGAACGAATTGCCCGCAGAACTGCAAACCAGAAACTAGAGCTTCAGGATTGTGCTGACAGAGACCGTCTGAAAAAATACGGCGACCTTATAATGTCAAATCTTTATATGCTGAATAAGGGAGACAGCAAAGCGGTGGTAGATGATTATTTTGAGGAGGGGAGCCCCAAATTGGTGATCCCTCTTGAAGCACGGCTGACACCCTCACAGAATGCACAGCGTTACTATAAGGAGTACCGGAAGGCTGATACAGCTGAAAAGAAGCTCAGGGAGCTGATCGCTCAAGGTGAGGAGGAGCTCTTATATATAGATTCAGTTTTTGATGCTTTGACAAGAGCCAATGGAGAAGCTGATATAACTGAGCTTAGAGTAGAGCTTGCTGAACAAGGGTATATCAAACGTGGGAAGGTAAAAGGAAAGCCGCCCAAGAGCCAGCCACCGCTCAAATTCAAGTCATCAGACGGGTATGAGATTAGAGTGGGGCGGAACAATAAACAGAACGACCGTCTAACCTGTAAGGATTCGGAGAAGCTGGATATATGGCTGCACACTAAGGACATTACCGGATCGCATACAGTTATCTCCTGCCATGGGACAGAGCCGCCGGAGCAGACGATCAGAGAGGCTGCGATTATCGCCGCCTATCACTCCAAGGCAAGGACCTCATCACAGGTGCCTGTCGATTATACTCTGATAAAGTATGTTAAAAAACCGGTTGGTTCAAAGCCCGGAATGGTCATCTTCACAAATAACCGTACCTTATATGTGACACCTGACGAAGATCTTGTAAAGTGTTTAGCTTGTGGCAAATAGTTTAGATTAATAATATAGCGCTTTTGAGTATAATGAGGCTCCGAAGCGCTTTTTGTTTATAAAAAGTTTACATCTGAGGTGAAACAAAAAGTTCAGATAATTACACTTTATAGATAGGAAGCCGGCAGGATAAGAGGTGATAGAATATGGAAAGCGTAACGCAGCAATTTGAAGAAATATATTCAGAGACCTGCCGCCAAATATATTATATGGCAGTTGCAGGAGCAAGAACACTTCATGACGCAGAGGATATTTTTCAGGAGACATATGTTGAACTGCTCAATGAGCTTAATAAGGGCCGTAAATTCGAGAGTACGCATGCATATCTAAAAACTATTCTTCGGAGAAAGCTTTCGGAGCATTACAAGGGGCTTACTCAGACAGAGCAGATAGCTGAGTTCCTTATCAACTTTGATTCAAATGATGACCCAATTGATGACCTTGATATTGAGGACAGCATAATCACTGACAGCCTTTACGAAGAAGTGATCTCTTTGCTGAAAGGTAAAGATGATCTGACACAAAGGATATTCTATTTATACTACAGCTTAGACAGATCTCTTTCTGAAACTGCTGCGGAGCTTGATATGCCGATCTCAACAGTTAAAAATAAGCTGTACCGTACATTGAAGGAATTCAGAAAGCATTACAAGGAGGGGATACAATGAAAGAGAAGGATTTTTATAAAGAAGTGATGAGGAGGGGCTTTGAACCTGATTTCAATATGCTGTCAGGTAAAATCCAGTCAGAAGTCGGGCAGCCGGAAGAGGCAGCAAGAGTTAAGCCCCGCTCTTTATGGGCGGTGGCTGCCGCAGCAGTGATCGGTATTGGCCTTGCAGGTGTGATCGCTCTCAAAGCTTCAAACCTCAGAGCACATACTGAGCCCTTGACCTCGGCGAAAGCTGAGGTGGCTGCTGATAGCAGCCAGGAGTCGGCATCAGTCACCAACGAAAGCGAACCGGGAACAAGCAATACAGATGATCGGCTTTACCTTTACTACAATGGCAAGAAAGTATTTTTTGAATATGAAACAGATAACATATTTGATGAAGACGGAAATTACAAAGGAACCATTCTCTACCGTGAAGAAATAATAGATGATATAGAAGATTCATTTTATGACAGTGTAAGATTTCTTGGGTTGACTACCGAACCGTCAGAAGAAAACGGAGAAACCCATAAACGCCTTGAAACAAATGCCGTACCCGCCGGAACGCCCGTATTTCGGGAGCGAAACCGTAACTCCTTTTATTTCTGGCTGCAAAAAAGTTCAGCAACAGTGGACATTATCTGCTTGGGCGATAATGCCTTGGACCCTGTTTCCAATGGCATTGGGCAGGTGGTTTGGTTAGATGACATAAATAAAAATGTTCAATTGGTAGGTGCCAAGGTGCTTGAAGCCAAAAATGAGTATGGCGAATATGTTCTCGGATTGGACCGAAGCACCTTTGAGGATCCAAGTGAGGATCGTGTAAGAGGGAACTTATGGAGCCTGACTTTCGAACCCTTGCCGGAGGACGAGCACCAGATTCCTGACAGCAAATATGTCATAAGCAATGCTGATGAGATAAAGGCCGGTATGTATGTGTGGCTGGAGGTCAGGAACCCAAATGACTTCGATAAAGACCACCCATTCTATCAAGGCTATGTGTTCCGTTTTGATAATACTAAGGACGATGTGTCTGAATAAAAAACGGGCTGAGCGGATATCCGTTCAGTCCGTTTTTGTGTACAGTTTGTTATTTCCCAACGTGCATATAGAACCGGCAGAGAGTGTGCCCGTCAGCGTCCTTGCCGTCAAGCTCAGCTTTGATGATCGTTATAGGCTCGGTGGGCTTTGTAGGTATTTTGTCCATGCCCATTTCCATAGGGATATCAAGGAAACTGTCAACGACATCCATTCCCTCGATCACTTTTCCGAAGCCGGCATATAGTCCGTCTAACGAGGCCTTGGCTGAATCATCATAAACTATAAAGAACTGCGATGAGGCACTGTCCATTACAGTGTTCCTTGCCATGGAAACAACACCCCGGGTGTGCGAAAGCTCATTGTTAACGCCGTTGGCTGCAAATTCGCCCTTGATGCTTTCGCAGGACTTTCCGGCAGTTCTGCCGTCGCCGCCCTGAGCCATAAAGCCTTTGTAGACCCGGTGAAAATACAGCCCGTCATAGAATCCTTCTGATACGAGCTTTTCAAAATTTTCACAGGTTATAGGTGCATATTCAGGATAAAGTGCAATCACAAAGCTCTGGCTTTTGTCAAGCTCCTGAGTCTGAGATGCAGTATTTTCATCGTCATTGGCTGAGGCTGTTCCCGATGAGCTGTCAAGTCTGTGCTGGCAGGAAGCCATTAGCACCATTGATAATACAGCTGCAATACATATTGCTGTAAGCTTAAATATGTTTTTCATAGTGTCGCCTTATTTTTGCTTATAGTCGGCAAGAAATTCTGCCATTTTATCAGTGGCTTCTTTGAGGGTATCAAGGTCAGGAAGATATACGATCCTGAAATGGTCGGGCTGCTCCCAGTGGAAGCCTCCGCCGTGAACAAGCAGTATCTTCTTGGCACGCAGCAGGTCAAGAACGAATTGCTCGTCATCATGTATGTTGAACTTTTTAGGGTCGATCTTCGGGAAAATGTAGAAAGCAGCCTTTGGCTTTACTGACGACAGACCGTCGATTGAATTCATGGCCTTCCAGATAAGCTCTCTCTGCTCCCATACTCTGCCGCCCGGTTTTAACAGCGGGTCGGCGCTGTTGGATATTTCCAGAGCAGGCTTGATGATGTACTGCGCCTGAACATTAGAGCACAGTCTCATTGAAGAAAGCATATTCAGGCCTTCGATGTAGCCTTTGACTTTGCTCTTGTCTCCGCTCAAAACCATCCAGCCGCAGCGGTAGCCTGCTACCATGTGAGATTTGGAAAGCCCGTTAAAGGTAATGCAGAAAAGGTCAGGGCACAGTGAAGCTATAGATGTGTGCTCCACACCGTCCATAAGAAGCCTGTCGTAGATCTCATCGGAGAAAATAATAAGCTCGTGCTCTCTTGCAAGATCAGCTATTTGCAGCAGCAGCTCCTTGGGGTAAACAGCACCGGTGGGATTGTTGGGATTTATAAGTACAATTGCTTTGGTCTTGCTTGTGATCTTTGAACGCATATCTTCAATGTCCGGGTTCCACTCGCTGCGCTCGTCGCAGATATAGTGGACTGCATCTCCGCCGGATAAAGTTACAGCGGCAGTCCAAAGAGGATAATCAGGGGAGGGAACAAGCACTTCATCTCCGTTGTTGAGAAGTCCCTGCATTACCATTACTATAAGCTCTGAAACTCCGTTGCCGGTGTAGATGTCGTTCATTTGAACGCCTTCAATGCCCTTGGAGGCGTGGTAGTTGATGATCGCCTGGCGAGCTTCTGCTATACCCTTGGAATCAGAGTAGCCCTCGGCATTTACAAGGTTGTTGTTCATGGCATCAAGGATAGCCTGCGGTGTGCGGAAGCCAAAGGGTGCAGGATTTCCTATATTGAGCTTCAATATTTTTTCTCCTGCGGCGATCATTTCGTCGGCAGCGTCCATGACCGGGCCTCTGATGTCGTAGCATACATTATCTAATTTAGTGGATTTTGCAAATGTTCTCACAATAAACACTCCAATTAATATTATTCGGTGATACACCAAATTACATTCTATCATACTTTATTTAAAAATGCAAGTGCAGACAGAAAAAATTGCAAAAACGGCATATTATACAAAATTCTGAGATAGCAAGGCTTCAATGTGGAATTAATATATATGCTATTGATTTTTATAGAATGATATGATATAATATTAGTATACTTTTATTATTTGGAGGAAATCAAATGAAAGATGTAACTATTTCTGAAAAAGTGCTTTATATCGGAGTTGATGATAAGGATCTTGACCTCTTTGAGAGCCAGTATGATGTGCCGAACGGTATGGCTTATAATTCCTATGTTATCATTGATGACAAGATCGCTGTAATGGATACAGCAGATCACCGTGTTACTGACAAATGGCTTGCTAATCTTGAGGCTGCTCTTTCAGGCAAAGCACCTGATTATCTTGTAGTAGACCATGTCGAGCCGGACCATTCAGGCTCAATCGCTGCGCTTGTGGAGAAATATCCTGAGATCACTTTGGTGGGCAATGCAAAGACCTTTGTGTTCCTTAAACAGTTCTATCCTGCACTTGACAAGGTAAAGACTCTCACAGTCAAGGAAGGAGACACCCTTTTACTTGGCAGCCATACCCTGAGATTTATTATGGCACCTATGGTCCACTGGCCTGAGGTAATGGTAAGCTATGAGGAGAGCGAGAAGCTTTTGTTCTCTGCTGATGCTTTCGGTAAATTCGGCACTCTTGATACAGACGAGGACTGGGCTTGTGAGGCAAGACGCTATTATTTCAATATCTGCGGCAAATACGGAGTACAGGTCCAGGCACTTTTAAAGAAGGCTACAACACTTGATATCCAGAAGATACTCCCACTGCATGGCCCGCTGCTTAAAGAAAACCTTTCCTACTATCTTGGCCTGTATGATACCTGGTCTAAGTATGAGCCTGAGAACAAGGGAATATTTATTGCGTGCTCATCTATTCACGGCAATACATTAAAGGCAGCTGAAAGACTGAAGGAAATGCTTGAAGAACGTGGTGCTGAAAAGGTTTCTCTTTCTGATCTGACTCGTGATGATCTGGCAGAAGGCATTGAGGACGCATTCAGATATGACAGGCTGGTACTTATGTCATCCTCATATGACGGCGGAGTGTTCCCTATAATGGAGGACTTCCTGTGCCATCTCCGTGCTAAGGCTTATCAGAACAGAAAGGTCGCTATCGTTGAGAACGGCAGCTGGGCACCGTCTGCCGGCAGAGTTATCAAAGGATATGTTGAGCAGCTTAAAAATATAATTCTTGTGGAGCCTATGGTAACCATCAAGTCTTCGCTCAATGCTGAAAGCGAAGCAAAGCTTTCAGAGCTTGCTGATGCTCTTACAAAATAAGACTTTATATATTTAAACGTTAAGTGCGGCGGCGATACAAAAGCGAATGGAAACACCAGCTTTTTATCGCCGCCGTAAAAAATAAATTTAGCAGAAAAATATTTCAAAAAACACTTGACAAACCGGAAACTATAGTGTATAATATTATTTGTCACTTGACGGGAGCTTAGCTCAGCTGGGAGAGCATCTGCCTTACAAGCAGAGGGTCATAGGTTCGAGCCCTATAGTTCCCACCAGTGCTGTATTAATTTACAGTGCTTGTGCTGTGCAATAGTGCAGCACTTTGCGGCCGGGTAGTTCAGCTGGTTAGAACGCCAGCCTGTCACGCTGGAGGTCGTGGGTTCGAGCCCCATTCCGGTCGCCATTTGCGGATTTAGCTCATCTGGTAGAGCGCCACCTTGCCAAGGTGGAGGTAGCGAGTTCGAGCCTCGTAATCCGCTCCAAATCGGCGCTATAGCCAAGTGGTAAGGCGTAGGTCTGCAACACCTTGATCGCCGGTTCAAATCCGGCTGTCGCCTCTTAAAGAGTACACGAGAGTGTGCTCTTTTTTTGACAGATGAATCGATATGCCGGTATCTCAAGTCAAATGATGGGTGGAAAAACACACCGCTTTATGTTACAATCAAATCCACGCGGCTGCCCGGATGTCATATACGTCGGAATTACGGGTGGAGGAGAAAGAAGTTATACTGAGTTCAGAAAAATACCGGAGAGTAAGAATATGATTTACGAAAAAGAAAACCTCGCCGTCATAACCCTGAAAAAGGGAGAAGGCAGATATTTAAAGGCCGGCGGACAGTGGATTTACGACAATGAAATCGCAACCGCCATGGGACATTTTGAAGACGGCGATATTGTATATGTCAATGATTTTGACGGTTATAAGCTCGGCAAGGGAGTGATTAACCGCAATTCCAAAATCCGAATCAGGATGTTGACCAGAGATCCCGAGCAGGTTATAGACGAAGAGTTTTTGCGCGGGCGAATCAGAGATGCCTGGGAATACCGCAAGCAGGTGATGACGGATGAGAAGAATGTGCCGTTCAGGGATATGCCTGACGGACTG
>CADBTF010000150.1 GCA_902797485.1 uncultured Ruminococcus sp. | reverse complement strand
TCGGAGGAAGCAGCGTCCATAGCGATCATGAAGTCCTTGCCGGGCTCAAAGCCTGCAGCCTTGATAGCCTCGAGGATCTTCTCGATAGCTTCCTCGTCGCTCTTGAGGCTGTTGGGAGCAAAGCCGCCCTCGTCGCCTACAGCGGTAACGTCGCCCATTTTCTTCAGCAGAGCCTTGAGGTTGTGGAAAACCTCTGCGCACCAGCGGAGACCTTCCTTGAAGGAGGGAGCGCCGACAGGCATTATCATGAATTCCTGAGTATCAACAGCGCTGTCTGCATGAGCACCGCCGTTGAGAATGTTCATCATAGGAACAGGGAGCTTTGTGCCCTGGATACCGCCGAGGAACTTGTAAAGGGGAAGATCGAGAGAAGTAGCAGCTGCTCTTGCGCAGGCGATAGAAACAGCCAGGATAGCATTGGCGCCCAGGTTGGACTTGTCCTTTGTGCCGTCAGCCTTGATCATGGCAGCGTCGATCGCATAGATGTCGGAAGCGTCCATGCCAACGATAGTGTCAGCAATAGTGGTGTTGATGTTGGCAACAGCCTTCTCAACGCCCTTGCCGAGGTATCTGCCCTTGTCGCCGTCTCTGAGTTCGAGAGCCTCAAACTCACCGGTGGAAGCGCCGGAGGGAGCTGTGCCTCTTGCAACAGTGCCGTCAGCGAGGTAAACCTCAGCCTCAACGGTAGGATTTCCTCTGGAATCGAGGATCTCACGGCCAACTACTTTTTCGATTGTTAAGTAATCCATAAAACGTAACTCCTTTGTCTTTATTTTGTGCCGCCCGGTATATGGAGGCACAATTATTAGCATAATACTAACTAAGATTATCATATCACAAAGGGGCGCTTTTGTCAAGAGAAACCCCTTAAAGAAAAATGAATAAACAATGCATATTTATCCGCAGCTGTTTCAGCCGGGCAATTGACAGTTATTGATTTTTGTGTTATAATTGTGGGGAAGTAAAAATATGGCATGGGAGAGATACCTATGATCGAAAAACTGTTTAAGCTAAGCAAGCATAACACCACGGTCAGGACAGAGATCATGGCGGGAGTGACCACCTTTGTGACTATGGCTTATATCCTGGCTGTAAACCCGAATGTGCTGTCATCAGCGGGCATGGACAGGACCGCTGTGCTGCTGGCGACCTGCCTGGCCTCATTTATCGGGACCATGTGCATGGGGCTCATGGCTAACCTGCCCTTTGCTCTTTCCGCCGGAATGGGGCTCAACGCCTATTTTGCCTATACCGTAGTCATGACCTACGGATACAGCTGGCAGACGGCACTGCTGGCAGTCTTTGCCGAGGGCGTTATCTTCATTATCCTGTCTCTGACAAAAGTCAGAGAGGCTATCTTTGACTGCATACCTCTGGCGCTTAAAAAAGCCGTATCGGTGGGCATAGGAATGTTTATCTGCTTTATCGGCCTGCAAAACGCCGGCCTTTCGGTGGACTCCGCCACGCTGGTGGGCTTTGTCAATTTCAAGGAGAATTTCCACACAGCAGGAATATGTGCGCTGCTGGCTGTGATCGGCCTTATGGTAATGGCGATACTCTACATAAGAAAAGTCCCCGGCTCTATACTGATAGGCATATTCGGCACCTGGCTGCTGGGTATCTTATGTGAGCTTGTGGGCATCTATCAGCCTGACCCTGCCGCAGAATATTATTCACTGATACCCTCCTTTGCGATGACTGATTTCTCCAAGCTCTCCGAGACTGTGGGCCAGTGCTTTAATGTGGATTTCGGAAGCATTGGGATAATGAACTTTATCACAGTTGTGTTTTCTTTCCTGTTCGTTGACCTCTTTGACACTATCGGAACGCTTATCGGCGTCAGCGCCAAGGCAGGGATGCTGGACGAGAAGGGCAAGCTGGAGGGTATACGCCCCGCACTTATGGCAGACGCTGTGGCGACTACCGCCGGAGCTGCGCTGGGCACCTCGACGGTCTCGACCTTTGTTGAGTCGGCAGCGGGAGTAGGTGCCGGCGGACGGACAGGCCTTACCGCAGTGGTGACAGCGGTGCTGTTCCTGCTTTCGATGTTCTTGGCGCCGGTATTTACAGCTATCCCGGCCTTTGCAACAGCTCCCGCACTGATACTTGTAGGCTTTTTGATGTTCTCCACCATTACCGAGATCAAGCTTGATGAGAAAAACTACTCCTCTGCTATCCCGGCCTACCTCTGCGTGGCAGCTATGCCGCTGTTCTACAGCATTTCCGAGGGCATTGCGATAGGCATTATATCCTTTGTGGTCATAAATGTCTTCTGCGGGAAGTACAAGCAGATCAACCCGCTCATGTATGTGCTTGCGCTGCTGTTCATACTTAAATATATCTTCTTCTGAGAATTTAATATTGTCATAAAATCAAATATAAAGGAGTAAATAAAAATGACCTACACAGCCAAGGTAGCCGGACTTACCAGAGAGCTGAAGCTCTGCCGTGTCAATGACGAGCTGGATATTGCAGCGTTCATTATGTTTTCGGACGTTGAGCTCACTGAAAAGTGCGCTGAGGAGCTGCTGAAAAAGTGCAGCGGCTATGACGTTATCTTCACAGCCGAGACCAAGGGCATCATGCTTGCCTACGAGATGGCAAGGCAGTCGGGGAAGAACTACTACGTTGCAAGGAAGTCTGTCAAGCTCTATATGACCGACCCTATCAGCGTAAAGGTCAAGTCTATAACCACCGAAAAGGAGCAGACCCTTTATCTTCCCAAGGAAGATGCAGAAGCGATCAGGGGCAAGAGAGTGCTGATCGTTGATGACGTTATCAGCACCGGGGATTCTCTCAGGGCTATGGAGGAGCTTGTAAAGGAAGTCGGCGGCATTGTCGCTTTGAAGGCTTGTGTCATGGCTGAGGGCTCTGCGGCGGACAGAGATGACCTTACATATCTTGAAAAGCTCCCGGTTTTCCCGAAAAACTGAGCTCCGGGGGATTGACAAAGCCTTAACAATATGATATAATATTATTCCGACAGTTCGTTAGTGCCATCCTGTCGTTAAACAAAACCAGGGCTGCTTTGTGATATGTAAAAAGCTAAAGGGCCTGCTGCGCCCTTTTGAAAGCTGATACTCAAAGTGCGTCCGTATGCTTTGCCTGCGGGCGCTTTTTCAATGCACAGTTCACAAGGTACTAAGGCAGTTTTGTCTGTATCAGGCAACGAAGGCACCTGGACAGCACGTCAGAAAATTGTGCATCGTGCATTGTGCATTGTGCATTGAAAAAATCGGGGGTGTATGATAAATGTATAAGCTAAAAACTACTGCTGCCTTTGACAGCGCTCATTTTCTGGCGGGGTATAGGGGCAAGTGCGCTAATATCCACGGGCACCGCTGGACAGTCGAGGTGACTGTTCAGGGAGAGCTGCAGGAGACCGGTGAGAAGCGTGGAATGATAATAGATTTCGGTGACCTTAAAAAGGCCGTCAGAGCCTTGGCGGACAGCTTTGACCACACGCTGATCTATGAAGCCGGCAGCTTGAAGCCTGCGACCCTTGCGGCGCTTTCTGACGAGGGCTTTTCTCTGACGGAGGTACCCTTCCGGCCCACCGCAGAAAATCTGGCAAGGCATTTCTGCGAGGTGCTTTGCAAAAGCGGCCTGCCGGTGGTTTCGGTGACAGTCTTTGAAACGCCGGATAACTGCGCTGTATATGAGGTGGAAAAATGAGCTTCCGGGTAGTGGAAAAATTTGTAAGTATCAACGGTGAGGGTCTGAGAGCCGGCGAGTGCGCAGTGTTTATACGGTTCAAGGGCTGCAACCTTGCCTGCTCCTACTGCGACACCGCATGGGCCAATGCCGAGGGCGCACCCTACGAGGAAATGACAGAGGGGCAGATCGTGGAATATGTCAGAAGCACCGGCATCACGAATGTGACTCTCACCGGCGGTGAGCCGCTTTTGCAGACGGGCATAGCCCTGCTCTGCGAGGGGCTGATTAAAGCCGGCTGCCATGTGGAGATAGAGACCAACGGCGCTGTGCTTATAGGGGAGCTGAGCAGCTGCAAGTACCGCCCGAGCTTTACTCTGGATTATAAGCTGCCCGGCAGCGGCATGGAGAAAGCCATGCTGCCTGAAAACTACTCCTGCCTGATGCCGGGAGATGCGGTGAAATTTGTGGCTGGCAGTGCTGCCGATCTGGAAAGGGCCTTTGAGATCATAGAGCAGTACAGGCTGACGGAAAAATGCCGGGTGTATATAAGCCCGGTGTTCGGCAGGATAGAGCCGGCGGAGATAGTGGATCTTATGACAAGGAGAAAAATAAACGGAGTCAGGTTACAGTTACAGCTCCACAAGCTTATCTGGGACCCTGACAGGAGAGGCGTGTAAAATGGATAAGGAAAAGATCAAGCTTCATATACGGGGGCTGCTCGAAGCCATAGGTGAGGACCCGGACAGAGAGGGCTTAGCCGAGACCCCGGAGCGGGTGGCTAATATGTTGGAGGAGGTGCTTGCAGGCACTGCCTATACCAATCATCAGATCGCTGAGATGTTCGGCAAGACCTTCACCGCCGAGGACATCGGCGCAGATGAGGCCATAGTGATGAAGGACATTACTGTGTTCAGCTACTGCGAGCACCACATGGCCCTGATGTATGACATGACGGTGAATGTGGGATATATTCCCAGAGGAAAGGTGCTGGGGCTCAGCAAGATCGCCCGCATATGCGATATGGCTGCCAAGCGCCTGCAGTTACAGGAGCGCCTTGGGAGAGACATTGCCGAGATAATCAGCGAGGCTGCCGGCACTCCGGACGTGGGTGTTAAGATAACCGGCTCCCACAGCTGCATGACTGCCCGGGGCATAAGGAACCCCTCCTCCCGCACCGAGACAAGGACCTATCTGGGGAGCTTCAAGACCGACAGCGAGCTTAAAAGGCTCCTGGACTAAGGAGGAAAGGCATGAAGGCTTTAGTTTTATTCAGCGGCGGGCTGGACAGCTCCACCTGCCTGGCAATGGCTGTGAAGAAATACGGCCCGGAGAATGTGCTGGCGCTTTCAGTGTTCTACGGGCAGAAGCACGACAAAGAGCTCAAAGCAGCCAAGGAACTTTCGGAGTATTACGGTGTTCAGTGGAGGACCCTTGATCTGGCACCGGCCTTTGCAGGCTCAAGCTGCACCCTGCTGGCAGGAAATCAGGGGGAGATACCCAAGGAGAGCTATGCCAGCCAGCTTGCAGAGCTCGATGGCAAGCCGGTATCCACCTATGTGCCTTTCAGAAACGGGCTGTTTTTGTCAGCGGCGGCAAGCGTGGCGATCTCCAATGACTGCCGGGTGATCTACTACGGAGCCCACCGGGACGACGCTGCCGGGAATGCTTATCCCGACTGCTCTGAGAGCTTTAACAAGGCTATAAGCGATGCAATCTTTATAGGCAGCGGTGAGCAGGTCAGGGTGGAGGCTCCCTTTGTGGGGCTCACCAAGGCAGATGTGGTGCGCATAGGCACAGAGCTGAAAGTGCCCTATGAAAAGACCTGGAGCTGCTATGAGGGCGGAGATAAGCCCTGCGGTGTCTGCGGCACCTGCCGGGACCGCATAGCGGCCTTTGAAGCCTGCGGCCTGACTGACCCGCTGATGCTTTAAGGCATCAGCGCTTAGCCTGAGAGCTTTATTATTTTTTCTGATAAAGGGGGTGCCGCTATGCTGGGGGAGCTTCTCACAAAGGAGGAGTGCGCCGGGTGCCGGCTGTGCTGTGCCTTTGAGGGCTATGACCTTTTTGATACACCCACAATAACCCCGGCTGTGCGGGAGCTTATCCTGAAAGAGTATTCCCCGGAGCAGAGGTTCGTTCAGCAGGAGGGGTGCTGGTTTCTCAGGCTTGAACGTGAGCCGGATAAGGACCTTTACTACTGCTCGCTGCTTGACCGCAGGCACGGCTGCATAATGGGAGACAGCAAGCCCTTTGAGTGCCGGATATGGCCGCTGCGTGTCATGCGCAGAGAGGGGCAGCTGGTGCTGACGCTTTCGCCGGTATGCCCGGTGGTGAAGCAGAAGCCTCAAGAGCTTATCATGCGGAAAAGTGCAGAGCTGGCCCCGGCGATCTTCGCAGAGGCAAGGGCCTGCCCCGAGCTGGTGCGGCCCTACACGGAGGGACTTGAGGTATTAGCGGTGGATACAACGTGCTGAAAGGAAATGTGATATATGTCAACTGTATGTGCAGTTTCAACGCCTCTGGCAGAGGGCGGGATAGCTGTGATAAGAATAAGCGGCGAGGGCGCTCTTGAAGCTGCCCGGCGGCTGTTTAAGCCCTTCGGCGGGAAATCGGTCGCAGATATGCCGGGCTACAGCTGCGCCTATGGCAAGGTCATCGACCCGGCAACAGGCGAAGCCGTCGATGATGCTATGCTGACGGTATTCCGTGCGCCCCATTCCTACACCGGGGAGGACACTGCCGAGATCTCCTGCCACGGGGGTATATATATTACCAAGCGAATTCTCAGGCTCTGCCTTGGGGCAGGCTGCCGTCAGGCGGACAGGGGAGAGTTCACCAAGCGGGCCTTTATAAACGGAAAGCTTTCGCTGACACAGGCGGAATCGGTCATGGATATGATCTCCGCCCGTGGGGAGCTGACCCTCCGCTCTGCAAGGCTCACCAGAGAGGGCCGGCTGTTCAAGCGGATAGACGGCGTCAAGCAGCAGCTTGTGGCGCTTCTGGCGGAGCTGGCAGCCTGGGTGGATTATCCGGAGGAGGACCTGCCCGCCGTTGAGGACACTGCTATTCAGGCCACACTTTCCGGGGCCTGTGCAGAGCTCAGCCGGCTTATCGCCGATTATGACTGCGGCATGGTTTTAAGGAGCGGTATAGACACAGTCATCGCCGGCAAGCCGAATGTGGGGAAGTCAACTCTCATGAATATGCTGCTGGGCTATGAGCGCTCTATCGTCACCTCCGAGGCCGGCACCACAAGAGATGTCATTGAAGAAACTGCCCGCCTTGGGGAGCTGGAGCTGAAGCTTTCGGACACAGCGGGCATACGGGAGACCAGCAACACGATCGAGCAGCTGGGAGTTTCGCTGGCAAAGAAGCGCCTTGACGAGTGCGCTCTGATAATAGCAGTCTTTGACACCTCTGCCCCCCTGGACGAGGAGGACAGCGAGCTGCTGGAATACATCAGGGCTTTGGACAAGCGGCTGATAATCGTGCTTAACAAGAGCGACTTGGGCGCAAGGCTGACCCGGCAGGATTTTCCCGGAGAGCGTGTGGTGGAGCTTTCCGCAAAGCAGGGTCAGGGTCTTGAGGAGCTGACAGCTGCTGTGTCTGAGCTGTTCGGAGCTGACAGCTATGATCCGGACACCACCATATTTGCCAACGAGCGCCAGAAGCGCTGTGCCGAGGAAGCACTGGAACGCTTACAGGCGGCGCTTTCGGCGGCTATGCTCGGAGAAACTCTTGACGCAGTAACAGTGATGATAGATTCTGCGGCAGAAAAGCTCATGGAGCTGACCGGCGAGCGGGCAGCGGAAGCAGTAGTGGATCAGGTCTTTGAAAGGTTTTGCGTGGGCAAATAATTGATATGTGTTATATAAGGGCGTCTGCGGGCGCCCTTTTTGCTTTGAGTTCTCTGCAAAACAAAACACCCCACGGATTAAGGGCGGCGCTGATATAGAAGTTTTAAGCCATAGTATTTCTGATCTTAAGTCAGAAGTACTATGGCGTTTTTTATTGACAGTACAGAGATGATGTGCTATAATTGTTACTGACAAAAATCGGAATTTAGGAGATCAGATTAATGGAATTTGAATACAAAAAAGCG
>CADBTF010000149.1 GCA_902797485.1 uncultured Ruminococcus sp. | reverse complement strand
TCTGCCGAGAAAACATAGTCGTCCATGACAAAGCCGTTTCCAATATCTGCTGCCTGCTCACGAATGACCTTCATGCCCCAGTGACGGTATACGGCTATGGAGCTGTCGTTGTGACGGTTGACCGTAAGCCACACGCTTTTTAAGCCCCGCTCCCGGCCGATGCCCTTGATGCGCTCATACATCTCCGACGCCAGCCCACGGCCACGGAACTGCTTCTTTAAGTAGAGCTTAGACAGGAACAAAGTGCCGTCCTGCTTATCGGCAACGGCAAAATATCCCAGCTGCTCCCCGCCCGAAAAGAGCCCGTAATACTCGTAATGCTCCTGCGACACCTGACGGGTCATGGCCTCGAAGGACTGGAATTTTTCCAGCATATATTCTATCTGCTCGTCGCTGATGATGCCGTGAAAATGCTCCCGCCAGATCTCTGCTGCCAGCTCAGCGTTGGCTCTGAGCTGCTCCGGAGCTTCAAGCTTTATTATCTCTGCCATGTCAACCCTCCTTTTTGGTCTCGGTGCCGACGAGAAATTCCACAAGCTGCTTGGCTGCTCTCGGTGAGCGGCCTCCCCTTGCAAGTGCGAACTGCTCCGCTTTCAGGCACAGCTCCCCGTCGGGAATATCAAGACCGTACTGCTTTGCCAGCTCCCGCACTACAGAAAGGTAAAGCTGCTTGTCGGGCTTGCGGAAAACTACTCTTATGCCGAACCGCTCCGAAAGGGAGAGCATCTCCTGCATGGTGTCGTTGCGGTGGACCTCGTCGCCCTCTCTGGCGGAGAAGGTCTCCTTGACCAGATGCCTGCGGTTGGAGGTGGCATATATTACCAGATTGGGAGCTGTTGAAGAAACGCTCCCCTCAAGGGTGGCTTTGAGAGCTGCAAAATCATCATCGTCCTCGGTGAAGGAAAGGTCATCTATGAACACCACGAATTTAAGCGGATTGCGGCTGATCTTCTTAATAATGTTCGGTATCTCGTGGAGCTGCTTCTTTTTGAGTTCTATGAGACGCAGGCCGTCCTTGGCGAACTCATTGGCTATCGCCTTGACAGCGGAGGATTTTCCGGTGCCGCAGTCTCCGTAGAGCAGCACATTATTTGCCGGTCTGCCGGAGAGCAGGGCCAGCGTGTTGTCAATGACCTCCTGACGCTCCGCTTCATAGCCGGAGAGCCTGTTCAGGGTGATCTCGTCCGGGTACTCCACCGGCACTATCTCCCCGTCCCTGACCACGAACACATGATACTTGGCATAGATGCCGTAGCCGAAGCGGTCAACGGCGTGGATCCTGTCGGCATAGATCTTGGAGAAATCCAGCGGCTCAGTGCGGTAGCGGGGAACGAAATCCGGGCCGCCCATCTGTGCGATAAGCTCGTCGCAGGAGATATAAGAGAGGGCCTCTAAGGTGTAGAGCTCGTTTGCAAGGCACTCCTCCACCAGCCAGCCGGGCTCAACGCCTGCGCCCTTTCTTAGGATATACATATTCTCGTCCTCCAGCACAAGACGCAGCAGGTGCTGGGAGAGGCAGTCGTCCTGCCGGTAGAGCTCGGAGACAAACCCGCAGTAGCTTTCCAGCGCAAGGGAGCGCTCGCCGTCACGCAGGTGCTTTAGGGTCTCTATCAACGCTGAGACTGCCGGGTCCTTTTTGAGTGCTTTGAACACCACGAGGGTATCCAGCCTTTGGAGCATAAGCTTGATGTCTGTCATATTTTTCACCTGTCCTTCAGATCAGCATAATATATTCAAGTGTGCGGTAAACCTTATCATTGGCGGGCTGGTAATCGCACCAGCCCTGATATTTAAAGCCCAGACTTTTTATCAGGCGTTTGCAGGGCTCATTTTCCTTGAAGCAGCAGGCCCACAGGCAGCGTATGCCCTGACCTGAGAGAGCGGGGATAAGCGCAGTGAGAGCAGAGTGCATATAGCCTTTCCCACGGCATTCCGGCAGGAGAGCGAAGCTGAGCTCTTTGGCGGAGGGGATATTATGGAGGGTGTCGGGGTTGAGAGCGATATAGCCTATGGGGGCATCTGCGCTGTCAGGAACGACAGCGAAGCGGGAGGGGTCTGACTGCCAAAGGGATAGCCTTTGGATAGTTTCGTCAATAGTATGCAACTCAGGGAGCATACCGATAAGGCGCATAGATCCCCTGTCGCTGAAAAGCGGGTGCATAGCAGGGGCATCGTCAACAGTGAACGACCGTAAAAGCAAAAGGATCACACTCCAAAAAAGCAGTCAGAGACTGTCAAAATGCCGTTCTATCCAAAAAAATCGGACAGAACGGCAGGTCTCTTAAAGCTGGTGTACTACAAATATCTCGTAGATGCTCTTGATCGCAGCCTCGAAATCCTTCTCCTCAACACCGATGATGATGTTCAGCTCGCTCGAACCCTGATCTATCATCTTCACGTTGATGTGTGCGTGGGCAAGGGCCGCAAATATACGACCCGCTGTTCCCCTCGCAGACTTCATCGCCCGGCCTACTACTGCTATCAGCGCAAGGTCAGTCTCGATGTCTATGGAATCAGGGTGAACGTTGCGGTGCAGGCCGGATAAGATCTCCTGCTCCTTGGGCTCAAATTCCGTCTGATGAACTACAATGCTCATGGTGTCGATACCGGAGGGCATATGCTCAAAGGAAATGCCGTTCTTCTCAAATACCTCCAGCACCCTCCTGCCGAAGCCAAGCTCGGAATTCATCATGTCCTTTTCTATGTTTACTACCGTAAAGCCCTTCTTGCCGGCAATTCCCGTGATAGTGAACTGCGGCTTCTGTGAGGTGCTCTCTACGATCATTGTGCCGGGGTCAAGGGGTGCGTTGGTGTTCTTGATGTTTATGGGGATACCCGCCTTGCGCACCGGGAAGATAGCGTCCTCATGCAGCACGCCTGCTCCCATGTAGGAAAGCTCACGCAGCTCCTTGTAGGTAATGGTGTGGATAGGCAGAGGATCCTTGACTATGCGTGGGTCGGAGATCAGGAAGCCGGAAACGTCTGTCCAGTTCTCGTAAATGTCTGCCCCTACTGCCGCCGCTACGATAGAACCGGTTATGTCTGAGCCGCCGCGGGAGAAGGTCTTGATAGTATCGTTGGGCATGGAACCGTAAAAGCCGGGCACTACTGCTCTGTCAACGCCGGTGAGCCTGCTCCTGACAGCCTCCTGAGTGCGCTCTGCGTCGAACTCGCCGGAATCCTTGAAGAAGATGACATCAGCAGCGTCCACAAATTCATAACCCAGATAGTTTGCCAGCACGATGCCGTTCAGGTATTCGCCTCTTGAAGCGGCGTAGTCACGGCCGGCCTTGCCGATAAAGCAAGCCTTTACTGTCTCGAATTCTTTGGTCATGTCAAGGTCAAGGCCCAGCTCATCAATGATGCTCAGGTATCTCTCTTTGATCTTCTCAAAGGCTTCGTCAAAGCCCTCCTTGCCCTTGGCTGCCAGATCATAGCAGGCATAGAGCATATCTGTTACCTTGGTATCTGCCGAAAAGCGTTTTCCGGGAGCCGACGGCACAACATAGCGCCTTGCGTCCTCAGCGTGGATTATATCTGCTACCTTGCGGAACTGCTCTGCACTTGCCAGAGAGCTGCCGCCGAACTTGACTACCTTTATCATAAGCTATTCTCCTATCAGCGCCGATGCGCATAAATTCTCACTTAACTATTATATAATACTTGGGCTCAATAAGTCAATGTGCATAATGCAGATTTTTTATCTCATTTTCAATGTGCGTTTGTGAAATACGCTTGTATTTCTGTGGCATACACTTTTCATCATTCTGTCCTTCGGCACATTTCGCATAACAAAGGGCTTATAATTATCGGAAAGGAGAGGTACATTGTGCATTGTGCATTGAAAAAAGAAAGGTCGGTAATCATATGAAAGGTCATATCCAGATAGTAATAGTCATGGCGGTATTTCTTATCAGCATACCCTTTATAGCGCTGCTTTCGGACAGGCCAAGGGCGGCTCCGGCGGAGG
>CADBTF010000148.1 GCA_902797485.1 uncultured Ruminococcus sp. | reverse complement strand
GCCATAGGGTTACTTTGTTTTTTGCTGACATTCTTCAATACATTCTGCTGGCAACCTCATTCTGGTGTTCTGCCCGGTGTGAGGGGGCATTAAAATCATTTTTGACACTTACCCGATTAAAAGCAGAAAATGAGCACATCGCACTCACTTGGACAGAACGTCAGGAAATTGTGCATTAAAAACTATTAAGGACGCAGTATACAAAAAGTCTGCACTAAGCTTGTTAAGGCGGAATAATTGTGCATTGTGCATTGTGCATTGTGCATTGTGCATTGTGCATTGGCAATACACAACAGAATTGGGATTTATTTTATATTATAGCACGATTTAAGATATTTGGCAATAATATCTTGGAAAAAATGCCTGATAAAAAGCGCTCTCATAAGACCAATACCGCTCAGAGCTTGACCCGGCAGCAGCTTTTGTAGTATAATAAAACTAAGATCAAATTTACAGCAGGTGATAATATGCTTTCTTCGTATATGGCAATGATCGACGATAAGTCGCTCTGCTCGGAGTTCGAGCAGTTTTATTATAATAACCGCAGCCTTGCTATGAATACAGCGCTGGGTATCCTCAATTCATATTCTCTCGCAGAGGAGGCCGTCAGTGAGAGCTTTATGAAGTTGGCAAAATGTTTTCAAAAAGTTCACACTTTAAGACCTCACGATCTGACCTCTTATTTCGTTATTACTGTTAAGAATACCTCTCTGGATATGCTCAGAAAAGAAAGCACCGACGAGCTCGAATATGATGACAGCATCAGCCATTCCGAGCTGCCGGACGCTGACGAGGAGCTTTTGAAGGAATGTATCAGTCAGCTGCCGGAGAGAGACAGAGAGCTGCTTTTTCTGCGGTACACCCTCTGCCTCGGCAGCCGTGAGATCGGCACAGCCTTCAGCATAACCGAGGAGGCAGCAAGAAAGCGCTTGCAGTATGTGCGAAACAAGCTGAGAAAGCTTATGGAGGAGAATGCCAATGAATGACACCAAGCTCGGTGACGCATTAAGGACAGTATGCGAGCCTGACCTTGAACGGCTCTGCTCATACAGCGGCGGTGAGTATGAGTTCTCAAAGGAATTTGAAAGCAGAATGAAAAGCGTCTTTAAGCCGGCCAAGCGTACAGGCATCAGGCGCAGGCTGAAAACTGCTCTGCTCATAGCAGCGATATTCGCAGCCGGCTTCTGCCTGGGAATGTCCGGCAGGCTCATGTGGAACTACACCACCGAAAAGCAGGAGGGCGGCAGACTGTTCACCTTTGACACAGATTCGGTGGAGGACCGCAAAAAGCACATAGAGGAAACCTATACCCTGACAGGGCTGCCGGAGCCCTTTGAGCGGGTGATCCTTGATAACAAGTCATATTCCTCGGTGCAGATCTGGGCTGACGCTCCCTATAACGGCAGGACCGTATTTTTTGAACAGTGTGTGCCGGCAGCCTACAGAGACGCATTTTATCCCGACGAAACAGAGGTCTCCATGTTTACGGAGAACGGCCTGCAATATATGTTCAGCGAAACACCCGGCGATGAATACCATTCACTGGTATGGTATCAGTACGGCTATGTGTTTTTCATCTCCGGCGAAATGAGCCGTGAGGAGCTGCTGGCCCTCAGCAGGACTATAGCGATCGAGAACAGTTGATATATCAGGGTGCAGTTTCGGCTGCACCCTGTCTGTTTCTTCCGCTGTTTTTTTGTTACTTTAACAGCTCCTCAGTGTTCAGCTCACCGATAAGCTTGTAGCTGCCGGAGGCGAGATCCGCTTCATAGTCTCCGTAGCGGATATACCCTCTCCCATCGGTGCCGCTCTTGGCGTATACCGTAAGGTGCATCTTGTCTGTCTCGTAGGTGTCAAAGACCACGCTGCTGACATTCGCCGCATCAGCCACGGTCTCGGTGTACTGGGGGGAGTCCCCGTAGAAGATGCTGAATGTGTAAGGCCCGCTCAGCCCCTCCGGAACAGGCACCTCCAGCCTGATGTTTCTGGTCTCCGGCATGGTGTATGGGTATTCATCATTCGACTGAGTAGTGGGGCCCTCATATTCTCCCAGTGAGATCTGTACGCAGACAGCTGTTCCCTTGCTCACAAGGCTGCCCTCACCGGCGTTGTAATATGGGTCGAAATATGACGAAACATAGCCCTTTGGTGTGCTGCTGTCATAATGATATGAGATCAGGCATCTGAGCCCGGCTTCCTCAAGGGCTTCCTCAGCCTGCGCCTCTGTCAGGCCGAAAAGCTCCGGCAGCGGCACCTCCTCAACGGGAGGTATGACAAACCGGCTCTCACGCACTGACTTGAAGCCACCCTCCGGCAGCTCCTCGCCCTCACGCAGCCTCCGGGCGAACACCGCAAACTGCCAGCCCTCGCCGCCCTCGGCGTCAATGTTCGTGGAAAGGGTCAGGTACTTGTCATCGGCGGTGCAGTCTATATCCCGCATCAGTGAGCAGCTGCTGTTTATGCCGTCTATCCAGCTCTCAAATGTGCGGCTGCTGTCAAACTCATTGAAGCTGCCAAGGCCGAAGTCCCCCTCTGTTCTGATGCACCCCACGCCGATCACCGCATAGCGTGCCAGAACATCTTCATGCACCCTGCCGAAAAGTATCTCGGAGCATTCGTTCAGCTTGTCTCCGGTGCCGTCGTCAAGGTCCGTCAGGTGGGTGAACATACTGCCGTCAGTTCTTACGTTCCTGCCGTAAAGGGTGATGTTTGCAGGGGCTTTCTCCTCTGTCAGAGGAACTGCACAGTCCGCA
Organism: uncultured Ruminococcus sp.; assembly: GCA_902797485.1. GTDB lineage: Bacteria > Bacillota > Clostridia > Oscillospirales > Ruminococcaceae > FB2012. The sequence goes on along the minus strand of CADBTF010000148.1, from coordinate 4,165 downwards.
AAGATGTTCCCCGCATCAGCGTCCACTCCGCACCAGTTGTGGGTGAGGTAGTATTCGTTATCATCGTGCCGTGTGACTTCATTGTTGATGTATTCCCCGCCTGCGCTGTTCGTCAGCCCGGGAATACGGATATATCCCTCCACCTCCGGGTTGCTGTAGACCGCAGGCCTTAACAGATAGTCCTGAATATCCACCTCTGACACAGAGCTTTCTGTCGATTCTATGATACCGGCAAATCCGTCCAGCCATTTGCGGGCGTTTTTGCAGATCACGCTCCGGGGCTCGTCACCACGGCAGCCGTACACCTGTATGCGCAGCATATCATCACTGTCATATAACTCGATCATGCAGTGCTTGCCGTCCTTGGTGAAGGATAGGCTCAGTTCCGTCTCATATGAGAGCTTCTCCGGCTCGGTCTCTGCCTCGGCAGTACCGCTGCTGCGTATCTCCCCGATGAGCTCAAGGGCCTTTGAGATACCGGCCTCGTCCCAGGTCTTGCAGCTGCCGTTGATGCAGAGGGGTGAATCCTTTTCTGCGGCGTACATCAGGTCATAGTAGATCGAATCGGCAGAATCCTGCTTTATGAGGTACTGCACTCCGTTCACCGTAACAGTATGATAAGTGCCCTCACTGTCTCTGTCAAAGCTCCAGCCCTCGTCGCTCAGCTCAACTGTGCGCTTCTCGCCCCCCGCATAGTAAACTATAGTGCGGCAGACCGGCAGAGGATCACCGGTGCGGACCGGGCATTCCATGACCTTTTCCACCAGCGCATTTACCGCAGCTATCCTGCTCTCGTCGGTAATGGTGCAGCCGCTGCCGATAACGTCGGTGACGGTCATCACATTCTCACTGCTGCCCTGATTCTCTGTCAGCTCCGCTGCGGAGCTGGTCTGTGTGTTTTCGTTTACGGGTGTTACCTTGTTTCTGTTCAGATCAGCTGCCGCTATCCCGACGATGAGCGCAACACAGGCTGCTGCCGAGATCACAGCTATTGGAAAGCGCTTTTTAACGAAAGCTCCCCCGTTAGTATTGTTTGCATTCATTTTTATCTGCTCCTTATTTGTCTGTCTTTTGTCCGCTGCTGTCTTTTCATTGCCGAAGGTCTTTCTGCCTGCTTCAAGCTCAGATGCCCGCTCCAGCACCCTGCGCTTCAGCTCAGAGGACGGTTCAAGCCTTTGACGAATGTATGTTATATTCTCTTTCTCTTTCATGAACTGCCGCCTCCTTTTCCTTTTGTTCTTTCACACTCTCAAGCTCGGCCTTTAGTTTTTCCTTGGCCCGCCTGAGCCGCATTTTCACAGCGCCCTCGCTAAGCTTCATTGCCCTTGCTATCTCCTGAATGGATATCTCCTCAAAGTAGTGCAGAAACAGCGGCAGGCGGTATTTCTCCTTCAGCCGGCACATTGCCGCCCAGAGGCCGGTGTCCGCCGAATCGCTCCCGCCGGCGGGCAGGGTGTTCAGGTCGAACTCCTCACCGTCACGCAGCCTGTTCCAGGGGGAACGGTTCGCCGCCTTGCAAAGGTTTATGGCAGTGCGTATCAGCCAGGACCTCCTTGCGGCCTCCTCCGGGAAATAAAGCTCCTTGGTGTAGTAGAGCAGGAAAACCTCCTGGAAGATGTCCTCCCGCTCTGAGGGAGAGCTGAGCATTGAGGTTATGATGCCGTTGACAGTCCTGCCGTATTTATCCATAACGAATTCAAGGTCCTTCTGTTCATCGGTCATCTGCCTCACCGCCTTTCGCTGTTGTTTTGAATGCATTCATATACTAATGCTGATTTTAGCACAAAAGTAACGCTTTTGGGAACAGCTTATACCATCTTTGTAGCATTACACAAATTATCCCCCATTATTTTTGCTTTGATTGTTGCATTTATGCAAAGCGAACACACTCCAAATCCAAGATAAGCTTGTCCTTGTCGCAGGTGCTGAAATCACCCCTGCAACAGCCGGCAAATCGGCCGGCTGTGCGGCAGCACCGGCTGTCATCATGCCTGCAGGCAAACCACAGGCAAGTCTTTAAACTGTCTGTTTGTCTTGTATTTGTCCTGTATTCCATACACTTGACAATCCGGGTTATATGCTATATAATTTTTTTGTATTATCATCTTCCGGAGGGCCTCAGAATGAAAACGTCAAAGCAGCCTATATTGATAAAAGTTTTCAACAGCGGCTACCTGATCGCACTGCTGCTGTTTCTTGCCGGCTCGATAGGCTCTCTTTGCGACGGCGTCATTGCTTCAAAGGGGCTGGGGGTAGCCGAGCTTGCAGCTATCGGAATAGTCTATCCGTATACCAAGGCTATGGAATGTATCTCACTTATGTTTTCCAGCGGGTCTCAGGTGGTTATCGGCCGCAAAATCGGGCAAAGCAAATTTGATGAGGTCTCAAAGGTGTTCTATACCTCACTTACCTTTGCAGCTGTTTTGTCTGTTCTGATCGCTGCCTTGATGTGCATTTTCGCCTCGCCTGTCTCAAGGCTTTTCGGTGCAGCCACCGAAGAAACTCTCCGCCCGACAGTCGATTATCTTGTGACACTTGCTCTCGGCGCACCGGCACATCTTCTTACGCTTTATCTTATCCCTCTCTTTCAGCTTGATGAACAAAAGAGGCTTATAAACATCGCCACCATAGCTATGACAGCAGTGAACGTAACACTGAATATAATATTTGTGCTGAACAATATGGGTATCAAGGGTATCGGATATTCTACGTCTATCAGCTATTACGCTGCCCTTATCATACTGTCTGTACACTTTTTCGGCAAAAGGCAAGGAATTCTCCTTAAAGGCAAATTTGCATTGAGCAAGACCCTTCTGATACAGACTGTCAAAGAGGGAACGCCGACTGCTTTCAAGAACATTTCTTCCATTATTTTCAATACTGCGGTAAACAATATGATAGCTATGACCGGTTCGACGGAGGCTCTGGCGGCATTTTCAGTATATAAGATGACAAAGTTCATTTTCCTGTCAGTATCCGAGGCGATAATAAACCCTGTCAGAATGATACAGTCGATGCTCAGAGAAGAACGTGACAATAAGATGCTCAAAAGGATATTCCGCTATTCTCTTATGAAGGGGAGCGGGCTGTCCGGAGCTTTGTGCCTGCTGCTCTGTGTATTCGGCAGAAAGGCTTATTCCTTTATGGTGTCGGGAGCGGTTCTTGATGAGACTATGACCTTGATGTATTTTACAGTGATAGTTTATCTCCTGAACACCGTTGTCTGCTACTATCTGGCATATTTCCAGGCGATAAACAAAAGCAAGCTCGTCTATTCAATTTCCGTAGTGCTGAATATCTGCACGCTCCCGATATTCTATCTGCTTTCAAGGGCATTCGGTTCAACAGGTGTGTGGGCAGGCTTGTCAGTGCAGTTCGTCATCATCACTCTGTATGTGCTGATATGTGCCTTGATCGTCGGAAGAAAAAACAAGGGTATAATTAACAAGCTGCTTGCCCTTGATCCCTCAGATGACGAAAAATACAAGACCTATGATTTTCATATCGAATCATTTGATGACGCCAAGGCAGCCAGCACGGATTTTTACGATATATGCAGATCGAATATAGCTGACCGGAAGGAAGCCTATTACTGCGCCCTTTCGCTGGAGGAGATAGTATTCAACATACTGGAATATCAAAGCTCGGTAAACGAGCATGACCCGAACATTGATGTTCATATCGTTATCATCGGGAGCGAGAAGATGATACTCAGAGTGAAGGATTGCAGCAAGGAACGTGACCCCTTCGTTAAGTATGAATACAGCAGAACAGGTGATGAGCTGGAAAACATGGGTATCCGTATCATCAAGTCGCTGGCTGATGATGTAAAATATTCGTTTATCTATGGTGTGAATTTCGTAACTATAACGATCTGACATTTGATGTTCCGTATTATGGCTGTGATATGTGATTATTTCGTCCCCAGGAAAACACCGATCCGCAACAAGGAAAACGGTAATCCGCAGCAAGAAACGCACTTGCAGATCAGAATCACATCTGAATAAGTGTTTTCACTGCTTCAGCTTGAATGGAGCGGGAACCACGAAATGGTTCTGCGGAATGAAGGCGGAAGCATTGAAAACGGCGGCGGTCACGCTCGCAGGAACTTCCGTCCTAACCGGCAGTGAACCTCGGTCATGTCATTCAGCAGCCATTCGTCAAG
>CADBTF010000147.1 GCA_902797485.1 uncultured Ruminococcus sp. | reverse complement strand
TGCCGATCACGTTTTCAACCATTTTGGCCCGCAGTTTAGACGACACCTCCGCAGAGGCCTCAGCCATTGCTCCCCATGAAAGATTGTTGTCGTTTCCGAAACTGTATTCCTGAGCCGATATTATAAGCCGCACTTTTTCTCACCTGCTTTCATCAGAGAGTTTTATTCAAAGGTATTTCTTATAATGGTCCATATCAAAGGCACAGCTGTCAAGGATCTTTCTCAGTTCCTGCATCTCACCCTCGCAGCCCTTAGCTAAACTTACAAGCCTGTTATATTCCTCCGCAGAGCTCTTTGCCTGATCATTCGATGTCTCGATCAGCTCACGCACTCTTGCCAGCTCCGCCTCTACAAGCTGCTTTGCCCGGCTTGCGTCGGCGTCATTTTCCGTATAGGGCGACATAGCTGCCGGCCCGACAGCCGGGGGCTTTATCTCGTCGCAATACATAAAGCATCTTATGATGTTATTCAGCTCCACGCTGCTCACTCTTGAGAGCGTCACCATAGTATCTATGCCCACTGTATTGTTGGTGTTAAAGAACCGGCAGACACGCTGAAGCTTAAATTCCAGCCGGCGCAGGCCGGTGATGCGCTTGTCGTCAGCAGCATAAGCCTTATACACAGACCTTGCCTCGCTTTCATACTGCTCCTTGCGCCTTGATGCAAGCAGATAGTCCTCAGCGGTAGTGTCGTATTTTTGCTTGGCGGCATCGTATGCCTCCTGAGCCTCCTCCTGAGTGGGGTTTGACCAGCTCACAAAACCAGCCTCCTTTGCTGTTGATCTTCTCTACACCTTGAAACGCCCCGGCATAGAAATTGTTTCCGTTATGCCAAAACAGCCTATCAACTAAATTATAACTGTATTACAATATTTTGTCAACAAAACAATAACATCTTTTGGTTTTGGCAAAAAAATTAGTATAATCATCACATTTTCGGAGCCCTGATTTGTGAAACTTGTCCAGTACAAAATGATTAAAACAATTAGCAAATACATAATTAGCAGGGTAAAAAAAACCGCCCGGAAAAACCGGGCGGCATATGCATTTTCAATTATCAGTGCTTGCGCTTGTAGGTAAATACGACAGCGGCTAAAACTGCGGTAACAGCGGCAGCGGCTGCATGGCTTCCGCCGGTGCCGGCGTTCTGGGTGTTGTCAGCGGCTTTGCTGCTATTGCTGTTATTTGAAGCTGCTGCACTGCTGTCCGGCTTGGAGCTCTGGGAGCTTGCCTCGGAGGTGCTCTTTGAGCTGTCGCTGCCAGAGGAATCAACTGCACCGGTCTTGGGGATAACTCTGGTCTCCTTGTGCTCGCCGTCGTTGTCGCAGATGCGCATTTCAAGGCCGTCCTCTGTAGCGGTGGCAGGGGTAACTACAGTCCACGCCAGCCACTTGTGGCCGTAAGCGTCGATCTCGTCCTCGTAGGAAGCATCCTTGCTCTTGCAGGTAAAGGTCTTGATGCCCTTGTCCTCACAGCCTGCCTCCTTGGTGATAACGCCGTTGTCCCATACATGGTCAGCAGTTATCATGCCAATAACAGTGAAGGCATTTCCGCCCTTTGAAACTACCGCAGCCTTAGAAACTATACCCGCCTTGGTAGAGGGCTTTGCTCCGCCGGAGCCGGTGGCTGCAGCTGTACCGTTGATCCTGACAGTCAGGTTTTTAGAGAAATATACCGGGTCGTCATAATGGATATTGGCATTTATAACGAACATATACTCGTTCTCGCCGTACATAGTGCCGGTGAAAAGTTCAACAACAGTATCTGAGCTGATATGGCCCATAGGAACATCTGTGGTTATCCACTTTGAGCCGGCGTCGATATTTTCAAGATCGCAGCTGACCTGCGGCTCATTGGTGTAGTAGATCAGGTTGCCCTGTCTGTCCTCCATGGAGTAGAAGCCGGCTGAACCCGCAGGCTGCTGCTTATCTGTCGGATTTGGTTCCTCTCCGTTTGAAAGCTCAACTACATCGCCGCAAAGGGGAGTTTCCACCTTGAAATTGATCTCGTCGATAACCCTGACCCATTTAGCGTAGAGGTCAGTATCTTCTTCGATCACAACAGCATCGGCTGCCCTGCCTGCAAACTGCTTTAACTCAGCGTCCTTATACCAGCCTGCAAAAACATAGCCGTCCTCAGAGGGAGCTATTTCGCCCGCTGCCTGGTCAAGAAGCAAATACGGATTGTTGATGTCCGCCTTGGGGACATCAACTGTTTTGTCCTCAGCATTGCCGCGGCCGTTAAAGTGCAGGCTGAGCTTGTAGGACTCCGGTGTGCCTAAGGTTACAGGGTATACGATCTCCAAAGGCATATCCACCGGCATTTTAGGTCTGTAGATAACATTGGCCTTGCTGCCGTTTACAGTTGCCCCCTCAATATTGAGCTTGATCCAGTCATTATCTGTGTAGGAATAATCCCAGGTCTTATCCTTGCTCTCGGGAACAACAGTTACATAAAGGAAATATGTATTGTCGTTTTCAAATTTTGCAGACTCGATATTGGCGTTGCTGCCGGTGTAATAAGCATCTATGACCGTAAAGCCCTCCGGAGCAGTGATGCTGCTTTCAAAGTCCTTCGGGATATCCTGTCCCGCTGCGGGCAGAACGCTTTCGTCCGCTGTAAGGGCAAATGTGCCCGTCTCTACAGTGTCAGTAACGATCGGTTCAAGCTCCAAATCGCTGTCTACAACTGCGGAAAGGTCATAGGCTTCATCGCTGCCGGCCTTCTTCCAGCCGGTGACCGCCTTGCCGTCCTTTGCAGCAGGGTATGCAGCTGCATACTTTCTGTAGTCATCAAAATAGAAATAGCTGTCAATAGCCGAGTAAACGCTTTTGCCGTCCTCAACGTCCAGCACAAATATTTCACCGTCATTGAGATCGCCGTAATTCAAAGCTACAGTATGAACGTCTGCCGCATAAACGCTGAGCGGAGCGGCCATAGCAGCTGTCAATGCCGCAGCCGAAAGAGCTGCTGCGGCTCGTTTAAATAGCTTCATATTCATTCCTCCTCCCTATAACTACTGCAACGATAATTATGGTTACTTTTCAGTGTAGCACATTTTTACCTTATTGTCAATAAAAAGCAACAAACTTTTCATAAATGGCACTACATTGGCATTATCATTATGACCCCGGCAATTATCAGCGTGAAGAATACCACCCAGAAAACGTGCTGCTTCCATTTGCTTGCCAGCAGCCCGACCACCTCTCTCACAAAGGCATTCGGCCAGAAATACCACTTGGTCCTGCAGCCGATGCCGTCGGCGTCAAGTCCCTCGTTTTCAGAGATGATACCGCTCCGCAGTATATGGTAATTAGAGGTCGAGAATACTATTTTAGGGTCGCTGTGATCGGCGTTTATCTTTTCCTTTGAGAACCGCATATTCTCCTGAGTGCTGACGGACTTGTTCTCCAGCAGCACTCTGTCCTCGCTGATGCCCTTTGAAACAAGATAGTTCCTCATAGACTCCGCCTCAGAGATCACCTCATCAGCGCCCTGCCCTCCGGAGGCGACGAATTTCGCTCTGACGCCCTTTGCCTTCTCCTGCTCGGAGGCAAATCTTATCGCCCTGTCTATTCTGCCCCGCAGCAGCGGCAGAGGTGTTCCGTCACCTGCTATGGCACAGCCAAGGATTATGATATGTGTCTTGTTATAGGCCGGGCGTTTTTTTACAGAGATCACCCCGCAGATGATAGCTGCCATCAGCATAGCCTCAAAATACGCAAAGACGGTAGAGAATATGCTCTTGACGGCAGTTTCGATGCGCACCTCCATTTCGCTGCCCATCATGTAGCCGTCCATATAGAATATCTGTATGATATAGCTTGCGATTATGAGGCCGCTCAAAAGCAGCCCCAGTACATTCACAAAGCTCAGCCCCTCATGCCTGATAAGGGTAAGGTTGCTCACCGCCAGTGACAGCGCAAACACTATCATCACCGGCATACTTATATACATAAAGGTCTTTCCCGCATTTGTTATTGCGGAATAGACTATATTCATTCCATGCTCATAAGGGTATGCGATCAGGTTTGCAGCAGAGACCGCCAGACTGCTGGTGATGACCAGCAAAAACAAAGATGCTCCCGCAAAATACAGGGTGTTGTAGGAAAAGAGCATGGTCCTGCTTCTTATTATAAATGAAACTATGAACAGCAGCGTCACCAACGCAGCATACCCTGTCGCCAGCGGGACCAATATCTGGTAGCCTGAAAAGTTGCCGTTCAGCTCATTATACATCATTCCGCCCGGCAGCACCCTGATATATTCAAAACGATGCACCTGGCCGTCAGGGTCCTTATTCTCTAAAAACACATCTCCACGGCCCTTGGCATCTACTATCATGTGCCGCTGGTTATCAGGGTCAGGCCGGACCGTCACCAGTTCCCCGTCAGGAGCATACTCCTCCGCCCTGACTCCCTCCGGCAGATAGATGTCAATGCTGCCCATGCTGACGAATGCGCTCACAAGCGTAACTGTAATAAACACCACCGTCAGCACAAGGCTTGCATATCCCAGCCGCCGGACTGCCCTTTGGCCCTTTGCTTTATCCATATTTTTCACCGATCCACAGTTTATAACAGCGTAACTCCCAGCATGGTCAGGTCATCAAACTGATCTGCCTCACCGACAAATTCGTCCACCGAAGCCTTGACTCTTTCAAGCATTGCTTTTGGGTCAGTGCCTTCGGCTTCGTTCATGACCTTCAGCAGCCTGTCAGTGCCGAAGAGCTCCGTTTCGGAATTCGTGGCCTCCGGAACGCCGTCAGTATAGAGGAACAGGAAGCCGCCCTTTTCCAGCTGCATCTCATATTCCTTGTACCTGACTCCCTCCATGCCTCCCAGCACGAAGCCATGCTTATCCTTAAACAGAACGAACTCCCCGCCGGCATTTTTTATCACCGGGTATTCATGCCCCGCATTGGCGGCCTTGATCTTTCCTGTAGAGATCTCCAGCACGCCCAGCCATACGGTCACAAACATTTCCTCCTCGTTGTTCTGGCAGATAGCGTCGTTAGTCAGTTCCAGCACCTTTCCGGGAGAATTGCCCTGCTTGGCAAAGTTGTTTATCAGCAGCTTGGAGATCATCATGAACAGCGCTGCCGGAACTCCCTTGCCGGAAACGTCCGCCATTACGATCGCCAGGTGGTCATCATCTATCAGGAAGAAATCGTAGAAATCTCCGCCCACCTCCTTGGCAGGTGTCATAGAGGCATAAATATCGAACTCCTTCCTGTCCGGGAAGGGCGGGAACTCTCTCGGGAGCTGGCTGGCCTGGATCTGAGTAGCCATGTTGAGCTCCGCTGCAACTCTTTCTCTTTCACCAGCCAGCATTATGTTTTCCTTCATGTAGCGGTTGATCTCAGCCACCACATCAGAGATGTCTACCGAAAGCTGGCCTATCTCATTAGTGCTCTTAACCTTGGACATCTTATCTATCATAGCAGCGCTGTCCTTAGTTTCAACATATTCATTCAGGCTGTGCTGTATACTTGAAACAGGGGCGATCGCCTTGCGGTAAAGAAGCACCAGCAGCACAACTGCCGCCAGCAGCATATCCGCCGCACCCAGCCAGATAGCCTTGTGGAAGGTCGAGGACATTACCGCCGAAAAATCCTTCCAGCTGTAGGCAATGCCTATAACAGCTCTGATCTTGCCATGCACCTTAACAGGGATATAACCGATATAGAAGCTGCCGTCATAGGTGAAATGCTTTGTTCTTTCAAAGAAGATCTCATCGCTCTCGTTTTCGATCGCATCAACAACACTGCCGTGTACAGACAGGTCAAAGAATTCTTCTTTCTCAAGCAAGCCCTCTGACTTGGGGCCATTGAATTCATAGAGCATCCTGCCTTCATTTTCCGCAGCTGTCATAAACATAAAGAGGCTTACATAATTTTCGTCCTTTGTGACCCATGAAGCAGAATTGCGGATATTTGCAAGATACATCTTTGCAGCATACTCCTGGAGCTCCTTCGGAGCGCTTTCCACCCACTCTACCGTCCAGGCATTGTCAGCGTCAAAATAAGCGGAAAATTCATTATCGTCTACGTTTATTTCTGTATCATATATTATTTCCGGGTGCTCATTGAAATAATCAAAACACCAATCAGAAAGCTCTATGTCCCAGACAGTGTCAGAACCCATGTCTGTCAGCTTTTTGGTCATCATGCCGTTCTGAGCATCAAGAAAGCCTTTTACAGTGCTGTCATAAACTATGTACAGTATGCCGCCCATCATGGCAATTATTATCGGTATCATAACTGCGGAGATCTGCAGTATCAGCTTGTTATTCTTCTTAGCTTTCATTTTAGCCTCTTTCCCTTACAGCTGTATTAATAAGTGTCTGACAAGAACGTAATCCTATTATACACCATTTATAATAATATTTCAATACTAATATCCAAATTTTACTACGCACAGCTTTGGCCTTTACAAGTATGGCGTTTTTATTGACAATACAGCTATGTCGTGCTATAATTATTGCTAACATTGATCGGAATTTATGCACAAACAGGTTTTATCTTAACACCAGAATAAAAAACAAATGCCCCAAAGTACTATAAAGTGCTTTGGGGCAAAATTTCTATATGGGTACCCGTCTTATCGCAGCCGGAGATCGTGTTCATGCCTTATATACTGTCTCCCCGCCGATGACCGTCATAGCAGGCGAGGACATCACCTCAAAGGGGAAGCCCTCAAACAGCACCATGTCAGCACGCTTGCCGGGCTCAATGGAGCCAAGCTGACTGTCAAGGCCCGCTATCTCAGCGGCGGTAACCGTCACTGCGTCCAGAGCCTTTTCAAAAGGCAGCCCGTGCTTCATGCACACCCCCACACTTATGGGCAGGTACTCTATGGGTATTTCGCTGTGGTCAGTGCATATAGCTACTCTGACCCCCGCTTCTGATAATCTCGCTGCGTTGGCAGGGGTGATGTTTGCCAGCTCCGGCTTGCAGGCATCACACATTATCGGCCCCACAACTGCGGGAGCATTTTCCTCCGCCAGCTCCTCGGCTATCAGGTGGCCGTCAGTGCAGTGGATAAGCACCGGGTCAAGGTCAAATTCATGTGAGATCCTGAGAGCGGTAAAAATATCATCAGCCCTGTGGCAGTGAAAATGCGCTTTCAGCTTCCGCTGCAGGACCGGGATAAGAGCCTCACTGCCCATGTCCAGCTCCGGCATATCAGTGTCCTCGTCCTCCTGGGCGGACTGCTTGTCTGAAAGGTATCTCTGCGCCTTGGCAAGGGCTTCTCTTATCATGGCGGCGATAGCCATTCTGGTGCAGGGTGTCTCGTCACGGTTCATGTAGGTCATTTTGGGGTTTTCACCCATGGCGAACTTCATTCCCACCTTGCCCAAAAGCATTTTGTCCACCCGCTTTCCATAGGTGGAAACAGCGCATATATCCCCTGCTACCGGGTTCATGGACCCCGGAGACACCAGCACCGCAGTGACCCCTGCTTCCCTTGCCTGCTTAAAGCTTATGTCAAAGGGGTTGATGGCGTCCAGTATATGCAGCTGAGGCGAAACAGGCTCGCTCTCCTCATTGAAATCCTCCGCCTCAACTCCAACACCGTTGGTGGTAAGGCCAAGGTGAGTATGAATGTCTATAAATCCCGGGTAGAGCGCCTTTCCGCCGGCGTCAATGCCGCAGTCAGTGTCATTGGGAGCGCCCTCTCCGACTTCGGTGATAATACCTCCCTCAAACCGCACGAAGCCCCTTTCGATCACCCGGCGAGTCTTGTCCTGAGTGTATATCTTTGCATTGTATATTATCATGATCATGCTCCTGTCTGAAGCCCCCGGTCAATTTCCGCCAGGGACTTTTCTAAACGTTCAATTTCCGGGATATAGCTCTCCCGCTTATCAAGCTCCAGCTGAGCGTCAACATTTTCACGTTCCAGCTCAGAGAGCCGCTGCTCGTTTTCTTCTATAAACTGCGGCAGACGCTCCAAGGCGTTGTCTATCCTTGCGGGGTAGCCGAAGGGTGTGTCGCCCAGCTCGCAGTAATAGCTGCCGCTGCGCTCTATTTTTACTGCCGGCCGTGAGCTTATCATGTTGGGGTGCAGGTATATCTTAAAGCCCCTGTGCTCGCAGACCGCCACGCTGCTGTCTGTCCGGGCAGCTACAGCCACCTCCAGCGCCTCACGCAGCCTTGTCCTCATGTCAGCAGTTACAGTGTCGTTCTCAGGCAGGCGGAGACATTTCAGGTCCTCACCAGCCTTTTCAAGCAGCTCCGTCAGTTTTCGGCGCTCCTCCGGGATAGCCTCCAGCCGCTCCTCCAGATACTGCCGCCTCTGGAAAAGCTGCCTCTGCAAAATGCGGTAACGGGAGAGCTCGTTGGCAGTCTCTATCCTGCGCTTTATCAGCGGGTTGCCCACCGCCAGCGCCTTGACCTCCGCATAGTCGAGGACCACTCCGTCAACCTCTGTGCCGCTGCGCTCTGTGAGCTCATTGGCAAGCAGCTGTGAGATAAAGCTCTGCTTGGTCTCAAGCAGCTGCCAGGAATAAGCGTCAAAGCTGCCCTCGGTGATATACCGGAAGATGCGCACACTGCGGTTGGTATTCTTCGGCCGGAGGATACGCCCCTCCCGCTGTATCATATCCGCAGGCCGCCAGGGAACGTCAAGATGATGCTCCGCTTTCAGCTTGGTCTGAACGTTTACTCCGGTGCCCAGCTTAAAAGTAGAGCCCAGCAGCACCCGCACCTCGCCCTTGTTTACCCTGTCAAACAAAGCAACTCTCTCGTCGTCCTCCTCAAAGGAATGGATAAACTCTATCTGCTCCTTCGGTATGCCCTTCTCTGTCAGCAGCCTTTTCAGCTCGTCATAAATGTTGAACTCCGCCTTGGGAGTTGAGATGTCGCAGAACACCAGCTGGGTGCAGTTCTCTACCTCATTTTCCAGCCATATCTTGTACACGTTCTCGGCGCAGAAGCGCACCTTGCTTTGAAGCTGCTCCTCCGCCTCCGGCAGCACGAGCCGTATGTCCAGAGCTGCCTTGCGGCCGTCGGTGGTTATTTTCAGCATATTGTCAGCCTTGCGGTCGATCTCCCCCCTGCGGACAGTCTCTGCCCTTTCGGAGATGCTTCTGAGATACTGCGCCAGCGCCTCGCTCTTTGGAACAGTGCAGTCCTCATGGCCAGCAAAATCAGGAATGTCCCTGCGGCCGTCGGTCTTATGGTAATGAGCCGCCACAGAAAAAAGGGCAGTCAGCTCCGGCAGGTTATGGAAAGCCCTGAGCCTGCGGCACATTCTGTAGCCGGAGGTGTCAACATCTATCTCAAAATCGGTCTTGGCCTCGGCAAACATACCTATCCAGCTGTCAAAGCTTCTCAGCCCCAGAGCCTTCAGGTCCGGGTACTGCAAATACTTCTGCATGGTGTAGGCATCAGAGATAGAATTGGTTATCGGTGTGCCGGTGGCGAACACAGCACCCCGCCCCGCCAACTCGGTATAGCGCACCTTTTCCAGCATACGGGCGCACTTTTCAGAGCCTCGGGAATTTATGCCCAGCAGCCCTGCCTGAGAATCTATGGGGATATTTTTATAGTTGTGGGCCTCGTCCAGAAAAAGAGTGGTTATGCCAAGGGCATCAAAGGTCAGCTCTGTCGGGTCAGCCTTCTTCTCTGATGCCTCCAAAGCCTTTATCCGCCCCAGCAGGGCAGTCCGCTTTGCGTGCAGCGCCTTGGGCTCACTGCCGTGCTGGGCTATATAGCGGGCGATCTCCTCATAATCCAAAGTAAGCACCCGCCTGAGAGCTTTCTCTGACAAGGGTATCCTGTCAAAGCAGCTGTAGGCGATTATCACCGCATCAAAGTCTGTATCTGCTATGGCTTTCAGCGTCGCCTGCTTTTTGTCCTTGGTGAAGTCCGGCGGGTTGACGGCTATCACCGCCGCCTTGGGGTAAAGGTCCTTGAAGATGCTCTCCCACTGGCCCACCAGACTGTTTGGCACCACAAACATATTCCTCTTTGAAAGCCCCAGCTGCCGGAGCTTCATTCCCGCCGCCGACATGATAAAGGTCTTGCCGGAGCCCACCTCATGGGCCAGCAGGGTGTTGGGAGTGAACAGTATCTTTGCCACAGCCTCCTTCTGGAAATCATAGAGGGTGTATTTCTCGTTCATTCCCGGGAAGGTCAGGAATGAGCCGTCAAAGCTTCGGCTCTTGAAGCAGCTGAAGCTGTTCTCATATATCATGTGCAGCCGCTCGCTGCGCCGGGGGTCACGCCAGAGCCACTCGCTGAAATCTGCTCTGAGGCGGCTCTCACATTCCAGCGCTGCAACTGTCTCCTGCTCGTTGAGCACCCGCACGCTTTTTCCGGCGGAATTGGTCTCGGTATCAAAGATCTGCACCTGCCGGCAGTTGAGCAGCTTCTCCAGAAGATAAAGCGGCCCTATGCGGCCGGTGCCATAATACAGCGAACGTGAGGAATGTCCGTAGCGGCTCTTTTTGGGCACCTCCCATACGCCGGTCACGCTGTCGTGGACAGTCTTGCTTTCTTCTATGGTCTTTCGGTGCATACCCGCTGTGCCGAACAGATAGCTGATAAAATCGTCTATCACCTCCGGCGGTATCCACGGGGAGCCAAGGGTTGCATAAATGTCCTTCTTGTCCAGCGGAGGCGGCAGAGCGGCCTCGGCAGCCCTGACATTTTCAGAAAAGAAGCTGCCGTACTTTTTCTCAGCAGCTCTGGCAGCATTATATCGTTTTATCATGTTTCCGCTAAGATACTCCGCCGCTGTGACCCAGCCCTTGTAGAAGCACTCCTTCCACTTGTCCGGGTCGCAGTATATCTTCCCTTTCAGGGAGTTTATCACAGCCGCAATGCTCGCGCCGGTGATCTGAGCGATATACTCTGTATCCACACAGCCCAGCCGGTCAAGGCATATCCCAAGAGCCTCGTTCATATCATCGCAGAAGATGCCCGCCGCTCTCTCATCACCGGCATAGGGGTTCACATACCCCTCCGGCACTGTCAGTGAGGTTATCTTAGCGATATGCGCCTGCTGCTCCTGCTGCTGCTTCTGCTGCATGAACTCGCTGAACTGCCTGTCCCAGTCATCAGCTGCCGAGCTCACCCCCGGGGCCGACGGCTTCGGAGCAGGGGCCGGCTCCTCCTTGAGGGTGTTTATGACCCGGTGCCCCTCCTGCTTTCCTTTCTCTTTTAAAAAGGCTTCAAACTGCTTATCCCACTCGTCCTCCGCAGAGCTCTGCCTGCGGGCAGGGGGTGCGGCAGCGGGAGCAGGAGTATTTTTGGCTGCCGCCGGCTTCTGCGCCTTCCCGGGCTTTTTGGCAGGGCTTTTAAGCTCATTGGCAGTCATTATCCTGCCCAGCTTGTTCAGGCCTTTTAGCAGCTTATCTAAATCAGACATATCAAACCTCCTGCTGAGAATCCGTTTTGTCTGCGGCCTTGCTTTCGGCCCGCTCCTGCTGTGAGAAGATGCACCCGCAGTAATCCTGGCGGTAAAGGCCGTACTCCTTAGAAAGCTCCACCGAACGCTTATAGCCCTCACGCTTTTTAAAATCCGAGGGCAGGCTCCTGACCTGATATATCCCCGCCAGCTCTGAGGCTATCTCTCCCAGCTTGGCGGCGTTTTTATAAGGCGAGATCGAGAGGGTGGTGGTAAAGTATTCAAAGCCCAGCTCACGGGCAAGGGCTGCGGTCTTTTCCAGCCGGAGCCGGTAGCAGGCAAAGCACCTTTCTCCCCCCTCAGGTATCTTTTCCAGCCCCTTAACGGCGGAATAAAATTCCTTCGGGTCATAATCCCCCACTATAAGAGACACTTTATTTTTGACCGGCAGCTCTGAAATGAACCGCCTCTGCTCAGCAACTCTGCGCTCATACTCCTCCGAGGGGTAGATATTCGGGTTATAGTAAAAGACGGTTATCTCAAAATATTTTGAAAGGTATTCCAGAGTATATGACGAGCAGGGCGCACAGCAGCTATGCAGCAGCAGCCGTGGCACCCTGCCCTCCTTTTGCAGTTGTTCTATCTCACGGTCAAGCAACAACTGGTAGTTTATTTTGGGTCCTAACATATTATTCTCCTAATAACAGAACGTAATGATCCTGCAGCTCAACTATTTCAGGCTCTCCAACGGGAACTCATTCTCGGTGATGACCCGGTTGCGCCCCTGCTCCTTGCCGTAATACAGGAACTGGTCCGCAATGCTTACACATCTCTCATAAGAAAATGCTCCCCTGCAGGCACACACACCAAGGGTAATTGTGACAGAAAACTGCTCTCCCTCCTCTGTGGTGAAAACATATCTTTTCAGCTGGTTCCTGATCCTCTCTGCGATCTGCCGGCCCTGCTCAGTGTCAGCTCCGGGCACCGCAAACAAAAGCTCCTCGCCTCCCCAGCGGCAGACGTAGCCCTCTGAGGGGACCGCCTCTGTCATTATCTTTGAGACAGTCGTTATCACCATATCTCCCGAAGCGTGGCCGTAGGTGTCGTTCACGTGCTTGAAATTGTCAAGGTCGCCCATGCCGATAACGTACCACTCCCCACGCTCCTTGGCAGAGCTGTCCATTCGCTTCAGGAAATCCACCATAGCCCGGCGGTTGAACAGCTGAGAAAGAGGGTCGATCTTTATGAGCATACTCAGCTCCTCATTTTTATCCTTCATCTTCTGCCGCTCAATGCGTTTCAGATAGTTGTTGACAGATGAGAAAAACGCTATCAGCAAAAATGACATAAAGGTATTAAAGATAAATATTCCCGTAACAGTTCTGCTGCTTATATCAGTGTAGACCACACCGCCCTTGTTGACGGTATACACCCGCAGCAAAATGAACTCCAATGCAAAAAGCACATCGAGCACAAAGGGCACAGCTTTCCTTTTAAAGGGCAGGAAAAACGGGAAAGGCCCGCAGCAGACGATAAACAGTATAAACCCGGCCTCCCAGCCCATAAAAATAGTTGCAGCGCCGGCGTGCAGCGTTACCTCAACTATTGCAAGGCTGGCATATCTGGTTATGGGATCGGGGTTCTTATATATGAAGAATTCAAGCAGCGCATAGAAGCTAACGCTGAAAATGTTAAAAACAAACATCTCCGTTATATCGTTCAAAAGGAAGAAGAAAAGATAAAACAGGTGAGTCAGGAGAAAAACAGCGTCGATGACCAGCAGCAGAGCACGCTTGTTGAACCTGTTCAAAAAGAAAGCAAAAAACTTTCGCTTGCTTATCATAGCTGCCCCTCCCTGCCGCCTGAAATTTAAGATCTCTCAGGCAAAATATAAATATCCTTTTTAATTATACAGTATTAAAAATTCAATAACAATAGCAATTTTTCACAAAAAACCTTGCACTTTTTTGGCATAAAAATGAGTAAAGGCTTTGCCGCAGAAAACAGCACTATCTGCTGCGGCAAAGCCTTGATTTTTGCTTTTAAAATGCCGGCCTTATCAGCCTCTCAGAAAGCCCTCGATGATCTTCTTTTCTGCCTCCTCCTCGGAGAGGCCAAGGGTCTGCAGCTTGATGATCTGCTCACCGGCGATCTTGCCGATAGCCGCTTCGTGGATAAGCTCTGCGTCGAGGCTGCCTGCATACAGCTCCGGAGCTGCATTCACCTTGCCGTTGTCCGCAAGGATAGCGTCACATTCCGAGTGGCCCTTGCAGCGATTGTTTCCGCTGATCTTTGAGTGATACTCCTGATAGGAATTGCCCTTTGCCACAGAGCGTGAAACTATATCAGCGCCGGAATCCTCTCCGTCCAGCTCCACTGCGAAATCTGTATTTGCAGTCTGGTTGCCGTCGGTCATGATGCGTTCCTTGATGACAAGCTTAGCCCCCTTGCCCAGTCTGCCGGAGGTCTTGCGGTAGGTGCTGTCAACGCCGCCTATCTGAATGGTATCCATTTCCAGATAGCTGTCCTCCCCCTGCTCTATTTCGGTAACAGGGTCTATCCTCTTGGCTCCGCCGCCGGCGCCCGTGCCGATATGCTTTTCCTTATAAAGCACCCTTGAGCCCTTAGCTAAAATAAAGCGGTGTATACCGTGGTGGCGGACATCGTGGCCGTCAGCGGTATGAACTCCGCAGCCGGCAACTATGATAACATCAGCGCCCTCGCCTACATAGAAATCGTTATACACCAGATCGTTTATCCCGCCCTTGGTAACGCAGGCAGGGATATAGACTGTCTCGCCCTTGGTGCCGGGCTTTATCCTGATGACCAGCCCGGGGTTGTCCGGCTTGTTTTCAATGAGTATATTTTCGGAGGACTGCCTTCCGGCGCACTCGCCGTTCGAGCGGATATTATAGGCTCCGTTGAACTTGCCGCTCCAGTCGGAAACTATTCCCAGAAGCTCCTCAGTGGTCTTATCAAGCATTGTTGTTATCCTCCTTATCCTTACCCAGCGGGCAGCGCTCTGCCTTCTCCTCGCCTAAAAGCTCCCCGAGTATCTCTTCTCTTCTGCCGGACTTACGGACAACGCCGTTTGCGATAACAGCGATATGATCGGATATCTCAAGGATACGCTCCTGATGAGAAATAATAAGCAGCGACTTTTTCTCGGTAGTCTTTAATCTTTCAAAGGCATCTATCAGGCTGGAAAAGCTCCAGAGGTCGATCCCTGCCTCTGGCTCGTCGAACACAAGCACCTTAGCGTCCTTCTTTGCCAGCACTGAAGCTATCTCTATTCTCTTAGCCTCGCCGCCTGAGAGGGAGGCGTCGATATTTCTGTCTATATACTCATTTGCGCAGAGGCCGACCTTTCCGAGTATCTCGCATATATCTCTGTCAGAGAGGCTGCGCTGGGCAGAGAGCTCCAGCAGGTCTCTTACATTCAGGCCCTTAAATCTTACAGGCTGCTGAAAGGCATAACCGATACCGGCCTTGGAGCGCTTTGTAATATCCCACTCAGTAATATTTTCATTATCCAGCAATATCTCCCCGCTGACCGGTTTTTCAAGCCCTGCTATGAGCTTTGCCAGAGATGTTTTTCCTCCTCCGTTAGGCCCAGTGATAACTGTGAGCTTTCCCTCCGGTATTTCCAGAGAAATATTTTTTAATATTTCCTCGCCGCTTTCAAGGGTCCAGCTCAGGTTCTTTATTTTAAGCATAGCTGCTAACCTCCTGTTACTTTTGGATTACATTTATATTATACCTCTTTAGTAGTATATTGTCAACAGCCTGACAGGATAGTTCAACAATAATTAAAAAACTGCTTTTGGCAACAAGTGACAGCCAAGCGTGTCTGCCTCTTTCATACACTGTCCCGATCTCTGCCGGGGTTCTGCCCCGATTTCTTCCGAGCGAAGACGAGGAAGAAATTTCCCGCCAAAGGCTAACGCCGCCTTTGGAAACGGCGAATTCGCTTTGCGGTTCCTCTTGACAACTGGTTTGCTGCTTTACTTCTTCTGCTGCTTAAAAATGCCCTCTCACCATTATTGGCGACAGGGCATAAATTATAATAATGCTGCTTAACTATCAGTTAGGCACTGATCTCATAAAAGGAGTTACTTATCAATGAATACAATCCTACTTGCCCTCGGCGCTACAGGCTTTACCTTTGCCCTTACTGCGCTCGGTGCGGCTATGGTTTTCTTTATGCGCAAGGATCACAGCACTGAATCAGTTCAGCGGGTCTTTCTCGGCTTTGCGGCAGGGGTCATGATCGCTGCTTCTGTATGGTCTCTGCTTATCCCCTCTATCGAACAGGCCAGAGAACAGGGCCGCATTGCCTGGCTGCCGGCGGCAGTTGGAATAATTGCAGGTGTGCTGTTCCTTATGCTCTTTGACAAGCTTATCCCCTTCTTCCACCCGGCGGACGAAAACAGCGTCAGGCGAGGTATCGGAAAAACCGCTCTGCTCGTATTCGCTGTGACCCTCCACAACATTCCCGAAGGAATGGCGGTAGGCCTTGCCTTTGCTCTCACCTCCGGCAGCAGCAGCCCGGAGCCCTTGGCAGCTGCATCTGCTTTGGCAGTGGGCATCGGAATACAGAATTTCCCGGAGGGTGCAGCTATCTCCCTGCCCCTCAGACAGACCGGCATGAGCCGCAAAAAAGCATTTGCCTGCGGAGCTCTCTCCGGGATAGTTGAGCCCATAGCAGGTGTGCTGACGGTTATCATGGCAGGGCATATCGCAGCCCTGATGCCCTGGCTGCTGGCCTTTGCTGCGGGGGCTATGCTCTATGTGGTAGTGGAGGAGCTTATCCCGGAGGCTCACTTAGGCTCCGGGCACCTTGGCACCATGGGGGTAATGCTTGGCTTTCTGATAATGATGATACTTGACGTGGCGCTGGGTTGAGCACTCAGTTTCTCTGCTCAATAGCAGTGATCTTATCTATTCTGCGCTGGTGGCGTTCGTCCCCGGAGAAGGGTGTCTTAACAAAGGCGTCCACCAGATCGAAGGCTGTTCCCTCACCGACTACTCTTGCCCCGAAGCAAAGCACATTAGCATCGTTATGCTCTCTGGATAGCCTTGCAGAGAACTGCTCCGAGCAGCAGGCCGCCCTTATGCCCTTTACCTTATTGGCAGCATAGGACATTCCAAGGCCGGTGCCGCAGATAAGTATGCCAAAGCTGCATTCTCCGCTTGTGACCTTCCCGCAGACTGCCTCGGCTGCATCAGGATAATCGCACTTTTCTCCGGGAGCGCAGCCCATATCCAGCACCTCTATCCCCATTTCCTCAAGATGCGCTTTAACAGCCAGCTTCAGCTCAGGGGCAGCGTGGTCGTTTCCTATCGCTATTTTCATAGATGATCCCTCCGTTTTATCTTTCTATCTCACAGCAGCGGTGCAAACATTCTCAGCACTGCCGAGACCGCACAGCTCAGAAGCGAACGCTTATCACAGTCCGCAAGGGTTATCTCCCGGCAGTGGTCAAGGGTCGCTTCAAAGTCATG
>CADBTF010000146.1 GCA_902797485.1 uncultured Ruminococcus sp. | reverse complement strand
TATGTTAATTATTGAAAGGCGGTTTTTTATATGAGAGCTGTTGTAACTGTGATCGGCAAGGACGCCGTTGGGATACTGGCAAAGGTAAGCACCAAATGTGCAGAGCATAACGCAAATGTTATAGAAGTGACTCAGAGCGTTTTGCAGGAGCTTTTTGCCATGATAATGCTGGTGGATATTTCCAAGCTTGACGGCGATTTTGCTTCTCTGGCTGATGACCTCACTGCCCTTGGCGATTCTATGGGCTTGAAGATACACACCATGCACGAGGACATCTTCAACTGTATGCACCACATCTGAGCCGGAGGAAATGTAAATGCTTAATACCTATGACGTACTTGAAACTATAAGAATGATACAGGAGGAGTGCCTTGATATTCGCACTATTACCATGGGCATCTCTCTTCTGGACTGTATCGACGCTGATATTGACAAGGCCTGCAAAAAGGTCTATAACAAGATAACCACAAAAGCCGCAAGGCTGGTAGAGGTGGGCGAGCAGATCGAAAAGGAGTTCGGTATTCCCATAATCAACAAGCGCATATCTGTTACTCCAATCGCTATAGTCTCCGCTGCCTGCCACAGCTCACCTGTGCCCTTTGCAAAGGCTATGGACGCAGCTGCAAAGGCAGTCGGGGTAAATCTTATAGGCGGCTACTCTGCTCTGGTACAGAAGGGCTTCTCCGCCGGAGACAAGGAGCTTATCGAATCTATCCCGGAAGCACTGGCCTGCACCGAGAGGGTGTGCTCCTCTGTAAATGTGGGCTCAACCAAGGCGGGAATAAACCTTGACGCCTGCGCCCTCATGGGCAGGATAGTCCGAGAGTGTGCAGAAAAGACTGTGGATTCTGCCTGCTTCGGCGCTGCAAAGCTGGTGGTGTTCTGCAACTCTGTTGAGGATAACCCCTTTATGGCGGGAGCCTATCACGGTGTCGGTGAGCCTGACTGCATGATAAACGTGGGCGTTTCCGGGCCGGGAGTTGTCAGAGCCGCACTGAAAAAATACCCCGATGCTGACATTACTCAGATCGCTGATGTTATCAAGAAGATCAGCTATAAGATCACCAGAGTGGGCCAGCTGGTGGGCGTGACAGCCTCCAAGAGACTGGGTGTTCCCTTTGGAATAGTTGACCTGTCGCTGGCACCTACTCCGGCAGTAGGTGATTCTGTGGCTCATATACTTGAAGAGATCGGCCTTGAGCGCTGTGGCACCCACGGCACCACCGCTGCCCTTGCCCTGCTCAACGACGCTGTAAAGAAGGGCGGAGTTATGGCCTGCTCACGCATAGGAGGCCTCTCCGGTGCATTTATACCTGTCTCTGAGGACGCAGGAATGATAGATGCTGCCAAAGCCGGCACACTCTCTATAGAAAAGCTGGAGGCCATGACTGCGGTATGCTCTGTGGGGCTTGATATGATAGTTATACCCGGAGATACCACTGCCGACACCATTGCCGCCATAATCGCTGACGAAGCCGCTATCGGCATGGTAAACACAAAGACTACTGCGGTCAGAGTTATCCCCGCTATCGGCAAGAAGGTGGGCGAGGAGCTTGACTGGGGCGGTCTCTTCGGCTGCGGACCTGTAATGCCTGTAAGAAATGAATCGCCCTCAAAATTCATATCCCGCGGAGGGCAGATACCTGCACCGCTCCATTCCCTGAAGAACTGATCTGAAGAAGTGATACCTTTGAAAAAGCAAGTTATCGGCCTGTGTATGGCGCTGGCAATGCTGCTGTGCTCCTGCGGGAACACCATCAGCGAGACCTCCCTGCCCCAGCAGCAGACCAAAGCCTCCGCCGAAGAGATAACCGCCTCCCAGGCTTCCGAAGCTGAAAAACAGACCACGGCTTTGACCGCATCAAAGACTGATACCTCTTCCTCGGAGACAACCAAAGCAGCCGAAACTCTGTCAGAAGCTCCGGCAACTGCCGGTGAGACTGCTTCTCAGGAGACCTACTCTCCCCCTGAAACGACACAGACAACTGCTGCTCCCGTCACCACAACTGATATCACTGCTGCATCAAATGCAGAGCCTGCTGAGCAGGAGCCGGTGATCCCCTATTGTGCGGCAGCTGCGGTATACTGCATGGACACTGACACTCTGCTCTACAGCAAGAACCTTGACAGCCGCATCTCACTGGCAAGCATCACCAAACTGCTGACTGCATCGGCAGCGCTGAAATATATGAACAGCCAGACTGTAGTTACTGCGGGAACGGAGATCGGGCTTGTCAAGCCGGACTCCACCACTGCATTCCTGAGCGTCGGCAGCAGCATGACGCTGGAAGAGCTGATCTATGCTATGCTTCTGCCCTCCGGCAACGACGCAGCCTATACTGCGGCGGTCTCGACCGCAAGAGCTCTTTACCCCGGCACCTACCTGACGGACTATCAGGCTGTGGATATTTTTGTGGGGCTGATGAATGAGTTTGCTTCTGAGCTGGGAATGTCTCACAGCCACTTTGCCAACCCGGAGGGCTGGGACGACCCGAACCACTACACCACCCTCTCAGACCTCATGAAGCTTATCAACTATGCAATGAATGTTCCTGTCATCAAGGCGGCTGTGGCTTCAAGCCAGAAAACTGTATGGCTGAGATCCGGCGGCTACCTGACCTGGACCAACACCAACCTGTTTTTAAACCCTGCCTACGGCTTCTATGATGCAAGCTGCATCGGCATAAAGACCGGTACGACTGAGGCGGCGGGCTGCTGCCTGGCATCTGCATTCCTCTCCGGCGGCAGGACCTATGTGATAATCGTCATGGGCAGCGGGGATAATCTCACCCGCTACAACACAGCACTGGCCTTGAAGAATTATTATGTTCCCTGACCGGTGAGAACGCCTGAATGAGCACAGCGCAGTCTTTAATATGAGAACACATAAAAAAAGAACAATAAGGGAGCGTAAAAGCTTTGGCCTTATTGTTCTTTTTTATTGACTTTATTGCCGGATCACTCTCTTGCGTCCTCCTCGCTGAGGGTGCCAAGGGAGAGAGATTTAAGGTAAGCGTTGATAAAGCCGTCAAGGTCGCCGTCCATGACTGCCTGAATGTTGGCAGTCTCATAATCTGTGCGGTGATCCTTAACGAGCTGATAGGGCATGAATACATAGGAGCGGATCTGGCTGCCCCAGGCGATCTCCTTCTGAACGCCCTTGATGTCCTCTATCTTCTCTAAATTCTGCTGCAGCTTGATCTCCAGCAGCTTTGCTTTCAGCATACGCATAGCGTAGTCACGGTTCTGGAACTGTGAGCGCTGGGTCTGGCAGGCAGCCACGATGCCTGTGGGCTTGTGTATCAGTCTTACTGCCGAGGAGGTCTTGTTGATATGCTGACCGCCCGCACCTGACGAACGGTACACCTGCATCTCAATATCCTCCGGGCGAATATCTATATCAACGTCCTCCGGCAGGTCGGGCATTACGTCAACAGCTGCAAAGGAGGTATGGCGGCGGCCCTGAGAATCGAAGGGTGACACACGCACCAGCCTGTGTATACCTGCCTCCCCTTTAAGGTAGCCGTAGGCGTTCTCGCCCTCGATAGCGATAGACGCTGACTGCAAGCCGGCCTCGCTGCCCTCCAGCACGTCCAGCACATTCACCTTGAAGCCGTGAGCCTCGCCCCAGCGGGTATACATACGGTAGAGCATCTCGTTCCAGTCCTGTGCCTCGGTACCGCCGGCGCCGGAGTGGAAATTCAGGATAGCGTTATTCTTATCATATTCGCCGGTAAGCAGAGAGGCAAGGGTAAGAGCGTCCACCTGCTCTGCAAGAGAGCCCAGCTCAGCCTCGATGTCAGCGATCATGGATTCGTCATTTTCCTCGGCGGCCATTTCCAGCATGACCTCAATATCCTCCGCCGACTGGGTAAGCTTATCGTATTTTTCAAGACGGGCTTCGAGAGTGCGGGTCTCCTGCAGGACCTTCTGAGATGCCTCCAGATCGTCCCAGAAGCCGGGCTCTGCGGCCTTATTATGCAGCTCCTCCACACGCTCCTTGGAGTTCTCAATATCAAAGACCTCCGAAAGCTCCTTTATCTTTGGTTTATAGCTTTCCAGCTTTGAGCGCAGATTTTCTAAAAATATCATAGTTCATTACTCCCTGAAAAATATGGTTACATTATATCACTTGTTTTTATACATCAGCTTCGATTTCAGGTCCACCTGATCGTAGCCCCATTTGAAGCTCAGCCAGCCGCTTATGATGAAAATAAAC
>CADBTF010000145.1 GCA_902797485.1 uncultured Ruminococcus sp. | reverse complement strand
TGAAAAAAAGACCAGTCCGAAAAACCGGACTGGTCTTAAATTATGCTCTTATGAGGTTCAACCCATTACAACGGTGATGTTTGTCTGGTCTGTCAGCTTGCACTGGCAAACGAAATTGCCCTCAACTGCTTCGCCGTTTACGGTGATGCTCTTGATGCCGCTCTCAACATGGTCAGGGTTCTGAATGTCGATCGAAAGATGCTTGCCTCGGAAATTCTTTTCGATCTTGAAGCCGTCCCACTCGGAGGGGATAGACGGGCTGATAACAAGGCCGTCAGCTGTCGGTCTCATGCCGCAGATACCCTCAACGCAGCCTACCATTACAGTAGAGCCGGTGCCGGTCAGCCAGTGAACGTGGCTCCTGCCTGCATAAGGCGAACGTGTGGACTCGGTGAACTGTCCGTGAACATACGGCTCAAGCACTCTCTGCTCGGCTCTGTCGTTCATGGAAGCCGGCGAGCTTTCAAGGAAATACTCAAAGGCTCTGTTGCCGTGGCCCAGCAGCGATTCAGCCAGGATAGCCCAGCCCTGTGTCTGCGAGAAGATACCGCCGTTTTCCTTGGTGTCAGGGTTGAAGATGTGCATCAGCGCACCGTCAAAGTAGTGGTCAACATAAGGCGGCTCCATGATCTTTACGCCGTAAGGAGTGTTCAGGATAGAGTGAACGCTCTCCATAGCGGTCTCGGCCTGCTCCTTTGAAGCAAATCCGGAGATGACCGACCAGCTCTGGGGGTTCAGCCACATAGAAGCCTCCGGGTCCTTCTTGGCGCCGACGATCTCGCCGTTCTCACGGTATCCGCGGATAAATCTGTCCTCGTCCCAGCAGGCTGCAAGGCTCTTGCCAAGCTCCGGTTGTACTTTGTCTATGTATGCAACATAATCCTTGTCTCCACGCTCCTCAGCGTAAGCCTTGAGCACGCTCATAGCATAGTAGAGCTGGAATGCCACGAAGGAGCTCTCACCCTTCTTGCCAAGGCGCAGGCAGTCATTCCAGTCAGCGTAAAGTCCCGCAGGCATGGAGTGTGCGCCCAGACGGTTCATGGAGAAGTCGATAGCCTTTTTCAGGTGATCGTAAACAGTGTCCTCGCCGCCGTTGGCATAAACGATGACCTCGTCCAGAAATGCCTTGTTGCCGCTCTCAGCGATGTACTTGTAAACAGTCGGGAAGAGCCAGAGCGCATCATCAGCACGGTAGCAGGGGTGACCTGTCTCCTTGGCGTATACGCTGTTTTCGTCGTTCTCGTCAGGGCAGGTCTCGTGACCGGCCTTGTGGTCGAACTTAACGAGGGGCAGTCCGCCGCCGTTGTCTACCTGTGCGGAGATCATAAATCTGATCTTCTCAGCTGCCAGCTCGGGATTGATGTGGATAATGCCCTGAATGTCCTGAACAGTGTCACGGTAGCCGTAGCCGTTTCTCAGGCCGCAGTAAATGAAGGAAGCGGCTCTTGACCAGATAAAGGTGATGAAGCACTGATATGCGTTCCAAACGTTTACCATGTTGTTGAACTCAGCAGAAGGAGTCTCTACCTGGAAATTGTTCAGCTGGCCGTGCCAGTAGTCGATAAGCTCCTTGACCTCGGCATCTACCTTGCCGGGCTGCTTGTATTCGTCGATGATAGCCTTTGCAGTGATCGGGTCCTTCTGACCGAGAATATAGATAATCTCGATCTCCTCACCGGGAGCCAGCATTACCTCAGACTGCAAAGCACCGCAGGCGTTGGAGTTGTAGTTGCACTTGTTGTCGCAGAAGCCTCTCTCAACAGCTACAGGGTTGGAATATGTCCTGTAGGAGCCGATGAAGCTGTCAAGGCTGCCGTTGTAAGCAGATACGGGAGCACCCACCATACCGAAGAAGCGCTCACGGTGATTTGAGCCGTTCTGATCCTTGCCGCTGTTCTCGTTGATGTGCTGGAGGATCATGTTGCCGTTCTCAAAGCTTGTCCGGGTGATGAACAGTGTGTACTGGAGGTTTACCTGATCCTGCTCGTAGTTGTTCTCGTTGGTGAACTCAATAAAGCCGAATAGAGAGAGGTTCCTGTATCTGTCGGAGTTGTTCTTGATCTTGGCTCTCCAAACCTCATAAGTCTTGTTAAGGGGAACATAGTAGGTTACTGCACTGTGTATCTTGGAATAGCAGGCCTTGATAGTGGTGTAAGCTGTTCCGTGGTGGCACTCGCTCTTGTATTGGTCCAGAGGCTTGCCTACAGGCTGCCATGAAGCGGACCAGTAATCCTTGGCGTCGTTGTCACGGATATAGACATATCTTCCGGGCAGGGCCATATTGCTGTTGAAGCGGTAGCGGGCAATTCTTCCGTTGGCTCCGCTCTTTACGAAGCTGTAGCCTCCTGCATTGTTAGAAACGATCGCACCGTATTCCGGTGAGCCAAGGTAGTTGGCCCAGGCTGACGGTGTGTCAGGGCGGGTGATGACATACTCTTTGTTTTCGAGGTCAAAGTAACCGTACTGCATAGTATCTTCTCCTTTAATATAAATTTAGGCGACTGCATCACAGGCGATAACATCGCAGGCGATAATATCGCCCAAAGCTCAAATTGACAGGCGTCCGAGCCTTTATATCATTTTAACATATTTCAGCGGTTTTTACAAGAGGATTCTCTGAATTTTTTCTAATATATTTTTAACCTATGCAAGCATATTATTGTCTCAGGCCGATCACAAAGGGAGACACAGGCAGCCCGCCGCTGTCCAGCAGCTGCGGAGAATCCGGGCCGCTCAGCCATGCGTATCTTAAAACCTGCGGGCAGCCGCTGCGCAGGGCTATGCTGATAGTGTCGTCAGCTGCCTGCACTGCCGTAACAGTCACAGTCCTGTCGGGATAGACGGCCTCAAAATAGCTGTTATCGGTCCTTGTCAGCTTTACCCTGCCGCCGAAGACGATCATCACCGCATCATCTGAGCACTGTACCTCCGTCCACATAAAGGGCTTGCCGCTCCCGCCTTCATAGATCAGCTCCTCCGCACAAAGCCCCAGCCGCCTGCCTATCTCCCACTTGTTTATGGGGTGCAGATCATTGCACTCTCCAAGGCCGATAGTCACAGCCATTGCAGTGTTCGGCAGGCCGGTACATTCAAGCTGCGCCTGCCTTACAGTCTGCCAGCTTTCGTCCTGCATAGCCCCGAAATCCGGCAGCTGCGCCCAGATCACCGGTATCTCTCTGCCGCAGCGCCGGCGGTAGTAGTTTATGTATTCCGTGAAAAGCTCTTTGTAGCGCCGGGCGTTGGAGCCGTTCGATTCACCCTGATAAATTATCAGCCCCTTGTAATTCCTGCCGAATACGGGAGCAGTGTCAGCGTGCAGCGAAAGCGGCAGCCCCTGAAAGAATTCAGCGGGCTTTAACTTTTCTGCCTTTACTGCTTTGGCAAATTTCCAGCCTTTTGAAAGGCCGATCAAGCGGTCTCCGTATTTTATGCACCATGGCTTTCCGGGAGTGAAGCCGCCCTCTCCGCCGTAGATGTCCAGCCGCACCGCCAGACGGTTCCGCCCCTTTTGCAGAAGGCTCTTATCAAAAGTATAGTATCTCGGCGGGTACATATACCCGGTCTCGCCCACAAGCGTGCCGTTAATGTATGCACGGTCACTGTCAGTGAGTGTCCCCAGCAGCAGCATAGGGTCATCAGCAGTGACGTCCTCCGGCAGATCGAATTCTGTCCACAGCCAGACCCTCCCGCTGAAATCCTTTATTTGCCATGGCAGATCTGTTTCTTCGCCCGCAGGGTAATCTCCGGCAATGATCCTCTCCCCGATAGTATCCATGCTGTCAAGCATAGCATAGTATTCCCCGCAGCGCTTTGTGTCCTCCTTTGCGGTATCTTCCTGCCAGCCCGGAGCGGTGACCATATCCAGAAATTCCTCATAGCCTCCAAGCTCCCGCAGCATTGAAGCCGGCATAAAGGCCTCAATGGGAGCTCCTCCCGCTGAGGTGTTCACAAGCCCTATGGGGATAGCGTATCTGTCAAAAAGCTCCCTGGCAAAGAAATACCCGGCAGCGCTCATGTCTGCGGCCTGCGGGCTGTCAGAGCGGCACCATGAGCCCTGTTCCCAGCGGCGGAATTCTTTGCCCGGCTCAAAGCAGGTGATGATCGGCACCCTGAATTCCCGGATATATGGGCAGTCAGGAGTGCGCACCTTTCCGGAAAAGGGCTTTGACGGGTCCAGCGGGTCGTATACCCTGCGCAGAGGCAGCTCCATGTTGGACTGTCCGTTTATATTGTAAACATCTCCGAAAAGCACATCACTGATCTCACAGCTGACGCCCCCCGCTTCTATGATAAGCCCGTACTGCTCAAGACCTCCCGGCACAGCCGGCAGAGATACATTAAAATTTCCCTGCTCATCAGCTTTCCCGGCGTTCAGCGAGAGCTCCCGCCCGCCCTTTATGAGCCTGACAGTAACCTCCGCACCTGGGTCAGTCCTGCCGGTAATGGGGTTTGCAGTATCTCTTTGCAGTATCATTCCGTTTGAAATATCAGCGTCGATCATAAGCATATCTATCCCTCACTTTTGGCGGTATTGCCTTAGTACAGCTTCCGGCCCTTTTCGTCCTCAATGCCTGAGAGTCTGTGGAAAAATGCGTTTATAACGTCCCGCCACTCTCTTGCAGAGCGGAGCTGCTCCTTGAAGCGCCGCCTGCCGTTTTCGTAAATGCTTTTATCTATGTGCCCCTCAAGCTTTGCCCAGAGCCTTGCAAATTCCTCTGCCTGTTCGCAGCCCTCAAAGTGGCTGTCATAAATGTGCTGTATCACCGTCTTGCCGCTGTGCAGTATATGGGTATACTCAACTCTGCAAAAGAACAGCAGCAGCTCGTCCGGGCAGCGGGCGGGGTCGGAGTAAAGCTTGCGAAGTTCCTCCGGGTATTGATCGCAGAAGCCTGTCCTGCTCCTGTCCACCCCGACGGCATTCCTGTCTGCCCGGTTGTAGGTGCCCCAGCGGTCAAACTCATAGCCCCAGGGGTCAGGGCCGTAATGGGTGTTCGGCTTGCAGAGCCACCCAAGACCCAGCGGGGCAGTGTAATCCTCATAGGCCTTGTGAGAGCCCAGCAGTATGTATAAAAGTGTCTCCCTCACAAGCTCATCGCTCCCGAAGGTGAGGGTTATCCATTCGTCGATAATATCCTCAGCTGTGAGCTGCGGCTCAAAGCAGAGCCTCCCGAAGCCGTAGAGGTTCACCGCTGCCAGCTCGCTGCCTGTCCAGCAATAGTCATCTCCGGTGTTTGATACAGCCGCCGCTGCACATATCCTGTCCAGCACCCGCCCCTTGCCGGCGGTGGCACAGGTGTCAAAAAACAGTATCTCCCTGAGCATGGGTATAAGGCAGCAGACGTGCAGCTGCTGGCCGGTGTACTCCTGAGCCAGCTGGAACTCCGCCGCAAGAGCAGTGTGCTTCATCGCCCCGAACAGCGGGTGGACCGGCTCCCTCACCTGAAAATCCATAGGCCCGTTTTTCACCTGCAAAATAACATTGCCGTCAAAATGCCCGTCCAGCGGAGCAAAGGTCCTGCAGCCGGAGCAGGCTCTGTCGGTGGTCTCGTCACGCCAGTCCTGAGAGCAGTTGTAAACAAATGCCCGCCAGATGATCTTCCCCCCGAAGGGCTTGACAGCTCTTGCCAGCATGTTGGCACCGTCCGCATGGTCACGCCCGTAGG
>CADBTF010000144.1 GCA_902797485.1 uncultured Ruminococcus sp. | reverse complement strand
GCTTTATTTCTGCACACGGCTGCGGGCGAGGGCATTACGCCGTCCGCAGGACCTGCGGGCGAGGGCATTACGCCGTCCGCAGGACAAGTGACTAAACCGCATACCAAGGAGGCCCCAATGCAAACCAGGATATTAAAAAGGATCACCGCCGCTGCCTGCTCGCTTTTTATCGCTTTGGCAGGTGTGCAGGCCATAAATACAGACAACATCACAGGCTCTGTCATTATCACCGGTGCCGAAAATGCCGCAGTTCAGCGAAACACACTGGTGGGGGCCACCCTCACTCTTACAGGTGAGATAGGAGTGAATTTCTATCTTGATGTTCAGGATAAGGCAGCCTTTGATACTGTCATTCTAAGTGGGCCTGACGGCCGAAAAACTATCGCTGCAAGCAAGCTCGTTCCCGAAACATCAGGGGAGCACGCAGGGCTCTGCAAGCTGACCTATCTTGTTGACCCGACAGAGCTTGACGATACAGTTTCGATCTGCCTGAAAAAGTGCGGGAATAACGTTTCGCTTTATAACTCTGAGGGAGAGGCTTACAATGCAGAGGGTGTGGAATACAGCGTCCGGAAATACATTGAGACAGTTCAGAATGACGAGAATGCAGGCTCCGATCTCTCGGCGCTTGTGAATGCGCTGGACCTTTACGGCAGTTATTCAAGGGTGCAGTTCAAGGCTGCCGATGACCCTGAAACGGACTCTGTGCTGGCTGATGTGGACGCTGCAAAGCTCGAAAAATACAAGTTCTCAAGAACAGGCGAGCTCCCGAAGGGGGTTTATACTCTCGGAGCGACGCTGCTGCTTGATTCAAAGACCAGCTTCCGGATATATTTCAATAAAGACCCCGGAGCGGCGGAGATAGACGGCGAAGCTGCTTCTGTCATGAAGAAGGACGGAAGGTGTTATATTGAGGTGCCGGACATTGCGGCAGCCGATCTTGACAAAACACATCAGGCTGTAGTCGGCAGCAGCACCATGACTTTCAGTGCGCTCTCCTACGCTTACAGTGCGCTGGAAAACACGTCCGATACCTCCCGGGACCTCGTCAAGCTGGTGAAGGCGCTTTATGCCTATAACTTTGCGGCGAATATGTACTTTGAGGCATCATCGGGAGCTGCCCCGACATTGTCTGAGAATGATTTTGAGCTCACATACACCGGCAGTGACGATTATGCTGACAACTACTCCTTCAGCTACGGAGATGAGACATTCACTGCCCATTATACCCCATACCTCGGCGGCGACTGGAAGATAGTTGATTCCTACAAGATCACCAACCGGGCAGATATGATAATTATTTGTGAGGCGCTGCTGAAAGAGAGCAAGGTCTGCGGGTGCATAACGCATTACCGCACAGCCAAGGACATGGCTGATGAATGGGAGATACACAATCAGGGCTATGTTGTTGCGAAGAATTACGGAATGGCAAGCGCTGTTGACCGCCTGAAAGATGTGGACCTTGACAAAAAGGACCAGGGCAAGACCTTTGATGATTTCCTTGCGGAATTTCTCGGAAGACAGTAACTAAGGCCCTATCCCCGGAACAATGATGATGAAAACTATCCCAGGCTG
The DNA here is from genome assembly GCA_902797485.1 of uncultured Ruminococcus sp. GTDB lineage: Bacteria > Bacillota > Clostridia > Oscillospirales > Ruminococcaceae > FB2012. Next base: position 21,868 of record CADBTF010000144.1, on the reverse strand, counting down.
CGGAGACCTCGGCGGCTTGGGATATTCTTTGTGCAATTTAAATATATTCAACAAAAAAGATAATGATCAGATATGAAAATTTATCTAAAGCTATTTACAAAATCCTTTTTTTATGTTATAATAAACCAAATGTATGGTAACGATTACTGAAAGTGATATAAAGGGGATCATTTATGGCTAAAAAAGAAAAGGGCATAACCGCCGAAAAGCGGTTCCGTCTGCTGTGGATAGCTCTGGGGCTGCTCATGCTGGTGCTGGTGGCTTCGGTCATCATCATCTGCGTTCTGAACTTTAAGTCCGCTCTGAAAGAGAGCCGTCAGCAGTCTGTTACGGCGGCTGCAAAGCTGGCGGTGAAGCAGATCGACGGCGACAAGATCGACGGCTGGCTTGAAAACGGCGTCGATGATGATTACAAGCTGACTGCCGAAAGGCTCAATGATATTTTGAACAACACCTCCTATCTGGAATATCTCTATGTTTACAAGATCCTGCCGGACGGCTGCCATGTGGTGTTTGATTTCTGGTCTCCGCAGGACGCAGAGACTGACGGCCTGCCGGAGGTGGACATAAGCGCTATCGGTGAGGTATTGGAATTTGACCCGAGCTTTGAGCCCTACATTCCGGACCTGCTGGCAGGTAAGCGCATCGACATCATCGAGAGCGACGATGCCTACGGCTGGCTCCTGACTCAATACGAGCCGATATACGATTCTCAGGGCAAGTGTGTGGCATATGTGGGAGTTGACATTTCGGTCCACGAGATCAGGCAGTATATCAGGAGCATCATAATCAAAATAGCAGTCATTGCGGCGGTGGTATTCCTGATATGTATTTTCATCGGAGTAAGGCTTTCCGTGATGTTCAGACGGGCGGAAAAAATGGACGCTCTCATCGAGAAGCAGAAGCGGGACAAGGCTCTGCTTGCTGAGTTTATAGAGGCCTTTGCATCGGTGATAGACTTAAAGGACTCCTACACACAGGGCCACTCCTTCCGTGTGGCGAAATACACCGAGATGCTTGCAAGGGAGCTTGGCTGTGATGAGGAGACTGTGGAGCGGTATCATAACATAGCGCTTTTGCATGACGTGGGCAAGATAGGCATTCCCGACAGCGTCCTCAATAAGCCGGGGCCGCTTTCGGACGAGGAATTCAACATCATCAGGTCTCATGCAGCCCGAGGCTATAAGGTGCTGAAAAACATCAGCCTGATGCCTGATATAGCCGTGGGAGCCGGCTCTCACCATGAGCGTCCCGACGGCAAGGGTTACCCCAAGGGCCTCAAGGGTGACGAGATACCCCGTGTGGCGCAGATCATTGCGGTGGCAGACTGCTTTGATGCCATGTATTCTGACCGCCCCTACCGTAAGCGCATGAATTTTGAACGGGCAGTATCTATCATCAGGGAGGTAAGCGGCACACAGCTTACGCCTGATGTAGTAGACGCCTTCCTGCGGCTGGTGGATAAGGGAGAATTCCGTGCTCCTGACGACCACGGCGGCGGCAGTATGGAGAGTATAGATAATATCCACCAGAAGAACAGCCTGCTTTCAAAGGGAGAAAAGAAAGCCGAGCAGTGACCTGAAAATTCAATAAAAAACTGCGCCATAGTATTTCTGATACGCACAGAGATACTATGGCGCTTTTGTCACCCAATAAAGCTGTCAGCCGGGAGCCGGCACCGGGCAGTTATCAGGGTATCAGGTCAAGGTCATAGGGGCCCTCATAAATGCCCTTTTCGGTGATAGGGGCGATCTTCAGCACCGGGAAATAGCCGGCCTTTTCGTATTTCATGTCTTCTGAGTAGGTCAGTTCCTTGGTGAGCCCCTGCAGGTACATACCGCCCACAACATGGTGGGTGGCAGTTAGCCCCTTGGCTTTCAGCCAGTTGTTCATGGCTATCACAAGGCCAAGGGTGTTTACGTTGTAGGGGCCGCCCCAGTCTCCCCCATGGATAATTGCATTTGCAACGATCTGATTGATAAGTATGATCTCTTCTTCCATTATCGTTTCCTCCGTTCTCATTGTTTCAGACTTTCTCAATAAAGGGTCTCAGCCACCGGTTCCTTCCGGGATGGCGGAGCTTTCGGTGAGCGGTGACATCTGCGCACCTGATGTCGCTGAGCGGCAGGTGCATCTCAAGGGCCAGCTCATCATGCCTCCGCCTGATACCGTCCTCCAGACCGTAGACCTTGATGAGAACATTTTTCTCAAAGGCACTCAGGGTGCTGAGCACATGGTCTGCGGCTTCTTTAAGCTCATCTATGCGGAGCATGACCTCCGGGCGGCGCTCTGCAAATATGTCACAGAGCAGCAGCATATACCCCACCTCCGGATCAGGCAGCAGTGAGCGGTCGGATCTTATCATGTCAAATATCTCATTGATCTCCGAGCTGTCAAAGCAGCCGATGTGGTCACCTTTGCAGGGCTCAGTGAAGATGTCGGTATCCTCCATGCTTTCGCAGGCGGCGTTCAGGGCAAAGGCCACGCCGAGATCATACCTTTCTGCGGCTAAGACCATATCCGGTGCGCTGAGCGCTGCACACTTGCAGACCCTTCTGGCACAGATAACGGTATTGTAAGCATTGAATTCACGGCCAAGACGCTTGCCGGCCTCCTTTGAAAAAGCTTCAACGTCACCTTCAAACTGCTCATAGCCCTCGCAGCAGAGCGACCAGTAACGGAGATGCTGTTCCAGCTGCTCCTTTTCGTATTCATTTTCTGCCTTGGAAAAGTCGATCTCAGGGCGGCTGCCGATCTCGGCGCCGGTGGTCTTATAGTAGTCTCCCAGCCACATAAGTGATGAGTAGAACCGGCTGACATTTTCAATAATATCCCGGTCATTCTCCCAGTTCATTCTGCACTTGAGGAACCGCCCGCCGGCGTCGGTCTCATGATCTATGGGCCAGCTGTGGATAATGAGGATACCGGTTTCCGGGTCAGTATTTTTGTGCATTTCGTTGATAACAAAGCTTATCATATTATTTCCTCCGAATATTATTATTGTTCCGGCTGCTTGTGACCCCTCAGTATGCCCCCCGCAGCCGGGGGGACACATATTTGGGAAATGTCAGACTGCGAAGCCCAGCTTGATTTCACCTGAGCCTTTGATACCAAGAACTACTTCATCAAAATCCTCGGCTCTCAGCTCGCAGAGCTCCTTGGGAGTGAGCTCTCCGGAGGTGTTTTTCATCAGGCGGCTTGACTGCCTGATTATCGCCTGCTCCAGCAGGTTCCTGACATAGCGTCCGTTGCCGAAATTTTCCTGGCAGCGGGCATTTTCAAAGATCTCACTGCAAGTGTCAAGGGAGCTGTCAGTCAGGGTGTACTCCCGCTTTTCGGCATGGAGCTTCAATATCTCAAGAAGCTCCCCGGCGGTGTAGTCAGGGAAATTCAGGTGGAAGGCGATACGGCTCATAAGGCCCTCGTTCTGCTCCAGGAATTTTTTCATCTTGTCCGGGTAGCCGGCGAAGATCACTATAACTCTTTCACGGTAGTTTTCCATGAGCTGAGTAATTGTGTTGATCGCCTCGGTGCCGAAGCTGTCGGAGCTGTCCACCAGAGAATAGGCCTCGTCGATAAACAGCACGCCGCCATCGGCCTCCCGGAATTTTTCTTCAATTGTCTTGGCAGTCCAGCCAACGTATCTTGCCACAAGGTCCTGCCTGCCGCACTCCACCAGCTTGCCGGACTTTATAATGTCCTCCTCCTTGAGGATCTGTGCCAGCAGGCGGGCGACTGTGGTCTTGGCAGTGCCGGGGCTTCCGGCAAAGAGCATATTGAGAGAGCCTGCCTCAGTTTTAAGCCCCATGTTCTCACGCAAACATCTGACCTTGCCTGCGGAGATGATACGGCCTATGACCTGCTTGGCATCAGTAAGGCCGATCAGCCTTTGCAGGTCATCATAGGGCTTGTTTTCGGCCTTGGTGATCTCCACCTTGCAGCAGTCCTCCTTTTTATAGGCCTTGTAGATGTGATTCTTCAAGCCGCTGCCGTACCAGTTGTTGTAGGCGTTGAAAATATCTGTGACGGTATAGGATTCTCTCTGAGGAAGGCAGCTCAGGGCTTCGTCCATAGTTTCCGGCTTGATGTCTGACTTATCAACAAGCTCTGTGAGGTAGGCTGCCGCCTGCTCGTATGTGCCGGAGCCCTCTGTCAGCTGAATAATATCCGCCTTGGAAACAATGCCGCTGACAGCGTCGGGGTTTTTGACAGACTTGCCAATGATCTCCACAAAGATAAACAGGGTGTCCTTTTTCATTTCCTCAAGCAGCTGCCCTGTGACCTTGGCGAACTCGTGGAAATCGCTGGCGTAGCGGCTCATGCCGGTGTCGCAGCAAAGCTCTATCACCACAATACCGTCCCGGGAGGCGTACATATGCTGCCTGTAGCGCTCATCTCTGTAGGCACCCTTTTTGAAATCCCTGTAGACAGACACTCTGTTGGAGCGCAGACGCCCGTTGCTGCCAAGGGCTCTGATAAGCAGCTCGTACATATCCTGAGCAGCGCCCCAGTCTCCTGCGGAGATCATGTAATGCACCGGGTGGCCGTAGTAGGCCTTTTTGTTCTTGGGGGAGTAGATGCGGGCAAGCTCATCTGTAAAGCTCTGGGAGGCAAGTATCTGCCCGGCACGCTTAAGGCAGTCCTTCTCATTGACAGGCGGGAGGTCAAGCACCTGCTCCTCCCAGTTGTATGGGCAGGGGTCAAAGATGCCGGCAATGCGGTAGTCAAGCTTCAGCTTTGAGAGAACTTTACGGCCGTTGCAGAAGGATGACATTTCAAGATTGGACTTGAATTCGTCAACGGTGGATTCACGGGAGGTAATAATGGTGTATTCCTCGAAGGAGCTCTCCACAGTACTGTCAAGCTCCTCTTTTGTGCAGAGGTTGGCATTCATGGCAGCGTAGATGCTGATGATGCCCTCCTTCTTCTCGGTAATAAAGAGCAGCTTGTCCTCATTGACTGCATAGCTGTTGTAGAACTGGGTGTTCATGTCCTCGATCAGATTTGAATCGAGGTAGTCCTCATTGCTGAACTCGTCATAGTGGGAGAGGCGCCTGGAATGATACCTGGGGCTGTGGGTCTTGGATTTGAGTTGATAACTAAAATACAGCATAGTTTTGTCCTCCTTGAATTATAGTCTGCTTGTTACTACCCGGTCAATAAGACCGTGCTCCATGGCTTCCTCCGGGGTGAACCAGCGGTTGCGGTCACAGAGCCTGGCGATGCTGTGTTCATCACAGCCTAAGCGCTGCTCTAAGAGCTTGTAGAGCTTTTCCCGGGTCTTCAGCAGGTGCTCTGCTGCGATCCTCACGTCCTCAGCCTGGCCTTCGGTGCTGCCGAGAGGCTGGTGCAGCATGATGTCGGCATTCGGCAGAGAGAAGCGTTTGCCCTTGGCACCGCCGGCAAGCAGGAAGGCGCCCATGCTGGCTGCCATGCCTACACAGATAGTTGAAACATCACACTTGATGTAGTTCATGGTGTCAAAGACCGCCAGCCCTGCCGAGACAGAACCTCCGGGGCTGTTTATGTAGAGGCTGATGTCCTCGCCGGGGGCCTGAGCTTCCAGATAAAGCAGCTGGGCGATGACTGAGCTTGCCAGAGAGTCATTTATCTCGCCGCCTATGAAAATGATCCTGTCTTTGAGAAGCCGGGAGTAGATGTCGAAGGCGCACTCGCCTTTGTTTGTGGTTTCAATAACGGTTGGGATAAGATTCATTTTAAGTCCTCCTGTTCTTTGCCTGTTTGTTCTGACCGTTTTATCATTAAAGGCTCCTTGAACCTCATAATGCTTGCTGCTGCCGAGATTTGAGTATAGCACGGCGCACCAAATTTAAAATAATTATAATTTAAATTTTAAATTTGGTGTAATGATATGATAGCACATTCTGTGTATGGTTGTCAACAGATTTTTGCTTTGAAACCGATTTTTCCGGAATAATTGTAGGAATAAACAAAATTTTAGGATTTGATTTGTGTAAAATCTCATATTTGAGAAATTAAAATACACAAAATGCGAAACTGAGTTTTGAAACTGGCCTTGGTTTTTGTGTATGTAATTTGTCTTCTGACGATCAAATATGATTTGCGGCGGCTGATATATATTATAATAGTATACATCGGCGTTTAAAATTTCTTTGACACCTTGCTGACATTTTTTGAAAAAGTACTTGAAAAAATAATCAAAAGCTGCTATACTATTTATAGTATAACAGCTTGCGTATAATTCTATCATCAGCAAAAAGGAGCGTGCAAAAATGAGCGATAAGAACGATCTGGAAAAATACAAGGAAATCGAATATGTCCAGCGCTATCAGAAGGAGCTTGGAGAGGCCCTGAAATATGTGAAGGGCAAGCAGTCTATGGCGGAGCTTGCGGCTAAGTGCGGTGTGAGCCCCACGACCTTTTCAAGAATAGTGAACGGCACCATTGCCAAGCCGCTGGAAAGATCTCTGATCGAAAGGATCGCAGAGAATTCAGAGGGAGATAAGGGCTATAACTTTGAATGGCTCATGCGTGCCAACGGCATGGTGCCGAAGGATAACAGCATCAGGCAGCAGGAGGCCGAAAAGCGCAGTATTGAAAACAAGCGGCTGCAAAATCAGGTCAAGAATACTATCATGGGAATGCTGTTTAACAGCGGACTTTCCACAGCACCGATCACCGGCACAGACCTTGAGGAGACCGACCCATATCTGAAAACGAGCAGATACGGCTTTTCCCGCAGGGTGAGGTTTGCTATCCGCATTAACGGTGCGGAGCCCATAAGCTGGAACTTTATGACGGATATTTTCACCGGCAATGAGTATTCGGAGGATCAGAAGGAATATGAGATCGATGTGAAAAGTCAGGCAAACTGGCTGCTTGATGATCTGAAGAATGTTTTTCTGCGGGAGATATGGGAGCCGGAGGCTTTTGTCGGCACTAAGTATTCCCTGGTGACGATCAACAAGGACGTCTATGATGCGCTTCTGCAAAAGCTTGAGGGCCTGACCTTTGAGAACTGGTTCACTTTAATATTGGTGGATATTGAGCAGGGAACCGTTATTGAAGAAAAGCAGCTCCCCCGTAAGGACGGAAAGGAATTTGAAAGCCTGTTTCACAAAGAAGACATATGACAAAAAGCTCTGCCGCTTATCATGCAGCAGAGCTTTTCATTTAGAATTTCGGCAGCTCATCAAGGGTGATGACCTTTTCACTGTTGTAGACCTCTTTGAGATTATCGGCGTTGTTTTTGATGATATAGTCTGTGTGCCAGATCATGAACCACGACCACAGGTCGCCGTCCTTCTCGAACTTTTCCACTGCGGGAACATTGCCGCACTCATGGAAGGCCAGTGGCTTGGAGGTGATCTTTTCAAGCTTTTTCCATGCCTTTTTGTTGGTGGAATTGTCATATGTGTCAGAGCCGGCTATGTCCACATACTCGTCGCCGGGATACCAGCCGTCCTTGACCTCGCCGGAGTAGCCCAGCACCCAGATCAGATTGTTGAGCCCGTATTCGTTGGTGAATTTGTCGTGCATCAGCTGCCAGAGCTTGATGAAATTATCCTTGCCGCCCTTGCCCCACCAGAACCACTGGCCGTCGAACTCGTGGAACGGTCTCCACAGCACCGGAATGTTCGCATCACGGAGTTCAGCCAGAGCCTTGGCAGCCTGCTCCCAGCTTTTCATCATGCTGTTGTATTCGTCGGTGCCCTCGGTGAGCAGCTTGGAGAAATCGGGGGTCTCATCAAGGCTTTCCTGATAGCCGCTGCCGCTGACGCCTGTGTGCCAGCAGACAGACACAAGCCCGCCCTTGGCGTCCCAGGCCTTGGCCCGCTCAACTACACCGTCAAAATCGTTGTTCATAAAGTCCAGACCACGCATGGCGGGCAGCTTGCCTGTGATGGACTGGATATAATCCATTTCGTAATCCGGTGAGCCCATCCAGGTGGATTCCTGCTGGCAGCTGAGCATCACCTTTCCGAAATTATCGCAGATGTAGCTGTAAACTGCATCACGCTTTTTGGAAGCGTCTGCGGCTTTGGCCTGAGCTTCCGGCTCGGAGCTGTCCGGGGCTTCTGAGCTTGAGGCTTGTGAAGCCTGACTCTCTGCCTGACTTGAACTGCTGCATCCGCAGCCTGCGAAGGACATCATAGCGATAAGCGCTGCTGCTAAAAATATTTTACCTTTCATAATTACACCTCTCTGACAAATCTGTATTTTAAGCCTGTTTATCAGCCCTTGAAGATCATCCTGAAAAAGTTATACAGATGCGGCTTGACGCTGGTGTGGTCGTGGCCGGTCTTTTGCATAACATGGGAGAGAAAGGGCTCGCCGTTTTTCTTGAAATAACCCCGGTAGGTGTCTGGGTTATTGCCTACTGTGCCGTCTGCCTTGGAGGAGCTTATCAGCAGGGCGTAGGGCTTGACATCATCTGCAAAGCTCAGCTCGGAGGGCTTCAGCTGGCCGGGAGCCAGCCCCGGTGCCGGGCATACCGCTCCGATATATCCGAACTGCTCCGGGTGGGTGCAGCCGATAAACAGCGATTCACGCCCGCCCATAGAGAAGCCGGTTATGGCGGTGTTCTCACGGCCCTCTGCCACAGAGAAATTCTCCTTGATAAAGGGCATCAGGTCTGTTTCAAGGTCGTTTACAAAGGTGTCGTAGGCAAGGCAGTTTTCGTAGTCCATGCCGGTGGTGTAGGCCAGGCCCTTGCTGCAAAAGATATAGGGCAGCACTACTATCATTTCCTCGGCCTCGCCGTCCTGCTGTAGGTTTGTGAGTATCCGGCTGAGAGCTACCTTTTTTCTTGCCATCCAATCCTCGGTGTCATAGAAGCCGTGGAGAATATAAAGCACAGGATATTTTTTGCTTTCGTCATAGTCCGCCGGCACCAGCACATTTACCTTGGTCTTGCGCCCGGCAGTCTGTGAATCGTAGATCAGCTTCTGGAATTCCGGGTAGACAACGCCCTCACGCTCTGCGTCATAGCCCTCCGGCGGGAGCTCGGTTATCAGCTCCTCAAATCTTTCCATGCCGCTCTTTTCTTTTTTCTCTGCTGCGCTCTCTGCTTCGGAACTTTCTTCGGGAGCGCTCTGCTCAGAGGCGGTTTCCGCCAATGATGACGATACTACAGTCTCCGCCTTTTCAGCGCTGCTGCCGGAGGCCTCGCTGCTGCCACAGCCTGCCAGCATAAGCATACAAGCTGCTAAAACTGCCATGTGATCTTTTACCTTCATAAATAGCACCCCTTATTGATCGTTAGCTTATGATATTCATGCGGGAGCATTGCCCGTACTCTCTGATAATATGATAGCATTTTGTGTTCAAATTTTCAAGATTAAATATTGAAGCTATTGCACTGCCTTAATGTTCAAAAATTATAGATCGCTTTGGCATATGCCTTTTTTACGTGCTGTGATACAAGGGATATAAAGAAATTTTCAGAAACGGATTGACTTTTCAGGCAGCTTGGAGTATAATAAAACAGAGGTGAAATTTATGAATGTTGAGACAAGCATCTATCCTTACAACCCGGAGCTGGAGGACCTGCCCTTTCTGCTTAAAGGCATCGGCGGCACTGCCTATCAGAGCCATGTTACCCGTCCGGAGGGCTATCAGTGGCACCAGATACTTTTCTGCGCCGAGGGAGAGGGCGTGCTTGTCCACGACGGGTGCAGCGAGGAAATAGGCCCCAACACCTTTATCTTCCTGCCGAAAATGCAGCCCCATGAGTATTACCCGAAGGCTGAAAAATGGGAGGTCAACTGGATAGCCTTTGAGGGCTCCGCCTGTGATGCCGCCCTTGAACGGCTGGGGCTCAGCAAGGCAGTAGCCGCTGTTGCTGACGACAGCAGCTATATGCAGGAGATCTTCGAGAAGATGCTGCTCTCACAGCAGACGGATATCATTTTCAGCGGCTACACCTGCTCCGGGCTTGTGTATGACTATATCCTCGGCTTCCGGCGGGCCTTTGCTTCAAGAGAGGACAATAAAAGAAGCAGACAGCTCTCTATGCTCCTGCCTGCTTTGAAATATATGTACGACAACTATTATTGTGATATTCCCATGTCCTATCTGGCGGGGCTGATAGGTGTCACCCACCAGCATTTTTGCCGGCTGTTCAAAAGCGTCATGAAAATGTCACCCAACGATTACCTGAACAGCCGCCGCATTGAGGAAGCCAAGCGTATGCTGAAAGAGGAAAAGCTCCCTGTGGCAGCAGTGGCCGAGCGCTGCGGTTTCCATGACCCAGGCTATTTCAGCACGGTTTTCAAAGCCTATACCGGCGTGTCTCCCAGCCGGTTTTACGCTCAGCCGTTCCTTGCCCCTCACACAAAAAACAGGCAATGACACTTTCCTGCCTTGTGTTGCATAAATGTGCTTTGTGTGTTATAATATTATAGTAGTACCCAATTCAGAATTACATTGCTCTTGCTGCCGCAGGCAGGAGGATCAATGCGCTTGGCCCTGAAATATGAGCAGCATCTGAGTCGGGTCATTTTTTTACCTGCAAAGAAAGGGGAGAGGCAAATGCTTGGCAAGAAAATGGATTGCCTGCTAAGGCTGCTTTCGACGGATAATACCCGCCTTGCTGCCTACGCCGGCTGCTCAGAATCGAATTTCAGCAGACTTAAAAGCGGCTCACGTCTGCCGTCGAGGGATAGCACTACTGTGAGAAGATTTGCAGAGGCGCTCTATTCCTGCGCCGCTGATAATGCCATGACAGGGGAGCTTGCCTCTTTCGTAGGTGCGGCTGACGATCAGAAGGAGACTGTTTGCTCTGCGGTGACCGACTGGCTCTTTTCCGACGATATTGACCCGTCGCAGTTTGACCGCCTGGGCTATGACCCGGCGGCCTTTGGCGATAAGCTCAATTCTGCAATGGACCTGGCAGGCATATCGAACAGCCGGCTGGCAAGATATTCCAATGTTGACCCAAGCTATATCAGCCGTATGCGCAGCGGGAAGCGTATGCCTAAAAACAATCCCGAGCTCATTGACAAGCTCTGCGAGGTGATCGTGCTGCGTGCTGCCGAGCTGGGCAGGGGAGAAGCCCTTTGCAAGCTTATGGACGCCGCTCCTGAAATGCTCCCGGCAGAGCAGTCAAGGCAGCTGGCTGCCTGGCTCTACGATAGAAGCAGTTCCTCTGAGCTGCTGCTTGTGAAGAAGCTTATCTCAAACATTACTGTTGCTGACAGCTGGGCGGGTGCCAGGCTGCCGAGCTTTGATGAAATAGCTGATGAGAGCATACTGAATGAAAAAGCTGACACATATCAGGGAATAGACGGGATAAGGCGGGCTGTCATAAGATTCCTTGGGGGCACTGCGTTTTCCGGCGGGGAGCTTATTCTCTACTCTGACCAGAGCATGGCCTGGATGCAGCATGACTATCTGCCTGTATGGGCTGCGCTTATGCGGGAATGTCTCAACAGGGGTGTCAGGATAAAAATAATACACAACATATCCCGCTCACCCTCTGAAATGATAAGCGCTGTAAGCAGCTGGCTGCCGCTTTATATGTCCGGAATGATCGAGCCCTATTACTGCCCTCTGAGCCGAGGGGAGCTGTTCGGCGTTACTTTGTATCTTTCTGTGGGGAGGGCGCTTATCGAAAGCATAAGTGTCAAGGGTGATGATAAGAATGCTCTCTACCGCTATATCACTGACCCGGCTCAGCTGGCAGTCAGGGAAGGGGAGCTTTTGGACCTGCTGAGCAGCAGCCGCCCGCTTTTAAGGCTTGAACGGGGAGCATCAAAGCCCGACGGCATCATCAGCGAGTATGAGCAGGATAATATCTGCATCTGCACCACCGGCTCAACAGCAGCAGTGGTAAAGCGCTCGGAGCCCGCTATCACCTTTACCTTCAATCACCCTAACATGGTCTCGGCTATTCAGGCCTATATCAAAGGAATGAAGGAAAGATAAGAATAATAAAAAAGAACAGTCAAAATGAAGCCGCAGTTCCATTTTGTACTGTTCTTTTTGCTTTAATGGCTTAAAGCCATTTTATCATAGAGATGTGGGGGCAGTGTTCGTCGAAATATTCTTCGCCCTCTGCTTTGTAGCCAAGCCTCTCATAGAAGCCCTCGGCCCGGACCTGTGCGGAGAGCTTGATGTAATCAGCGCCCAGAGAGGCGGCCTTTTCTTCCAGAGCCTGCATTATGAGCGCCCCTAAGCCCTTGCCCCGGGCTTCCTTTCTGACTGCCACCCTGCCGATATGCCAGCCGCTGCGCCCCTTGAAAAGCCGCCCGGTGGCGGAGGGGCAGCCGTCAATGTAAAGGACAGCATGGACAGAGGTCTTGTCAAGCTCGTCAAATTCTGATTTGAAGCCCTGCTCCTCCATAAAGACCTCACGCCTGATGTCAGCAGCCTCGGGAGCGTTTTCCAGCCCTGTAACTATTTTGATCTCGTTCATTGCTCGCTGCTGCCCTCGGCAGGCTTGGCGTCACCGGACCGGGGCTTGTCAGCCTGCTCGACGCCGAAATCCTTGTTGCGGTTTTTCAGAAGCTTCTGCCTCTGGCGCTCACGGTGGTTCATGACTACCTTCTCACAGAAATCTATCAGCTTTTTCTTGAAAGGCTTGAACACATAGTAGAATTCTCCTGCGTAGGTGACCACCTCACCGTTGAAGCCCTTCTTGAACTTGTAAACGCCGTAGTTGGGGTTGGTCTCGTCGTTGTAGAAGGGGATACCCATAAAGTCGTAGATGTAGTTCTTGCCCTCGATAGCCCAGTTTATCATGGTCCACTGCATCAGGTAGTTGGGGTAAAGGTTGCGGTGGTGGTTGGCAGATGCACCGTATACATAGCAGGTCTTTCCGGCGTACTGGGTGGTCACCGCACCGGAAAGGGGTATCATCTTGCCGTCCTCCTCAGTGTAGCACATAAAGAGGTGGCAGTGCTCAGGGCCTAAGCCTTCAATGAATTTTACAAAATATTCCTTTCCTCTGATAGAGAAGCCGTCACGGATACCGGTGGCCTGCATCATTGGGTAGAAATCGTCCAGAGCTTCAACGCCGCAGACCTTGCAGACAACGCCTTTCTTGGGGCCCTTGCGTATGCGGTTTCTCCAGTCCGGTTTGAAGGAGGCCATTACCTCGTCCGGGGTCTTGCCCTCAATATTGCGGAGCATATAGTTGTTTCTCGGCTGAATGGTGGAGAGCTCCGGTGCGTTATACTGGTGGGTGAAGCCCATGCTAATTATCAGCTCGCTGATGCTCTTATCCTTCTCCTCGAACGGAGGGTCCCACATAAGCTGGTAGGACTTGTATCTTTTGGCAAGCACCTTGATGCCCTCGAAAATATCGCTCATTACCTCTTTGTCCGACCAGTCGCAGACAGGGCCGTGGGGGGCGTACATAAAGGTGGAGCGGAACACAGGCACCTTTTTGATAATGACCAGACAGGTCCCTCTGATCTTTCCGTCCTTGCCTCGGGAAATAACAGCGTCCCAGTCCCAGCCCTCTTTTACCTTGGGCCAGCGCAGAGACTGCATAAAGTTAGCGTAAACACTGTTCTTGGCGAAATTTTCGTATTCCTCCAGCAGCGCCGTGTTGTTTTTGTCAATTAATTCCATATATCTGTTTCCTTCCTGCTTTATACCATAGTTATTTTATAGTATAACACATTGCAGCATAAAATACAAGGGCAAAAACAAATATTTTTCCACTGACAATTCACATTGAACAAGGCATTTTGACCAATGGGGCTTTCAGCCGTGGAATGTCAATGAATGTTCACAGCCAGGTGATTGACATTTTCTGATAATAGTGCTAAACTATTATAATAGTTAGTGAAATGACTTATGAGCTTGTGAAAGGAAGGAGCGGTGGCAATGCGCAAGGCGCTGGGATATATATGCTATCTGATAATGCTTGCTGCCGACGGTGCTGCAGCCTATTATACCTACTGCGCCTACAGCCAGAAGATCTCATATGATCTGGGGCTGCTGATATTTACACCGGTGTTTATAGTCTCCTATTGGTTTGCGACATTTTTCGGGCAGCTCATGCACCCCATAGGTCACCGCCCGCTGATACATCAGGGATTTTATACGTTCCTCTACTGGCTGTCAACTATCCTGAGCTTTGCCCTGATAGGCTTCTGGGTGTATCTGTTTATAGACCGCTCGCTGTATGTCAACTTCGGCGTGGAGGTCAGCGGCAACGCCACACACGGAGCGTAGGGAGCGCCGGCCTTACGCACAAAAGCAAAAGAGGCGAGCGGGGGAGATTTGTCCTCGAATGAACTCGGACAAATCGGGGTTCACCCCCCATTCAGATAAGGAGTGATAATTATGAGAAAAGTATTGACGGTTTTCTTTTCGGCAGAGGGTACTACAGCTGAGGTGGCTGCTAAGATCAATGAGGCAGCAGGAGGGGAGATGTTTGAGGTGAAACCAGCTGTGCCTTATTCTAAGGCGGATATCAATTGGAAGAACCCCCTCGCAAGATGCAATAAGGAAAAGATCGGCAAGAAGGATATCGAGATCGTTGACAGAGTGCAGGGCTTCGAGGAGTATGATACTGTGTTCGTCGGGTTCCCGATCTGGTATTACGGCGCTCCGAATATCATTTGCAGCTTCATGAAGCAATATGAGTGGAGCGGTAAGCGTATCGCTCTGTTCGCTACCTCCGGCGGGAGCGATATAGGCAAGACCGCCGGCAAGCTCAGACCATTCATCAGCGGGGACTACCGCCTTATCGCCGCTAAGGTCTTTAAACCCGGCGACGATGTAACCGACTGGGTGGAAGATATTGTTAAATGAACCTTTGTGTTATATGACGAATAATCATTGCATTTTAATTACAAACCGCCCCATGGGGTAAAATGTGAATGGCTCATGTCTGAAAAAACGGACTGAAAGGCGCTATTAACAAAAAATTTAAAAATTACAAAAAAGTAACGTAAATAAAGCATTTGATGACAAAATCAGCCCGAGATCACTGTAATTTCGGGCTGATTTAATAGTTTGTTAACACATTAGGGAATATAATATGTTACAATTTGTAATAAGTTCAGAGGAAATTTGAGGCCGTTTTTAGTCCAAAAAACTTTTTTGAACATTTTTACTATAAACCCCTTGCAAAATCAATCGTTTTTTGGTATAATGTATTCTGTAGAGACTTGTATTCAAATTTCGGTCTAAAATAATTGCAAGTAGAGGGGAAAAATTATGTCAAACAGATTATTCCAAAGCGTAGTTCACCAAATGAGAGACACGATCGACTGCACTATAGGCGTTATCGACGAGACAGCCACCATAATCGCCTGCTCCGAGCTGGCACAGGTCGGCACAACAAACGAATTCGTTTCGTTTGACCTCAGCGATTCTCACGACATTTTCGTCCGTGACGGCTACACCTATAAGCCCTTCGGCGCTCTTATGAAGCCCGATTATGCAGTGTTTGTGGAAGGCACTGACGAAGTCGCTGCCAAGTATGCAAGCATTCTCGCCATTACTCTTTCAAGCATCAAGCAGTATTATGACGAGAAGTATGACCGCAATAATTTTATTAAGAATGTAGTGCTGGATAACGTCCTCCCCGGCGATATCCACGTAAAGGCAAGGGAGCTGCATTTCAGCAGCGATACCTCCCGTGTGGCGCTGCTCATAAGGATCATCGCCGCAAATGATGTTTCAGCCTTCGATGTTATACAAAACCTTTTCCCCGACAAAAACAAGGATTTTGTATTTAACATCACCGAGAGCGACATCGTGCTGGTCAAGGAGGTCTCTCCCGGCGTTGAGCCTAAGGATCTCGAAAAGCTGGCAAGGTCAATCTCCGATACCCTGAGCGGTGAGTTCTATACCAGAGTGAATGTGGGCATAGGCACCGTGGTCGAGGGAGTGAGAGATCTGGCAAGGTCCTTCAAGGAGGCTCAGATCGCACTGGAGGTCGGCAAGGTCTTTGATACCGATAAGGTCATAGTTTCTTATGATAACTTGGGTATCGCAAGGCTTATCTATCACCTGCCCACTACCCTTTGCGAGACCTTCCTCAAGGAGGTATTCAAGAAGGGCTCTATCGAGTCGCTGGACCACGAAACGCTTTTCACTATACAGAAATTCTTCGAGAACAACCTGAATGTTTCCGAGACCTCAAGAAAGCTTTTCGTACACAGAAATACATTGGTCTACAGACTTGAAAAGATCAAGAAGCTTACCGGCCTTGACCTCAGAGAGTTTGACCATGCGATCATCTTCAAGATCGCCCTTATGGTCAAGAAATATCTGAGCGCTAATCCTGTGAAATTCTGATAAGCTGCGGCTCTGGCTGCAAAAATAGGTCGGGGGTAAAAACCCGACCGCATTTTTTTCGCTTTTTGTACCCCGGATAATTCCCAACATTTCAAAGAAGGTGTATTTTTCTTGGTAGAATTCAAAGATGTGTCTGTTACCTATTCAAGCGGTGTGGACGCACTGAACAGGGTAAATCTGAAGATCAATGACGGGGACTTTGCCTTTGTGGTCGGCCCCTCGGGTGCCGGAAAATCTACCCTTATCAAGCTTGTGCTGAAGGAGATCGACGCCACCGCAGGTGAGGTGATCGTCAACGGCTTCAACCTGCGCAAGCTGAGAAGGCGGAAGGTCCCGGCACTGAGAAGAACTATCGGCGTCGTGTTTCAGGATTTCAGGCTTATCCCGACTATGACGGTATATGAAAACGTTGCCTTTGTGCTCAGGGTAATAGATGCACCCGCAAAATACATAAGAAGCCGTGTGCCCTATGTTATCAATCTGGTGGGTCTGGCAGATAAAGCCAAGAGCTACCCCACAGAGCTCTCCGGCGGCGAGCAGCAGAGAGTTGCTCTGGCAAGAGCACTGGTGAATGACCCTAAGCTTATCATTGCAGATGAGCCTACCGGAAATATCGACCCTGCCCTCTCCTATGAAATAGTGGGGCTCTTAAAGGGCATCAACGAGTGCGGCACAACTATCCTTATGGTAACTCATGAGCATGAGCTTGTGCGCTACTTCGGCGGGCGTATCATCAA
This sequence comes from uncultured Ruminococcus sp., assembly GCA_902797485.1. Classification (GTDB taxonomy): domain Bacteria; phylum Bacillota; class Clostridia; order Oscillospirales; family Ruminococcaceae; genus FB2012. The sequence goes on along the minus strand of CADBTF010000144.1, from coordinate 4,886 downwards.
TATCAACAAGGGCTCTATTGCCTTCGATGAGGTCATAGGAGGCGAAAATGAAGATAAGTAGTATTAGATACCTGGTCCATCAGGGCTTTAAGGGTATCTGGAAAAACAGAATGATGAGCTTCGCCAGCTTCTGTATCATGCTGGTGTCTCTGCTCATGGTGGGCATTTCACTGCTCATGGCTATCAATATCAACCGCATCATCGGCGGCATCGAGGACAAGAGCGAGCTGGTGGTCCAGATCAAGGACGGCATCTCCCAAAGGGATATCGACGCCTTGAAGGACAGGATCAGCGCCCTGCCGAATGTTAATACTATCGAGTTCTACTCCAAGGAGCAGGCGTGGGAGAGCATGGTCAAGGATATGACCAAGGAGGAGCAGGACCTATTCCATTACGCTGACGATAATTTCCTGCCGGACACCTTCCGCATCACCGTCCACGACATCAAGGATATGACCCTGACAACAACTCAGATCGGCACCTTTGAAAACGTTGAATCAACACGTTCGCCTACTGAGTTCACCGATGTGCTCATAAGCATCAGGCGTATCCTCGGGATCATCTCCGGCGCTATAGTTATCGCACTTGTACTGGTCTGCCTGATAATCATTTCAAATACCACCCGTGCAAGCGTTTTCGCCAGACGCAAAGAGATAAATATTATGAAATACGTCGGCGCAAAAAACAGCTTCATCAGAATACCATTCTTCATCGAGGGCATGGTGGTGGGCCTTCTTGCAGCCGCAGGAGCACTTGGTCTGACAAAATTCGCATACGAGGGAGTCTACAATATATTCAATAACGACTTCAAGCTCTGGAGCGTTCTGGGTATCAATAACCTTTACTCCTTCAACGACCTGTTCTGGCAGGTGACTATTGCTTACGCCGCCGCCGGAGCACTTATCGGTGCGATTGGAACCTCCTTCAGCACCGGAAAGCATCTGAAGGTATAATCGGGGCTAATAAAAACTGTGTAAAAACAAGCGGCAAAAAATATAGAGAGATAAACGCCGCACAGCATTTTGGAGGAAAGACAAATGACATGGACAAGCCGTTTTAAGCGTATGCTTGCTTGCCTTGCTGCTGTTATTACCGTGCTCACCCTTATGTCAGGGAGCACTCAGCCCATAATAACCGAGCAGCTGGCCTCTGCTACCACCGACGACGAGATAGCAAGGCTTGAAAAGGAAGCAGACGAAAATCAGAAGGCTATCGAAGCTGCCAATGACAAGGTCAAGGAGCTTGAGGACAAGCAGGCAGAGCTTGACAAGCAGATAGCCGACACACAGAACGATATCGACAAGGAAGAAGAAAATCAGAAGGCTATCGAGGAGCAGATACTCACCGTGGAGGAAACTATCCGGGCGCTGGAAAGCTCTATCGAGACCCTCTCCACCAAGATAACCAGCGTTGCCGCTGACATTGAAAAAAAGGAAAAGGACATCGAGACCAAGCGTGATGAGATAGTTCAGGGCGTAAAGGATTTCCAGAAGCGCATCAGAGCTATGTATGTGGCCGGAAGCGAAAGCTACACCGACATTCTCGTGGGTGCCTCGGATTTCTACGATATGCTCATGAAGCTGGAATTGGTCAAGCGTGTTGCTGACCACGATAACAGCGTCATTGATGACCTTATTGAAAAGAAAAACCAGTTTGAGCTGGAAGAAGCAGAGCTTAAAGCTCAGAAGGTCCAGCTGGAAGCCGATAAGGAAGACCTGCTCTCCCAGCAGGAAAAGCACGAGGCCCAAAGGGACAAGCTTGACGACCTCTACCTCAAGAGCGCAGCTATGCTCAAGCAGCTTGAGGAGGACAAGAACGCCTTTATGGCTAATCAGGAGCAGTACATAGCCGAGCAGGAGGCCTTTGAAGCCAATATCCAGAAGCTCTTTGAGGAGCAGGAGACTATCAAGGAGGAAAAGGCCAAGCAGGAGGAAAAGAAGCGCCAGGAGGAAGAAGCCCGCAGAAAGGCCGAGGAGGAAGCCCGCAAAAAGGCCGAGGAGGAAGCCCGTAAAAAAGCCGAGGAGGCTGCAAGGCAGCAGGCGCTTCTGCAGCAGCAGCAGGCTCAGCAGCAAAGCTATGCCCCGTCTGTTCCGTCGATCACCTCCGGCATAAGCAGCGGCAGCTCCACCGGAACAAGCACCGGAACAGGCACAAGCACCGGCACCTCCACAAGCGGCACTGCCAAGAGCAACGCCGACTACGGCTATAACCAGAAATCTCAGTTCACATGGCCCTGCCCCGGGTTCTATTACATAAGCTACGGCGTCGGCTGGCGCTGGGGCGCTTACCATAAGGGCATTGATATTTACTCGCCTGGCATCAGGGGAGCCAAGATCTGTGCGGCAGCAGCCGGAAAGGTAATACTCGTTGTGAACGGCTGCCCCCATGACTACGGCAAGAACTACAGCTGCGGCTGCGGCGGCGGCTACGGAAACTACTGCATCATCGACCACGGCGGCGGGTGGTGGACCCTTTACGGCCACTCCGAGCATATAACCGCTTATGTGGGCCAGCAGGTCCAGCAGGGAGATGTGCTGGGTACAGTCGGCTCCACAGGCCACTCCACCGGGCCCCACCTGCACTTTGAGGTAAGACTCAACGGCGTAGCACTTAACCCGTCCAATTATGTATAACCGTTTATTTACAAAAGCCCCTGTACATAGCTGTTATGTGCGGGGTGCTTTGGTTAGTTAAAGAGCATCAGTGCAGAAGCTTGCTGTCAGGTGCCGATCAGGGAAAGTAATATGATAAGAATGAAAAGAGCCGCTGCTGTAGCGGCAGCATTTATGATGTCTGTAGGCGTGTTTTCAGGCTATGCCGATGACGAGACCGCCCCCGGGGAGACCACAGCCCTCTCAGCGGAGCAGTCTCCGGAGGAAGCTGATGAAAGCAGCGCAGACAGCGAAGATGATAACTCCGAGCCGGAGGAGGAGGATGACCCCAACCCCTCTGTGGCTATCGACGTGGCACCCTATGCGGAACGGCTGCGTGAGATAGGCGAGGCTCAGGAAAAGCTTGATAAAAGGATACAGGAGGCCGAGGAGCAGCTCAAGGACCAGGAAAAGGCTCAGGCCGCAGTTGAGGAAATGCTTGAGAACATCAACACTAAGGTGAATGTGCTCAATTCCTACATGACGGCGCTGGAGGTGGAGATACGGGCCAATGAGCAGCTTATAGAGACAAGGCAGCAGGAGATAGACGAGAGCATTGAGAAATTCAAGCGCCGCCTCAGAGCGCTGTATATCGCCGGGGGCGAGGAAGGATATCTTGATGTGCTGCTGAGCTCCCGGGATTTCTTTGATGTGCTCATGCGCACAGAGCTGGTGAAGCGGGTGGCTGAGCATGACGAGCGGTTCATTGCCGACCTGACCCAAAGCAAGAAGGAGCTTGAAGCGCTTAGGGAACAGCTGGCTGCCAAGAAAGCAGACTATGAGAGCCAGAACTCCGAGCTTGAAGCCCAGAAGAAAAAATTTGAGGAGCTGGCTGCAAAGAATAAGAATGCGGCAGAAAAGGTCAAGCAGCAGCGTGACGAGTACGTTAAGCAGAATGAAGCCTACATCGAGGAGCGCAAGGCCTTTGAGGCTGACCTTTCCGGCCTGCTGAAATCTGACTTTTCGGACACCGGCAGCGACGCTGCACGTCAGGCGGCAGAGCTTGAAGCGTCAGCGGCTTTGGAGGACCTGCATAACGCCATAAATGCCCGCATAGAGGCCGGCGAGGAGATCCCAGAAGATGAGTGCAGATATAATTTCCTGTGGCCGGTGCCGGGGGTGTACTATATATCCTACGGCGTGGGCGCCCGCTGGGGAAGCTATCATCAGGGCATTGATATTTCCGGGGATAAGTATGACGACATTCACGCAGCGGAAAGCGGCACTGTCGTCAGGACTAACACCACCTGCCCCCACGATTACGGCAAGAAGGAATCCTGCGGCTGCGGAGGCGGCTACGGCAATTATATCATCATCGATCACGGCAATGGCTTCCTGACCCTCTATGGCCACCTGACGGAAGTGGACGTAGAGCCGGGTGATAAGGTCAGACAGGGGGACCATATCGGCTACATGGGCTCAACGGGTTTTTCCACCGGCGACCACCTGCATTTCGAGATCAGATACAACGGAATGTATCTTAACCCGGCAGCCTTTGTGATCGTTGACCGGGATCAGGACAAATACCATAACAAGCTTATGGACGAATAAAACAAATAAAAGTGAGAGCTCACATCTGCGGCACGTTAAAAATCACCGCAGGCAAGGCTCTCATTTTTTTATTGGGGGTGCCCCCAATAATCACAAAAAATGCCTCCGATCAAGCGCACCCCCGATCAAGTGTGACCCCGAAGGGGCGTGGCGGCAGCCGGAAAGTCTCCACAAAGAAGTGTGTACCCGAAGGGGTGTGGGGGCGACCGGAAAGCCCACACAAACGGAACGTGCGCCAGTCTTTCAGGCCAAACCAAATCCATGAGCGTACACCAAGCCAAAGAGCCACGCTAATAGCATATCGCCACAAAGAAGTGTGTACCCGAAGGGGTGTGGGGGCGACCGGAAAGCCCCCACGAATGAGCGTGCGCCGGTCTATAAATCCAAACTAATGCCGTGAGCGTAAACAACACTATTCACTATTATTTATTCTTTATTCTTTATTCTTTTAGCGCCAGCGCTCCTGCGTTCCCGGTATTCCGAAACAGCGCAGACCTCCCCGGCTTCATTTGAGAGGGTGATGATGCTGCCGGCAGGGGTGGTGTATACAGTGGGGAATATCTTGTCGCCGGGCATGAATGAGGACTTGTATTCAAACCGAAGCTGGGAAATATCAGCATCAGCCGGTATCAGCTCGTCGCAGAGATCAGCGTAGCGGGCGTTGTTGATGTGCCCGTTGGTGTC
>CADBTF010000143.1 GCA_902797485.1 uncultured Ruminococcus sp. | reverse complement strand
GCTGTTACACCGAACTCCTCCTGGATAGCGTCTACGAGCTCAGCAAGCTCAAGAACGGAAAGGGTCTTGATATCTTCTACAAATTTCTGGATCTTTTCGGAAGCCATGATAAATTTCTCCTTTTCAAAATTATTTTTGCGGGCATTGGCCCGATCAGTCATGCTGCTTTAAGCAGCCCCGCTGCAATTATGCAGCACCGTTTTCCTTGTCCACAACAGCCTGCAGAGTAGCAGCGAGCTTCTGGATAGGCCCCTGGAGGGAGCCAACGAGCTGTGCGAGAAGGGTCTCCTTTGAAGGTATCTTGGACAGCGCCTTAATGCCTGCCTCATCATAGATCTCGCCTTCAACATAGCCTGCTTTAAGCAGGAACTTTTCGCCCTTGCAAGCCTCGGAGAACTTTCCAAGGATCCTTGCGGGAGCAGTCTGGTCCTCAGTGGAAACAGCGATAGCAGTTGTGCCCTCAAGCTTGTCGGTCAGACCGTCAAGGCCTGCATTCTTCATAGCGAAGCGCAGCATAGTGTTCTTCTCTACAAAGTACTGAACGCCAGCCTCTCTCAGCTCCTTACGAAGCTTGGTGTCCTCCTCAACGGTGATGCCCTTGTAATCAACGAGCACGCCGGAAACAGAACCCTTGAGCATCTCGGTCAGAGCAGCTACCTTTTCCTGTTTTGCAAGTAAAACCTTTTCACTTGGCATTTCTGGATTCACCTCTTTGCAAATTATTGCAGCGCATCAAAAAAGCCCCCTGCACACAAAGACACAGGAGACAAGCAATAAGCAAAATAATATCTTGCCATTCCTCCTCGGCTGGGCTTCCGCATTAATGCCGCCAGCTGTCTTTAGATACGAATGCAAGAAATATTATAGCATAAATCCCCGCTCTTGTCAACAGTCAAGGGCAGGGAAATTGTAAACTTTTTATGTCTTACACTGAGAACATCTCGTCAATGGATTTTCTGCGGCGCTTTCTGCGGTTCTCCTTGATCTGAGCCACAGGGTCGCCAAACATCTCCTTGGCCTTTTCAGGGTCAAGGGGCTTGGGCTCCTCAACAGGTGCCGAGATAAGAGATGTCATCTCCTGCAGCAGAGCCTTCTGCTCATAAACCGCAACTGCGTCCTCACAGGTCTCAGCCTCGCCGTTGCGCATGATCTCAGCGATCTTATCAATACTGTCCATATAATCCAGAGACATGAAATCTATTCTCTTCTCCAAGCCTCTGTAGTAATCGTCTCTCTGGCGGATAAGCTGCTTATCCCTGAGCTCCAGCCCCTCGATCTGCTCCTTGATGCCGTTGTTTATATCTCTCTGCGTCTCGATAGCCTCACTCAGCCGGTATCTCTGCATGAATATGCCTATCGTGGCTCCCGCAGTGGCAAGCACCACAAGCGTGATGAGCGCTGCTATCCATGAACCGGACGCCGCCCATACGATCAGCCCTATAACAAGCCCCGCAGCACCTCCTGCGGCTCCGGCATAGGTCACCTTCTTGTTGAAATCGAATTCCTTTTCAACATCATATTGGTTGCGAATATACCCCTGTAAATAATCTTTATTCTGCTGATTTACAGTAACAGCCTCTTCAAACTGGTAATAGCGCTGGATATAATCCTGCGCCTGCCTGATACGCTCAAGCTCAGTCATCTCTGCCATGTCTATCATACCCCTTGAATCACTCTGTTATATCCTAAGATATACTACCTAAATTGAGTATATCACAAAGCAGATTATTTGTCAATGATTTTTTATATATTTATTTCACAAATTTAACAAGAATTTTAATACCAGATTTTGCCTTGTGGGTTTTGCAAAGCTCTCCCACGTCTTTTCCCGGGAAATTGTTTAAAGCGACAAACTTGATTCTATTCACTTGCGAAATCAAATATGCAGTATTATAATAGTATAGGACAATTTTAGAAAGAAGTGTTTAAAGTGGACAAAATAGGTTTCTTCCGAGACCTTGCGATCATCTTCCTCAGCGCAAAAATATTCGGCCTGCTGGCTCAGAAGCTAAAAGCCCCCCAGGTTGTGGGCGAGATCGTAGCCGGCCTGCTTATCGGCCCCTCGGTCTTAGGGCTTGTGGCCCAGTCGGATTTTCTCTCCATGATGGCGGAGATCGGCGTTATCCTGCTGATGTTCAGCGCCGGCATAGAGACCAACATGAAGGACCTGCTCAAGACCGGCCCCAAGGCTCTGCTGGTCGCCTGCATAGGTGTGCTGGTCCCACTCTGCGGAGGCACAGCTCTCTACGGCGCCTTCTACGGCTTCGGCAGCATTGGCAGTGAGCAGTTTTTAAAGGCCGTTTTCATAGGCACGATCATGACTGCCACCTCCGTGGGCATCACCGTTCAGACCCTTAAAGAGCTCGGCCGCCTGAAAGGCCATATCGGCACCCTCATCACCAGCGCCGCCATTATCGACGACGTTATCGGCATTATTGTGCTCACCTTCGTCATAGGCTTCAAGAACCCCGATTCCCACCCTATCGACGTAGTGATACACACCGTCCTCTTTATAGTGTTCTCCGTGGGAGTAGGCTTTGTCTGCTACTATATCTTCAAGCTTATCGACAAGCACTATCCCCACCAGCGCCGGGTCCCTATCCTCGGCCTTGCCCTCTGTATGTTCTTAGCCTACGCCGCCGAGAAATATTTCGGCATCGCAGATATTACAGGCGCCTATGTTGCCGGACTTATCCTCTGCTCCCTCCACGATTCCAACTATATCGCCCGCAAGATCGACATCAATTCCTATATGATGTTCGGCCCTGTGTTCTTCGCCAGTATAGGCATAAAGACCCAGTTCGACGGCTTCACCCCTGAGCTGCTGCTCTTCTCGGTATGCTTTGTTTTAGTCGCCCTGGTGACAAAGATCATAGGCTGCGGCATCACCGCCCGCCTTATGAGATACTCCTTCAAAGACAGCCTGAAAGTAGGCGTCGGAATGATGACCAGAGGCGAGGTAGCACTTATCGTTTCCCAGAAAGGCCTTTCAGTAGGCATGATGGATGCCAAATATTTCACCTCTGTCATACTGCTTATTATCGTCTCCTCCATCGCAACACCTATCATCTTGAAGCTCCTCTACCACGGCGAGCCCCCGGAGGAAGAAGCGGAGGCTCTCCCGGAAGCTCCAGCCGAAGCCCCCGCTCAATAAGCTCCTGACACAAAAACGGATAGTTACGGTATCTCCCGCAGGCACCGTAACTATCCGCTTTTTATTCTTTGACCGCCTTGTTTTCCAGACTGCACCTGATCCCTTCCCCAAGAGCTATAGAGGTCAGCCTGCCGCCCTCGCTTTCCACAGTAAAGGCTATCCCCCGGACCTCCCCCTTGGCTGCGGTCACTCCGCCGGACTGCTCAACGCTCACTCCCTTTCCCTCAATGCACATATCCGCTGCCGCAGTTATCAGATCAAAGGGCCCGTATTCCGGTATGCTCTCCCGTGGGTATACTATAGTGTGCCCCTCAAGCTCCAGGGTGCAGCTGCCGTCTGCCATGTAGCACAGCTCCATGCCCGCTGCGCTCTCCGGCTCCAGAAGCTTCACTCTCCAGCCGGAGCCCTCCGCCCGCTCAAGCTGAGCGGTGTATTCATTCTCCCCGGTCAGCACGGCAGTGCAGGTAAAGCTCTTTTCAAGTGCAGCCGGCCTCTCACCGGCAGCAGCGCAGCCGCTTAGCAGCAGCGCCAAAACAGTGACGATAATCTTTCGCATATAGTCCTCCTGTCAGCAGACACAGCCGGCAGGCATCACCGCCGGCAGGTCATCATTCAGACGAAGGCCAATTTTCCAGCTCAAAAAACGTCCTCGGAAAGCGTGCGATAATATCCCTCGCCAGCACTCCCCTTGCAGACATCTCCCTGCAAAGCCCCTTTGCGGACTCTCCCATGATGAAATCAGCTGTCAGGCAGCTGTTCACCGCCGAAAGCCCTTGAGCCGCCAGCCCGCCGATAAGCCCCGCCAGCATATCCCCGGAGCCCCCCTTGGCAAGGGCCGAGCAGCCAAAGTCAGTGATGTAGCAGCTGTCTTCCGAGACCGTCAGCGTCTGGGCGGACTTGGCGTGAACAGTCACACCGTATTTCCCCGAAAGCTCCAAAGCATAGCCATAAGGGTCCTTCAGCAGGGTCACGGTATCTGTATGGCAAAGCCTTGCCAGCTCCGCAGGGTGCGGCGTCAGAACGACCTCCGTCTGTTTTTCCTTTAGTATATCTATATGCGCAGACAGGCAGTTTATTCCATCAGCATCAATTATCAGCGGGCACTCCGCCTTTCTTATCAGCTCATATACCAGAGCCGCTGTGCCTTCGGTGCGCCCCAGCCCGCAGCCTATGACCGCCGTAGCTGCCCCTTTTATCGCTGCAAGTATTTTGTCTGCTCCGGAGGCATCAATATATCCCTCATCATCAGCAGGCAAAGCTGTGTAGGTGCATTCCGGCAGCCTCGATACCGCCGAGGCGACCACCGGCGCCGTTGTGCAGAGTTGAACTATCCCCACTCCGGAACGCAGCGCCGCCTCCGCAGATATTATCGCCGCACCCGGGTAACGTCCGCTGCCGCATACCAGCACCACCCGCCCGAAGGTCCCCTTGTGGCTGTTCTCAGGTCTCGCAGGCAGCAGTGATGCCGCCATTTCCCAGCTGACTGTCCTGATCTTCGTATCAGCATATTCCTCAAAATATTCTCCGATACCTATATCTGCCGTAATGACCCTCCCGCAAAGCTCCTTTGCCGGCGAAAGCAGCATACCAAGCTTTGCACTGTGGAAGGTAACTGTCTCCCGGGCTCTGAAAGCACCCTCCGCCGCCTGACCGTTCAGGCAGTTTATTCCCGACGGGCAGTCGCAGGCTATAAGCACAGCCCCGCTCCCGGAGCATTTCAAAAACAGCTCCCTGAGCTTATCCTCCAGTTCTCCCCGGAAGCCGGTGCCGAATACACAGTCCACTATTATATCTCCGGCCAGTCTCTCCTCTGAAAGCAGCTCGTCAAGCCCCGCTGTGCTGCACCTGCCCTCTGTTCTCCGGGCAGCCACTTTAGCCAGCTCAGTCCTCGGAGGCTCAATGGCCCCTATCCTGACCTCTGCCCCTGCCCCCAGCAGAAAATCAGCAGCAACATAGCCATCACCGCCATTGTTGCCGCTGCCGCAGATAATCAGGATATTCTTTTTTCTGCTGCCCACGGCGATCTCAAGTATGCGCCTTCCCAAAGCAGTGCCCGCATTGTCCATAAGCGCCGCCAGCGAGGTCCCGTGAGCCTCCGCTGCCAGCTCCGCCCCACGCATCTGCTTAGGGGTCAGCACCGTGTCTTTCAGCTCCATAGCCGCTCCTTTCATTTGCTCCAGGCAATGCAGACCGCCTGAGCAAGCTCCTCAGTGTGTGTTATGCTCACAGAGAACCCCAGCCCACGCTCCAGGGCCCGCTGCTCCGCCCTGCCGCTCAGCCGCAGATAAGGCGCCCCCAGCTCGTCCCGCAGCACCTCCACTTCTGTCAGCAGAAAGTCCCGCACGCCGGTGCCAAGGGCCTTCGAGAAGGCCTCCTTAGCAGCCCAGTTGCCCGCCAGAGAGCTATAGCGCATTCTCTCCCCGCAGAAAAGCTCCCGCTCTGCCTCGGAGTATACCTTATTAATAAAGCTCTCTCTCCGGCAGGCCTTTTCTATCCTGCCGATCTCCACCAGATCTATCCCAACAGAATACATCTCACTGCCTCATAGTCCGTGGGAAGAAGGGCTTCATCAGCTCAACGATCTCATCACTGGGAGTAAAGTAGACCACTGTGTCTCCAAGGCTCTTGTGTTTTACTCTCAGGTAGTAATCAGTCAGCTCCGGATCGTTGGCTGTAGCCACCACATAGGTGTCTGCGCCGTCTGTATCTGCCTTGTCGTCAGCCACTCCGAACGCCGTAGCAGTCGAGAGCTTCACAGTGCAGAGTCTCTTCCGTGAGCGCTGAGCGATTATCTTGTCAAAATCCACCTCTCCGTTGGTGAGGATATACTCATACTCCACATACATCGAGGTCACCAGATAATAACCTCCGTACATAACGCCGCCGGCCAGTATCAGCCCGATCATCATAAACATACTGCCAAAGGTCAGCACCATTATCCCGCAGGCCACCAGCACCGCCACTATCGTAATCAGCACCTTCTTAGCCGTGTCAGTGCTGTCCTGAAGCTTTGTAACATTCTGCTCCTTGAATACGTCCATAATCAATACCTCTGTTCTTTAGTTTTATATTTCCGGCACCTTGCAGGCTGCCTCGTAGATCATTGCGGCATTTTCCTCCGGGTTTCCGCCGTTGTAGAGCACATTCTGCACCGCATCATCAAAGGCGGAGATCAGGTCAACATTTTCCAGATAAGGGCTCACCCTCCCCACCGAGGGAGTGTTTGCCAGCAGCTCGTTAGCATCATTCTGTATGCCGCTAAGCTGGTCATTGGCCTCCAGCACCTCCAGCATAGCCGAGCTTAAAGGTATACCCTTTTCAAGCCCCTGATACTTTGCCATGTTGTGGCTGTTCACCAGATAATCCACCAGCTTTGCCGCCGCCTCCGGGTTGGCAGTGTCCCGCTTGATGCAGTACATACTTGTTGGCTTGGCATACCAGCCGGAAAGCTCGCTGGCAGGCAGTCTCAGATAATTTCCCACCACGATATCCATGCCCGCATCTATAAGGGGCTGGCAGTAATAGCCCGCATCTGAGATCCAGCAGACAGTTCCCGCAGCAGCACCGTTCTGAAAATCATACCTGCCAATGTCCTGATGATACTTGGTGACCTTCTCATCAACGAGCCGCTTGTAAAAGCATATCATATCCTTAAACTGCTCCGTCGTGAAGCCGACCTCCTGCCCCTCGTAGCAGTGCTTCCCGGAGTGCTGCTCCTCATAGGCTATGCAAAGCATCCAGGCCGCCTTCCTGCTCAGCTCCAAGGGGTATACCCCGTCCTTGCTCATTATCTTCGCCGCCTCAAACAGGTCCTCCCAGTCAGAGGGCAGCTCAAGGCCGTATTTGTCATATATTTCCTTATTATAATAGCAGGTCTCGCAGTTGAGGGCATTGGAGATAGCATTGAGCTTACCGTTCACCATTCCGTATGAAAGCTCGTCCTCCGTAAAGGTTGAAAAGTCGATGTAGCCGCTCAGCTCATTCAGGTCGTAAAACCCATTGCCGTCCGGCGAGAACCGGTAGAGCCAGTCGTAGTTTATCTGCATAACATCGCATTCCTTATGCGCCGCAAAGGTCACATACATCTTATCCTGAAAGGCCTCAAACTCCCCGTAGCGGGTTATAACATCTATGTCCGGGTTCTGCAGCGCAAAGTCCTTGACTGCACTGATAGTGTAGCTGTGCCTTACGTCCTTGCCCCACCAGGAAAAGGATATGGCAATATTCCGGTTTATGTCCAGTACGTCCTGCCCGCCGCAGGCAGTCAGCGCCGCAGCCCCAGCGCAGAGAGCAGCAAGCAGAGCCTTTTTCATTCTCATTTTTTACCGCCCCCCATTTTCTTCTCCTCATAGAAGCAGATGCCGTCGCCATTCTCCTGAGCGGCCTTTGCCAGAGCAGCCTTAGCCTTGAATTCCAGCTCGTCAAAGCTCTTTCCGTGGTCCGGATAAATGCAGACGCCCAGATCTATCTCCAGCCTGTAGTCCTCATTCTCTCCCACCAGCACATTATCCAGCTTTTTCCTGAGCTCCATAAACTTGGCTCTCAGGTCATTATGCGCCTTAAAAATATCAAAATCCGCGAAATCGCAGAATACCACAAAGTCGTGCTCGATATTCAGCCCCACAGCAGCGCTGTCACCGAAATGCTCCTGAATGATCTCCGCAGTTTTCTTCATGCTCTCGCCGGCGAAATCGCTGCCCAGCCGCTGAGAGATGAGCTCATAATCTGCGATCTTCACCAGAGCATAGGCCCAGGTTCCGCCCACCAGCGAGATCTCTATCAGGTCAGAGATCTTCTCCTCACAGTAATACGGGTTCAGCACGCCCGTCACCGGGTCATACATCTCCTCATTGACCCTCGGCACCCGCCTCTTTGACGAGTAGAACGAGCCGATGATAAATCCTGCAATGACAAACACTGTCAGCGTGCTTATCCCGATTATCACAATGATAGTTTCAGTGCTGAACCCATTATCCGGGATACCCTCATTCGGAGGGTTCACCACCGCCAGAAGCTTCCAGCCGTTGTAAAGCTCTATCGCAGTATATACGCCGCTCTCGTCACCGATGGTCACGTCCTTTCTGCCTGCCAGCTTCTCGCTGATATTAAAGGGCAGATCGTCACCGTAAAACGAGCCTGAGCTTTCAGTGGCATATATGATCTTATTGTTCTCGTCCGCCACATAAAGGCTCAGGGTAGACCCTGTCGAAAGCTTGCTGAACACCCTGCTGAACTGTGTTGAATAAACCGATGCGATAAAAACTGCGTGCTCATTGACCTTCTTCAAAAAGCATATCCTTGAAACATTCTCCGAATAGAACATATTCCATGTTTGCTGCTTTTCCCCCAGCAGCTGGACTGCCTTGCTGTAGCACTGCTCTCCGAACAGGTCCAGCGTGCCGTCCGACACCAGCCCGACGGTGCTGTTATTGCTGTAAATAATGCCGAAGTCGCCGTAATCGTACATATATCCCGCCATAGCAAACAGATCATTCAGCCTGTCTATCGTTCCCTGTTCCGAGGCGGTATACTCCGTATTCTTAGGATAAAACGAAGAAAACTCCTCCCCCATAAATACGATGCAGGAGGCCTCCTCAATATTATTGCAGAAATTCTCCACATTCCGTGAGGACTGTGCAGCCGCCACAGCGCAATAGCTTTCGGACTGCTTGAGCATAGCCCGCTCCTTAGAAAACAGCAGCACGCTCACAAGCACGCTGACAGCCACTATCGTCAGCACGATATAGGTGATTATCATAGCATTCCGCATAGAGATCAAGCGGTCTGCCTCCCTATTCTCATTCAAGTCCTCATCTCCTAATTTTTATTTGGGGCTCTGCCCCGATCTGTCCGAGCCCATTCGAGGACAAATCTCCCCCTGCTCTCCCCTTTCACGCTTGTGCGTTGGGCGGGCAGTGCTTTTGTATAGCTTGGTTTAAGATTATATTTTAAATGGGGGTGAACCCCAGCTTGCCCCTTTCACGCTTGTGCGTCAGGCAGGCAGTGCTTTTGTATAGCTTGGTTTAAGATTATATT